>DATLHO010000169.1:0-102786 GCA_035539855.1 Kapaibacterium sp. (SeqCode) | reverse complement strand
TGCGCGCGCACCGAGATGCCCCAGAACACGACCGACGTCAGGACGATCGACGGGACGATCCACATCGCCTGACGCACCGCGCGCAGCTTCCACCACTGCCGATGCAGAACCCAGACGAGCAGGATCGCGATGACCCAGCAGACAGCGAAGGCGATCGCGGTCGACCGCTGTGCGTAGAGACTTTCCATGGTATCTGTTGCGACGAGCAAGAGGACCGTGGGTTGCAGCCTCGTCGAAGCCCACGCGTCGTCAGAGTCCGCCCCCTCCCGATCGCGGGAAGGGGCGGCAGTGCTGTCGTGACGCTCCGCCGCGGAGCCTTACATCCCTCCCGTCACCTCGACGACCTCCCAGCATCCGTACGCTCCGAAGCGCAGACGCATGCTGATGGGAGCTCGGATGTCGAGCTGATTCATCGTGCCCGCGGCGAGGCCGGTCCAATGGAGACTCGCGTCGACCTCGCAGTCGTTGCCGTGCATCGTGGTCGTGATGATCGTGAGGTCGTAGTCGAAGACGCTCGCGATCGCCGCGCGGAACTCCATGACCCATTGCCGGGCGGGCTCCAGGTCGATGGGGAGTCCTTCCGCGTCGCACTCCTGGGCGGTGGCGAGCCGCGACGCGAGATGCTCGGCGTTGTCGAAGAGCTGCGCGATGAACGTGCGCACCGTCGCACGGGCATCGGCCTCGGGGTTCGGATGGAACTCCTCGTAGATGAAGTGGCAGACCATGCCGGGCACGCGGATGTCGTCGATCTCGTGCTCGAGCAGCTCCTCGGTGATGAACCGGTAGACCTCGCGATCGTCCGGTCGCTCGCAGAAGTCGATCTCGACGTCGTTCTCGTCGAGGACCGACAGCAGGTACTCGAGCTCTTCGGCAAGCTCGGCGTCGGCGAGCTCGACGACAGGGCGCACGGGAGGATCGCCGATGAAGGCGCGGACGGTGGTGATCTCGTGCGATGCCCACTTCAGCTCGAACTCCTCGATGCGCTGCAGGAACTCGCACTCGATCTCCGCGGGCAGCGGGGAATCTCCTTCGATGAACAGTCCGCCGAACTTCTCGGCGAGCTCGGCACGCTTCGCTTCGTTGAGCGCACGCTGAACGTTGTCGTCGGCGCCCTCGGGGAATGCCATGGTCATTGGCTCCTCCGGCAATGGGATTGTGGTGAGGCGGCGGTGGCTGCCAGCGAAGTTAGGCGCCAATTGCGGCCATGTCCACACCCGGACGCGGAGAAACGAATGTCTCACATCTGCACGGGCTCGAATCCCTTCGCGCGGAGCATCGCGAGGATCCCATCCGGTCCGAGCAGGTGCGCGGCACCGACGACAACGAGGTAGCGCCGGCTCGGGTCGGCGAGGTAGCTCTCGATCTTCGGCATCCAGAGCCGGTTGCGGTCGACGAGCATCCGCTGGTAAAACGACGAGTCGGTGCGCAGGTCGCTGAGCGCGAGCTTCTCGAGCGACTTCACGTCGCCGATGCGCCACGCCTCGGCCAGGCGCCGGATCACCGACGCGGTCTGCGTGCGGCCCTCGAGCGTCTGCTGCAGGAACACGCGCTGCGTTTCGATGGGCATCGAGTCGAAGAGCGCGAGCTGATCCTCGACGGTCTCGAGTCCCTCGAGCTGCTTCGACTCGGCGCTCGCGCGCGCGCTGAAGTGCGCGTCGACGCCGAGCTCTCCGGTGAATCCTGTCGACTTGAGCTCGAGTCCCGCGAGCGTCAGCGCCACCATCCACGGCTCGAACGGATCGAGCTGCGCGACGTCGAGTCCCAGCGGCTTCAGGCGCGCCTTGAGCTGCCCGTAGGTCTTCTTGTCGAGCACGCTCTCGAGCGTCTCGCCATCCTCGAGCATCGCCGCGCTCATCATCTTCTGTGCGGCGGCCATCTGCGTCGCCGGGTCGAGCTTGATCTCCAGCACGAGCACGTCGGAGCTGTCGAGCGAGCGCTCGAGGATCGTGTCCAGCGGATAGAAGCTCTTCGGCAGCATGTGCACCGAGCCCATCAGATACACGACGGTGCTGTCGGATTGCACGCGGAAGAGCATGTGCCGCGCGCTCTGTTTCGCAACGGCCGGCGCCTTCGTCCTCGACTTCCCCTTCGCGCGCTGGGCGAGGGAGTCACTGACGCCGATGAAGAACGTGAGCAGGGCGAGAACGAGTGTCAGAAGATGATGCATCGGTATTCGGGGAGCCGGTCGCGCCGGCGGATCATGATATCGGTGTGTGCTCTATTGATGCCGCGGACCTCAGGCCGACGTCTCCGCACGAACGACGTTGAAGTTGAAGTTCGCATTGCCGAACGCCGCGTATAGCCGGACCCAGACCGGCAGCATCATCTCGGGACCGCGCGCGGTCGTGATGTCGCCGAGATCGATGATGGCGTCGCGGTTCCATCCGAACTCCTCGAGCCGCTCGATGACCTGGGCCTTCGCATCGGCATCGTTGCCGCTGACGAACACGGTGTGATCGCCGGGCACGAGTGCGGGATCGACCATGATGCCGCAGTTCATCGTGTTGAGCGTCTTGACGACCTTCACGTCGGGATACGCCGCCTGAATCTGCTCGCCGAGCGAGTCGGTGTTGCAGACCGAGAGCGAGGGCGGAAATCCCTGCGAGAAGTCGAGTGGGTTGGAGACGTCGATGAGGACTTTCCCGTCGAGATTCTCCCGTCCCGCGAGCTCGAGCGCCGCAAGCGAGTTGACGCCGCTCGTGCAGTTGAAGACGATCTCACCGTGCCTGGCCGCATCGGCAAACGTGCCGTGGCAGGTGTTGTCACCGACCTCCTCGGCCCACTTCTGCGCCGTCTCGTTCGTTGCGCTGCGCGAGCCCATCATGACCGTGTGCCCGAACTGCGCGAGCCGCGCGCCGATGGTCCGTCCCACGATGCCGGTGCCGAGTACAGCAAGCTTCATCGATCCCTCCGTGGTTAGTGGCGTGTCTCGAGCGACTGTCGAATCGCCTGGGCCATCGCATCGACGTCGGCGTCGAGAAGAATCCCCCAGCCGCTCTTCGTGCGCCGCAGGCTGACGACCTCGGTGCGGCGCATCGTCGCGCCGGTGGCCAGCGTCATCGCGTAGAGCACGTGCGCGGTGTCGTCTCCCTCCATCACGTGGCCGAGCACCTCGGTCTCGGCGCTGCGAACCGTCTCGAGCAGCTCGGGCTCGAGCGCGATGATCCCCGCGTAGAACGAGGAGTAGAACTTCGCGTCGGAGAGCTTCGCGAGCTCCGCGGCGGAGCTCACGCCCTCGAACATCTGCAGGATCTCGCCGGCGTCATCGGGGCTGCTGCCGGCCATCTCGACGACCGGCTGAAGAACGCCCCGGAACTCGGCGAGCGCTTCGGGATGCATCAACGCGGTCATCGCGTCGAGCTGCGCCTCCTTCATCGCGGCGATGTAGGCGAGCGTCACGCCCTCGGGCGATGTCGGCGCGAACTCCTGCTGCGCCGCCAGGTGCGAGGCAACGGAGAAGAAGGCGAGAATCAGGAGCGCACGGCGAATCATGGGCGTATGGAAATGGGAGCGAAGAACGACGGAGGTGAAAATGTACGAACATGACATCGACGCAGTGAGGCAAAGCCATGCCGGCGTCCGCCCTCAGAGTCGCATGCGATATCGGACCTCGCGGTAGGCACGGCCTTCCGCGGTGAAGATCATGGCGGGACCGGGATCGAGTGTCATGCCGCAGCGCTCATAGAACATCCGGGCTCGCGCGTTCTCCTCGAGGACCCAGAGAATGACGTCTTCGAAGCCACCCCGTCGCAAGCCGTCGCAGCCGGTGTCGAAGAGCCGGCGCCCGATCCCCCTGTCCCAGGCGCGCTCGACGACGTAGATCGCGCAGATCTCGCCGACGCGCTCGCGGTCGATCTCGCTGTCGCGCGCCGGCGCCGTCGAGACGAAGCCGATGATCGACGGCGGCTCCTCGGCGACGGAGACGAGCGCACCAGGCATGGCCAGAATCGTCGACCAGTTCGCCGCGCGCTTCTCGACCGACAGGCTCGCGAGATACGACGCCGGCAGGATGTCGCGATACGCCGAGCGCCACGCGTCGACATGCGCTTCGGCGATGGCGACGGCGTCCTCCGGTGTCGCGGTGCGGATCGTCATGCGGGCTTCGGCTCGACGAGGGTTGATACGGCGACGCACACGCTGCTCATGCGCGAGGGCACAACCGGATGCGCCGGCCGTGCCCTCATGCTACAAACATTGCGCGTATGCTCCGGGCGCTGTTCGCGCGCTCGCGGCACCCGTCAAATCAACATGCGGTGCCGGACGACTAGAGCGCGTCGGCTGCAAAGGTATCGCCGCCCTCGAGACTTCCCGACTCGACGCCGCGCCGGAACCACCGCGCGCGCTGCTCCGACGTTCCATGCGTGAACGCGTCGGGCACGACGTAGCCCTGGGATTCCATCTGAAGCTTGTCGTCGCCGATGGCGCTCGCGGCGGTCATTGCCTCCTCGAGATCACCGGGATCGAGGATTCCCTCCTTCTGCGCGTGATGCGCCCAGACGCCGGCCAGGTAGTCGGCCTGCAGCTCGAGGCGCACCGAGAGCTCGTTCGCCTCGGCCTTGCTCGAGCGACGCTGCGCCTGCTGTACCTGGTCGGAGATGCCGAGCAGGTTCTGCACGTGATGGCCGATCTCGTGCGCGATCACGTAGGCCTGGGCGAAGTCGCCCGGCGCGCCGAGCCGCTCGCGCAACTGCCGGTAGAACGAGAGGTCGATGTAGACCTTGGAGTCGAGCGGACAGTAGAACGGTCCGACCGCGGCGCCGGCCATGCCGCACGCCGACTGCACCTGCTGCGTGAAGAGCACCAGGCGCGGCTCCTTGTACTGCATGCCCTGTTGTTGAAACAGCGCGTTCCACGTGTCCTCGGTCTCGGCGAGAACGACGGAGACGAACTGCTTCAGCGAGTCGTCGGTCGGAGCGTAGCCCTGGCCGCTGCGCGTCTGCGTCTGCGACGGCGCGGGCGCCTGATCGGTGACGATCGACGGATCACCGCCGAGCAGGTACACGATCAGGGCAATAACGATCGACCCGATCCCCCCGCCGATTGCCATTCCGCCGGCTCCCCTGCGGTCCTCCACGTTGATGCTCTGGCGTCCTCCTGTCCAGCGCATGGCTCATATCCTCCTGGTTCGCATCCATTGGTGTTCCTCGCGTTGATTCGAGTGCGCGAAAAGTCGTGCCAAGACCAGGGCCGCCGCGCGAGGCGTGGCGCACGCGCTTTGCCGTCGTAGATTCGGCGCACCGCCGCGGCCGACGCCGCGCGAACCCTCCTCACCCAACCGTTGCAGCAGATGTGGATTCAGCGGCAGTTCACGCTTCGACCCCGGCAGCGCGGCATGCACCTGGTCACCGACGAGGTGCTCGCACAGCTTCCGGAGCTCGGGACGATGCGGGTCGGCGTGCTCCATCTGTTCATCCAGCACACCTCCGCCTCGTTGACCATCAACGAGAACGCGAGCGCGGATGTTCGCGGCGACATGGAGCGCCATCTCAACGAGATGGTCCCGGAGGATGCTCCGTACTACGAGCACACCTACGAAGGTCCCGACGACATGCCGGCGCACATCAAGGCATCGCTCATGGGCACGTCACTCTCGATTCCGATCGGCGGGGGCGGCGTGCTGCTCGGCACGTGGCAGGGGATCTACCTCTGCGAGCATCGCAATCACGGAGGCGGCCGTCGTCTCGTCGCGACGGTCTGGGGAGAATAGGTGCGGATGATCGATCGGCGGTGAGACGATCCCGACGGCGGCATACGAATCGGGCCCTCCACGTGGAGAGCCCGGCACACTCGAGTCCGTGGTCGCGCGCTACGACTCCGACGCCTGCACGGCCGGTTCCGGCTCGTCGACGGCGATGACCGTGTCGCGGCCGAGGGTTCGCATGCGGAGGATGTAGGTCGTCGTGCCGATGGCGATGAGCACGAGGATGATCTGCACGTGGATGCGCTCGATGGCGTACGCCGAGAAGGCGACCGACGTCCAGAGCACCGCGATCGTACCGATCTTGGCGCCCATCGGCATCGCGCGATGCTCCTTGAAGTTGCGCAGGTACGGTCCCATCAGGCGGTGGTTCATCAGCCAGTCGTGCAGACGGTCGGAGCCGCGCAGGTAGCAGGCCGACGCCAGCAGCAGGAACGGCGTCGCGGGCACCAGCGGCAGGATGATTCCCGCGATGCCGAGGCCGACGAAGATCGTCCCGAGGACGTTGAAGAGAAGCTTGCGCACGGTCACGAAACGAGCCTCGGAGAGTGAGCCAGAGCCCGATGAAGGCGATCCAATGATACCTGCCGGCGACGTACCGGACAAGTGTTGTCGGGAATGACGACACAGACGCGCGCGGAGTGCCGGAGGGGCGGCATGGCTCTTGCGCTGCAACACGGCACAACCCTGGGGGGCGCTTTCATGTGGGCTCGAGTTCTTTGTGCGACGACGCGGCTTCTTCGTGCGAGGACGCGGCTGCTCTGTGCGACGACACAACGCTGTGCGACGACGCAGCGCTGTGCGACGACACAGCGCTCTGCGACGACGCAGTTTCGCCGTGCGATCGCGCTAACGGCCGTTGGCGTCGCGCTGGCGGCCATCGGCGTCGGCTCCTCGGCCCTTGCGCAAGCGCCGTCGAATGACGCGGGCTCGCTCGTCATGACGCAGGTGCCGATCAACGATGCAGCGGCGATCGTCGCTCGCGTTCGCGCCGATCGGGTCAGGCAGCAGGCGCAGTCCCTCGGCGCGACGGTGCGGTTGACGACGATCGTCACCGTGCTCGAGTCCGGATCAACCATCGACCTCATCAAGCCACAGCGCATCGTGCACGAGGCGCACGGCGCCTACCATCGCGAGTCGGGGCGCGGAGCGCGCATCCGGATTGTCGCTGCGCGCGGCACGGCCGCCCTGTCCGGACTTGCGCGAGGTCCCATCGAGAATTACTCGACGCTGGGCGAGACCGTCGAGATCGGCGAAGACCGCATCATCCTTCTGAACACCTCGATCGTCTCTCCGCTCGCACGCGACGCCGACGAGTACTATGCGTTCGAGCATGCCGGAGTCGAGCGCCGATCGGGCGTCGAGGTCGACGCGATCCGCATCGTTCCCACGGCTCGCCACTGGCCGCTGTTCGAAGGCCGGATCTACGTCGCGCGCGAGGTCGCGGGAGGCAATGCAGGCAGCGGCGCGGTCCCCGCGGGCAGCCTCGTCGCGATGGAGCTGCAGCCGTCGGCCGCAACGTGGATTCCGTTCATCACCACGATCACCATCCTGCAGACGTTCGCGCCGACGCCGGCCGGAGACATCGTTCCCGACTCGCTCGCGATCACCGGAAGCGGCATCGTGAGCTTCGCCGCGCTCGGCCTCGCCCAGACGCGTGTCGAATTCGCGGTGACCAGCCGTCTCGACGATCAGCGCGTCGGCGTGCCAATGCCCGACTCGCTCCGCTGGCAGAGCCTGCCCATCGTCATCCGCGAGGACGCCGGCGACGCGCCGTCGTCGTTCTGGGCATCACAGTCGATGCTCACGTCCGAGCAGGTCTCGATGATCGAGGCCACCCGGGTCGCGGCGGAAGAACAGGCGCGCTCGCCGTCGTTCACGTTCGGCGCGATGGTCGACTACAACCGCGCCGGCAGCGCGACACCGACACTGTCGGCAGGCGCCGCGTTCGGTCCGGTCGGTGCGAGCGTTTCCGGTGGCTATAGCTTCGGACTCGAGCGACCGATCGGCGAGGGCTCGCTGCGGCTCGACGTCGGCGATCCGTCCTCGCTCAGCGCGACGATGCGCGCGAGCACCTTCTCGCAGATCGCCTCGACGACAACGGGCGATCGCAACTATCCGCGCCTGATGAACACGCTCGTCGCCGCGACGCTGCACGCGGACTACTACGACTTCTTTCGCAAGGATGGGTGGAATGCCGGCGGTGACGTGCGCTACGGGTACGTGCGCCTCGGTGCGACCGTCGAACAGTCGCGGCAGTTCTCGATCGGCAACAACGCGAGCTGGTCGCTGGTGACCTGGACGTCGAAGGAGTTCCAGCCGAACCCCGCGATCACCGAGGGCGAGTTCACGACCGTGCAGGCGGATCTGGCATTCTCGCGGGTGGAGCCGTTCCTGAAGCTCACTCCGGTCGGCGAGGACGACATCCGGTTCCTGGTCACCGGCATGCGCGGCGCCCGCACCGGCGCCGACACCACGTTCGGACTCGTCGAGGCGCTCGTGTCCTACTCGCTGCCGCTCGCCGAGACGGGATACAATCCGATCTCGCTGACCCTGCTCGCCGCCGCCGGCACCGGGTCGGCGAGCCTGCCCCCACAGTACCAGTTCCGCATGCGCACCTCCGCGGCGACGTTCGGAAAGCCCGGCGGCCTCGTCTCCCCGCCGAAGGGACTCTACGGCGGCACCGAGTACATCGCGCTCGGAGCCGAGCTCAACCTCACCGATCTGCCGTGGCGCGCGATCGGCCTGCCAACGGCCGACGGACGCGGCATCGAGTTGCTCGTCGCCGGCGCCGTCGCTCGCTATCGCCAGGCGCACCCCGTGGGCTACGTCGGGACGGGTGATGACTGGTACTCCGAGGTCGGCGTCGGCCTCAGCCGAATCCCTCTCTTCATCACCGACATCGTCTTCGGTCGCGTCGACCTTCGCCAGGGCCTCGGTCCGCTCGGGAAGTTCGGCGGCAACTTCACCTTCGTGCTGCCGCTGTAGGCGCACGGTCGCGCCCGGCATCGCCAGCAGGAGCCCGGCGTGCGTCGCGAGAAGCGTGCGCACCGTTGACGCGCACAACGCCGTTTACGCTCGTGACGCCGCTGGCGCGCATGACGCCGTTGGCGCGCACGACGCCTTTGACGCGCACAACGCCTGCGACACTATCCGACTTAGTCGAGTCCGAGCGCCTTCTTGTGCGCGTCGCGCTCCTTGTCCGGAAGCTGTTCGAGTCCGACCCGCATCGTATACCCGCCGCGAAGCTTCCCCTTCTCCATGTACATCCAGTCGCTGATCGCATCGCGATCGATGCGCACGCGCTGTCCGGCCGTGACGGTCTTGACGTAGGCCGGCATGCTCTCGACCGTGCCGACGACGCTGTCGGCCTCGAGCTCGGGCTTCGCCAGCCAGATGTGCTCGGTGCCGCCGGGATGCGGCAGGGCGACCTTGACCGCGAAGTTGAACTGCGTCGAGTCGTGGTTCTTGAGGACGGCCTCGAAGTCGCCGATCGACGCGCGGGCCTTGTCGATCGCACGGTTCATCGTCGTGTCGTTGGCGTCGGCGTAGACGATGTGATCCTTCGGACCATCGGCGGCGGTCTCGGCGGTCCGGTCGTTCGTGCCGCAGCCGGCAATGATGATTCCGGCGATCAGGGAGAGCAGTGTGAAGCGCATGGAGACGGGCGGAGCTCTGGAGCTCGAAGTACTGGTGATGCCGCACCGGGCGACGCGACCGAACGTGGACGCATCACCGCACGGGACGACGCGGCCGCACAAACATACGGCGCGCCGGCGGGACCGTCAGTGGTTGCTACGATCGCGATGCGTTCGAGCGGGCGGCGGCGAGCATGTGCTCGATGATGTCGCGCGCCTCGCGTCCCCGCATCGGCATGTTGTAGATCGACGTGCCGGGCTGCTGACGGCGGCCGCCGTCGCGCAGCGACCCGGTGTCGACCGGCGCGAAGCCGATCTGCTCGATGAGCTCGGAGACGACGCGCTTGGCCTCGTCGTCATCGCCGGCGACGAAGACCGCGTGCCGATCATCGACCGGCAGGTCCGGCGTCCCGTTGGCCTCGAGGTGCTTGTGGTAGATCGTGTTGAACGCCTTGACCACGCGTGCGCCGGGAAGCCTTTTCGCGGTCTCCTCACTCGAGCTCGACGTGCCGAGGTCGTGCAGTCCGCCGCCCTCGCGATACGGGTTCATCGCGTCGACGACGATCTTGCCGGCGACGAGCTCGGCCGGCGGAAGCGCCTCGGGCTTGCGCCAGGGCACCGCGAGCACGACGACGTCTCCCCACGTCGCCGCTTCGTCGACCGACATCGCGCGAACTCCGTTGCCGATCCGGTCGACGGCCTCGCGCAGCGAGTCGGCGCCGCGCGAGTTACTGAGCGCGACGTCGTGTCCGGCGCGCGCCAGGAGCGCGCCGAGCGTGCCGCCGATCATGCCGGCGCCGATGATTCCGATGCGCATGACGCTGCCTCGTGTGTTCGATGGAGCCGATGTGGCGCGGAGCCTAGGAGCCCTCGCGCTCACCCCGGCGGGAACGCACCGCACGCACGGTGCCGATCAGTCCGAGCGAGGTGACGACGAGCATCGAGAAGATGATCGCGGCGAAGATCGCGAGTGCCGGGATGTTCTGCAGCGCGAAGAGATCGCCAATCGTCCGCGTCTCGTAGTCGATCCAGCCGAGCCAGAGCGATGCGGCGATCGAGACGATCGCCAGGGCAAGCAGCAGTCGTTGTGTCATGGCAGTTTGAAGTGTGGATTCTCGATGATGCCGAACACGTTTCCCCAGGGATCGAGCACGCTCGCGGTCCTGATGCCGCCGCCGACATCCTGCACCGCGGTGTCGCCGGTGGCGCCCAGGTCGAGGAGCCGGGCGAGCGCCGCTTCGGCATCGGCGACGCCCCAGTATGCCGTCACACCGCCCCGGCCGGTTCCGTTGCCGTCGGGAAGCAGGCCGAGCTCGTAGCCGCAGACGTCGAAGCCGACGTAGAACGGCTCGCTGAAATACGGCTCGATGCCGAGCACGCCCGCATACCACGCGCGCGCGGCGTCGAGATCGGTCACGTTGTAGATCGCCGTGCGCAGTCCGAGGAGCGCCGTCGACGCGGACGGAACGGCGTGACCGCTCTCGTTCTCGCCCGCGTGCTGACTCGCGTTCTCGCTCGCACTCATGCGCTCGCCTCGTCCGCGGCCTTGGCCATGCGCTCGGCGTTGCGTCGCTCCATCTCCTCGGGCGAGACGTCCTCGACGTGCGTCGCGATCCACCACTGGTTGCCGCTGGCATCCTTCACGCCCGAGCTGCGGTCGCCGTAGAACTCGGTCGTCGGCTCGCGCAGCGAGGTGCCGCCGGCGGCGATCGCCTGCGCGTAGGTGGCATCGCAATCCTCGACGTACAGGTAGAAGCTCGACGCCAGTGCCGGCCACTGCGGCGTTGCGCCACCGATCATCACGCGCGAATCGCCGATGCGCGCCAGCGCGTGCATCACCGTGCCGTCGGGAGCCGCCATACGCTCGAGCACCTCGGCGTCAAAGGCCGCCTGCAGGTAGTCGAGCAGCCCCGCCGCGTCGTCGACGAGCAGGAACGGCGTGACCGTGGAATAGCCTTCGGGAATCGGATTGACGGACATGATCATCCTCGATGTGTGTGCGACGGGTTGTGCCGACGAAGCTAGCGCGCGCTCTTCGGCGAACCGGACGTGGCGCCGGCCGCCCTCGCGATCGCTACCAACCCATGCGATCGCGCAGCGCCGTGATGTGCGCGATGTGGTGCGGTCCGTGCCACGCGTAGATGATCAGCAGCCGCTCGAGTGTCTGTGGCCCCATCTCCGGGTGCTTCAGCGCGCGGTGCCATTGATCGTCGTCGAGCGCGCGGAGCAGCACGACCCAGCGCCGGTGCAGCGCCTCGAGCAACTCGAGCGACGCTTCGATGGGCATCGCGGTGTCGGGCAGCTTCGCCCATGCCGCCTCGTCGTACGGCTTGATCGTCGGCGTGTCCTCGGTCAACGCCAGGCGGAAGCGCGTGTAGCTGTTGATGTGACTGTCGGGGATGTGATGCACGAGCTGGCGCACCGTCCAGCCTCCGTCGCGGTACGGCGTGTCGAGCTGCGCGTCGTCGAGGCCGGCGACCGCTTCGCGCAACAGGCGCGGAGTCTCCGCGATGCGCTCGATGAGCTCTTCGCGCCGCTCGGCGGTCAGCGGCTCGTGGGGAAACTCGATGCGTCCGATCGGATAGCGGGGGTCGGCCGCCGGGTGTGTGATCTGCATGAGGTCGCTCGTTCGGGTGAGATGCGCAGGGTCTACTCTGACGCGCCGTGCGCGAGGCGATCGAGCAGCCAGAGGCCGTTCGTCGTCGCCGCTCCCTGCGCGGTATTGTCAAAGATGCACCAGACGTCGCGATCGTCGGCGAGATCCTCCTCGATCCGGTGCGCCATCGTCTCGAGGAACTCGTCGTCGTACGACGACCAGTAGGTGCGCGGCGAGCCGTGCAGCCGGTAGTAGATCGTTCCCGTCCATCCCCCCGGATCCTCGGCCCCCGGCACGCGCAGGGGATCGGCCATCACGCGCGCGATCCGCAGCGTCGTCAGCAGGTCGTCGGCGCCCATCGCGCTCCACGAGCGATGGCGCGGCTCGCAGGCCACCGTGACGTCGGTGCGCTCGCGGAGCATCTCGAAGAACTCGCCGACGACCTCGAGATCGAAGACGAAGCTCGGCGCGAGCTGCACCAGGAGACAGCCGAGCTTCGCGCCCAGGCCGGTGCACTCCTCGAGGAACGGATCGAGCAGCGACTCGACGCCGCGGAGCTTCTGCTCGTGCGTGATCGCCTTCGGCATCTTGACCGAGAAACGGAATCCCTCCGGCACCGACTCGCCCCATCGGGCGTACGTCGTGCGGCGGTGCGGACGATAGAACGAGGAGTTGATCTCGACGGCGGTGAAGCGCGCGGCATAGCGCTCGAGGTGCGATCCCTCCTCGGGAAAGCGCGCCCGCTCGTCGCGGGGAATGTTCCACCCGGCGCAGCCTACCAGCGGATGTCGGCTCATGCGTCGTCCTGCTGCGTCGTCACTGGGGCGTCACGCGGCGTACCACCTCGTAGACCGCCGGCTCGCCTTCGCTGCAGAGCTCGGAGAGCCGCGCGACCGCATCGATCGCCGCGGCGCTGTCGCTGACGGCCTGCGCATCGGCGAGCGATCGCCACGATCCGATCGAATGAAAGACGCTCTCGTCGTCGGCGCGACGGATCAGCGTGACCTCGATCGGCGGCTGCGGAAGCTTCGCGAAGAGATCGCCGAGCACGTTCCAGGCGGCGATGAACTCCGCGTGGCGGCCCGGCTTCACCCGCCACGTCACGTGCGTGTACACCGGCTCGTTGATCAGACGCAGGGCGTTGGCCGCGGCGGCCCGCTGCTGCTCGGCGGCGATGTCGGACTCGAGCTCGCCGAGCCAGGGTTCGTTTGCCGGCCCGGTCGCTTCGAGCGGCGGCGCAGTCAGTGTTTCGATCGTGCTGGTATTGGCCATAGTGTCGGAGCCTGCTTCACCTGGGAATGCCCGGCGGATGATAAACCCCCGGAGCGGCGCAAAGATACGGGATGATACAGTTGGATGGGTAGGCACGGGAGAATCTTATTGCTGGGCTTGCTCCTCCCCTCCTCATTCGGGCCGCGCCCGTCATCCTCACGAGCGAAGCGAGTGGGGATCCGTCTTCGGCGGTAGCCGTGCCGGCCGGTACCGCTACCGCGGAAGAAAGATCCCCACTCGCTTCGCTCCGTGAGGATGACGTGATCGCGTTCTCGCGGTTAAGAGCCGACGTACCCCTCTCGCTCATACACCTCCATCCCCGCCGCCGCGAGTTGCTCGAGCTCGGCGGCCCGCTCGTCGTCGAGGGCCTTGAAGTTGAAGCACGACTTCCCCTGCATCCGCTTGCGGAGCTCGGGCGAGATGCCGTCGAGCAGTTCGGGCTTCACGTAGACCGGCATCAGGTACAGGCTCACGTAGTTCCTGCCGCGGCGCACGCCGCCGAAGAACAGCGGCTGGCCGTTGGGCATCACGTGCCGGGTGTCGAGGTAGTAGTTGTCGGGCGTGTCGTGCACGACGACCAGCCGGCTGGCGTGCGGCTCGAGGATCGTGCGAAGGCGCGCGAAGGTCGCGTCGAAGTCGACGGGCTTAGCCATGCGAGTGTGATGCTGTGTCGTTGCGAATGAGTGCGAGCCGGCCGTGCCCTACTCGACGGCGACGCCCTGGCTCCGAAGGTCGTCGATGCCGCCGCCGTTCTCCAGCTTCTTGAACCCCTTCTCCTCGAGAACATCGATCGCGATGCCGGAGCGACGGCCGCTGCGGCAGTAGAGGACGAGGCTCGAGTCACGGTAGGGCTCGAGCTCCTGCCAGCGAGCGGGCATCTCGTCGTACGGGATGTGGATCGCGCCGGCGACATGACCGGAGGCGTACTCCTCGGCCGTGCGCACGTCGACGTAGACGGGCTTCGATGCCGATGGCTGACTCGTGGTCGCACCGTTGGAGGCGGCGCCGGCCGACGAGTCCTGTTTGGGGCCGGCGCAGCCGATGACGAGCAGCGCGGCGGCCAGAATGATGAACGCGTTCATGGGAGGGATTGCATTGGTCGTTGAACGATCCGAAGATCCAATCTCGTCACGCGCGGTGGATTCTCCATGCCCGTCGCCCTACGGAACCTCGCCGACGATCTCGACGGCCCCGAGCCCGAGCTCGCGCACGCCCTGTTCGATCGTCGCGCGATCGCCGACGACGACCCAGACGAGCTCCGACGGACGCACGTGCCGGCGCGCGGCGGCATCGAGCGCCGGCGCGCCGATCGCACGGACCTTCTCCGGATAGCCCGACCAGTAGTCATCGGGCAGCCCGAACAGTACCAGCTCGAGTCCGGCGCGCTCGAGGTCGGCGAGCGTCTCGAAGCGCGCGGGCAGGCGCAGCGTGACGTTGCGCATCGTGCTGGCGAGCTCCTCGCCGACGATCGGCCGCTCGCCCGCGATCGCTGCGATCTCGCGCGCGACCTCGGCCATCGCCTCCTTCGTCCTGTCGGTTTGCACCGGCGCGACGACCGAGAACATCCGCGGTCCCCGCGTCGCGCGCACGCCGCCGAACGCGCCGTAGCTCCAGTGTTTCTCGAGGCGGAGATTGCGGTTGAGCCGCGACGTCGCAATGCCGCCGAACGTGCGCATCGCGATCTCGAGCGCGATGTCGTCGTCGGCGCCGATCGGATCGGTCGCGTGCGCGGCGACGATCACCGACTGGGGAGCTCCGGGACGATCGATCAGGAAGATCCTGCCGCGTGCCGTTCCGGCTGCCGGCCCGATCGGGACGACGGGCGCATCGCCGCTCTGCCAGTCGCCGAAGACGCGCTCGAGCATCGGCACGAGCGCGGCCATCGTCACGTCGCCGGTGACGACGAGCGTCGCGTTGTTCGGACGGAAGCGCTCGCGGTGCCACTCGCGAAGGTGCTCGCGCGTGAGCGCCCCGACGGTCGACTCGTAGCCGATGCCGCCGGCGGGCTGTCCATAGGGATGGCTCGGACCGTAGACGAGCCCCGGCAGCAGGCGCATGGCCGCGGAGGTCGGATCGGCGCGCTGCTGCTCGATCGCCGCGATCGTCCGTCGCTTCTGCAGCTCGAGCTCCGCCTCGGGGAACGACGGCGCGCGGATGATCTCCGCGTAGAGCTCGAGCGCGCGCGGCAGGCTCGCACTGAGCGTGCCCAGGCGCACGGTCGAGACGTCGAGACCGCTCGCGCTCGTGATCTCGGCTCCGAGCGCGGCGAGCTCATCGGTGATCGCGAACGAGCTGCGCGTCGCGGTGCCCTCGTCGAGCAGCTCGAGCGCCAGCGAGGCGATGCCTGTACGCGACGCCGGATCGCTCGCCGAGCCCGCGCCGACCGCGAGCGCCATGCGGACCATCGGCGTCGAGTGGCGCTCCAGCAGCATCACCTCGAGTCCGTTGCCCAGGCGCGCGCGCTGCACCGGCGGGAAGCGTCCCTCGGAAGGCTCGCCGATGGTGGGTAGCTGCGATCGATCGACGAGCCGCTCGGCCGCGCGGCGCTCGCCGTGCGGCACGACGAGCATCGTCGCGTGGTGCGCCTCGCCGATCCATCGCCGCGCCGCGGTCCGCACGTCCGCGGGCGTGCTGCGCGCGATGACCTCGAGGTCGTCGAGCCACGCGTCGGGAGATCCGCCGAACGTCATGCTCTCGTTGAGGATGTTCGAGCGCGACGCGAGCTTCTCGTTGCCGCGGACGACGCCGGCGATGATCCGGCTCTGCGCGCGCGCGAGCTCGACGGGCGTCGGTCCCGCGTCGATGAGCGCCGAGACGACGGCATCGATCTCACGCTCGACGATATCGGGATCGACGCCCTCGCGCACGGTCGCGCTGATGCGGAAAAGTCCCGCGATCTCTCCATCGGAGACGCTGGCGGTGACCGCGGTCGCAAGCCCCATCTCGTGGACGAGCCGGCGATCGAGCGGCGCGCTTTTCGAGCCCGACAGCACGCTGGCGAACAGCGTCAGGCGTCCCAGATCGTCGTCGCCCCAGCCGGGCACGTGGTAGGCGCGAACGATGCGCGCCTGCGGAACGCGGTCGGCCATGCGCTGGCGGATGTTCCGATCGAAGCGCGGCACCCACTGGTCCAGACGCGACAGCGGCGGACCCGGCGGGATGTCTCCGAAGTACCTGCGGACGAGCTCCAGCGCACGCTCCGGCGTGATGTCGCCCGCAAGCGTCAGCACCGCGTTGTTGGGACCGTAGTAGCTGCGGTACCACTCCCTGATGTCGTCGATCCGCGCGGCTTCGAGATCCTCGATGCTTCCGATCGTCGACCAGGAATACGGATGCGCGTGGGGATACATCAGCGCATCCATCTCGCGGCCGACACGCCCGTACGGACGATTCTCCCCCTGGCGCATCTCGTTCTTGACGACGCCGCGCTCGCGCTCGAGCATCGCCTCCGACAGCGTCGCCGCGAGGAATCCCATGCGATCGGCCTCGAGGTACAGCGTGCGCTCGAGGGCGCCGACGGGAACATCCTCGTAGAAGTTCGTGCGGTCCTTGTTGGTGGTGCCGTTGCGATTGCTCGCGCCGAGGTCATCCATCGCCTCGCGGAAGCCGTGCGGATAATGCTCCGAGCCGTTGAAGAAGAAGTGCTCGAACAGATGCGCGAAGCCCGTGCGCCCGCGCCGCTCGTTGCGCGAGCCGACGTGATACCACGTGTTCACCGACACGATCGGCGAGCTGTGGTCCTCGTGCACGATGAGCGTCAGCCCGTTGTCGAGCACGAACGTCGTATACGGAATCGCAAGCGCCGCGCGATCGAACCGCACCGCCGGCGCCGCCGCACTCCGCGACGACGCGCCCCGCGACGATGCGCCAGGAGACGATGCGCTCCGCGGCTTCGAAACCGTCTGGGCGGACAGAGACATCGCGACGCACGCCATCAGGCACGCGCCGGCTAAGGCGAGTCGAACACTCATCGAACGGATCGATAACTGGAAGGAAGGATCGCAGACAAACTAGACGTCCCGGGCGCACGACGCAACGACCCCGCAAGCGCCGCATGCCGCATTCACAACGCCGCACAACCACCCCACCATCAAACGCGAACCTCTATCTTCCCCGCCTCGCGCAGCGCCGCCGCATGCAGCGCCCGCCGCAGCGCAGCTGCGGCGCAGCAAAAGCGCTCCCGACAACAACCGCGACACCTCCGCTCCCCCTCTCCGAATTCGGAGAGGGGGCCGGGGGGTGAGGTCTCCTTGATGCTCTACAACGACCAGGCCCCCAACTACGACGACCGCGCCGGCATCCCCGAGGAAGCCGCCCTCGACGTCGCCATGATGATCGAAACGATCGTCCCTCTGACGCCCGGCACCACCGTGCTCGAGCCCGGCGTCGGCACCGGTCTGATCACGATCCACCTGCTCGAGGACGCGGTCGAGTACACCGGCTTCGATCGCTCGCCGGAGATGCTGGCGGTCGTCCGCGCGAAGGTCGAGCAGGCTGGACTGCGCGCGCGGCTCGTCGTCGCCGACGGCAACGAGCGCTGGCCGGCCGACGATCGCTCGATCGACCTGGTCTTCTGCGCCCGCGCGCTGCACCACATGGCCGCGGAGCACGTCGTCGCGGAGCTCGAGCGCGTGCTTCGCCCCGGAGGATCGCTCATCGTCGGGAAGGTGCGGCGTCCCAAAGACTCCGTGAAGTCCGAGATGCGACGGCAGATGCGACGAACCCTGCGCGAGCACGGCTTCGACGCGCGCAGTCACGACGACCACACCGCGCGCGTGTTCGAAGCGCTCGTCGCGCGCGGCGCGTTCGCAGCCGAGCCGAGCGTCGCCTCGCGGTGGCTGACCGTGCACTCTCCGGCGGAATCGATCGCGTCGTGGCGCGGCAAGGAAGGGCTCGGCGCTCTCGTGCTGCCCGACGACGTCAAGAGCGCGGTCCTCGACGAGGTCGAGCGATGGGCGCGCGGGCGCTACGGCGACATCGACCTGGAGATCGTACAGGAGGAATTATTCGAGCTCCATGCGATCCGAACGCGACATCAGTGACTAAATTGCGAGTCTTGCCGCCCTCCCCCTGCGCGCAGAACCTCGCCCCTGTTTCGGTCCCAGCACATTCAACCAATATGTCCATGCAGAACGAAGTCCTGACCGACCTCGGTCGCGCGCTCGTCGACGGTAACATCACCGATCTCGAGCTGCTCGCGCGCACCAACGAGCATCCGGTCCTGCAGATTCTCCCCAACGCCAACGTCGTGAAGATCGGCGGACAGAGCTTCATCGATCGCGGCCGCAGCGCGGTGTTCCCGATCATCGATGAGATCGTCGCGAATCTCGGCCGGCACAAGATGATCATCGGCACCGGCGCCGGCACGCGCGCGCGCCACGCATACAGCGTCGGGATCGACCTCGGCATGCCGACCGGCGTGCTCAGCGTGCTCGGCACGTTCGTGAGCATGCAGAACGCGCGCATGCTGCACTACCTGCTGGCGAAGCACGGCATCCCGTTCATCGAGCCGGTGCAGTTCCCACAGCTTCCGCTGTACCTCGCCGAGCGCGGCGCGGTCGTCTTCTTCGGCATGCCGCCGTACACCTTCTGGCAGAAGAACCCCGAGATCGGACGCATCCCACCGCATCGCACCGACACCGGCTGCTACCTCATCAGCGAGGTCTTCGGCACGCGCTCGATGATCTACGTCAAGGACGAGGACGGACTGTACACGGCCGATCCGAAGAAGGAGAAGCACGCGAAGTTCATCCCGAAGATCACGCTCGGCGAGCTTCGTGAGATGGACCTCGACGATGTCGTCGTCGAGCGCGCCGTGCTCGATCTCATGGAGAACGCCGAGAGCCGCCGGTCGATCCAGATCATCAACGGGCTCGTTCCCGGAAACCTCACGCGGGCGCTAGAAGGCGAAGAAGTGGGGACGATTATTTCGGCGGATTGACGGATAGGGACTAAGGGACTGGGAATTCTCATTCGCAACTGGCTTTACTTTCATGGCTGATATACCTGTTGATTCGCGGCATCATGTCAATTCGATGTTGATGCGCGAGAGCCTGCTTGATAAGCAGGTGATGGCGCGTACTGAGTCGCCGGTCGTGCGCATGCTTCCGAATGCGCACATCATCAAGATCGGCGGCCGCTCGATCATCGATCAGGGCAAGGCGCTCACCTATCCGGTCGTCGACGTGCTCGCGCGGCTGCTCGAGAGCGAGAAGCTCATCCTCGGCGTCGGCGGCGGCGTCCGCAGCCGACACGTCTGGTCGATCGGCATCGACCTCGGGCTGCCCGTCGGCGTGCTCGCGCAGGTGTCCGTCGCCGACGCGCTCGGCAACGCGCACATCCTCGGCACGCTGCTGTCGCAGTACGGTGTCGTCGCGATCCCGCCGGAGATCTTCGGCCACCTGCTTCCGCTGTTCATCCACTCGGCGCCGGGCGTCATCTTCAACGGCGTGCCGCCGTACTCGCTCTGGGAGCATCCTCCCGGAGTCGGACGCATCCCGCCGCATCGCACCGACGCCGGCTGCTTCATCCTCGGCGAGTGCTTCGGCACCAAGACCGTCACGTTCGTCAAGGACGTCGACGGCCTGTACACCGAGGATCCCAAGCTCAACGGCAACGCGTCGTTCATCGATTCGATCGGCGCGAAGGAGCTCAAGCGCCGCAACCTCAAGACCCTCCCCTTCGACGAGGTTCTTCCGGATCTCCTGACCAATGCACGACTCGTCAAGCAGTTCCAGCTCGTCAACGGACGCGACCCCGAGCGCATCGCCGCGGCGGTCGCCGGCGAGCATGTCGGAACGATCGTCTACGCCGATTGACGTCGCGCCGGCGGTTCGGCTGGCCGGCGTCCGGCGCAGCTTCGCCGGCGTGCACGCGCTCGACGGCATCGACTGCGCCATCGAGCCCGCACGGCTCGTCGCTCTTGCCGGAGCCAACGGCTCCGGCAAGAGCACGATGCTGCGCATCGTCGCGGGCGTGATCGCTCCCGACGCGGGAACGGTTGATGTCTTCGGCGCGACGCCACGCACGAGCGACGCGGCCTTTCGGACGATGACGGGATACGTCGGACAGGATCTCGCGCTCGACGGCGAGATCACCGGCGCCGAGACGCTGCGGTTGTTCTACGCGCTGCGGGGACTTCCCCATGGCGAGCGAACGCGACGCATCGCGGCGATCGTCGAGGAGCTCGAGCTCGGATCGTTCGTCGAGCGGCGCGTCGCAGGCTACTCGGGCGGACAGCGCCAGCGGCTGCACCTGGCCATCGAGACGATGCACGCGCCCGCGCTGCTGCTGCTCGACGAGCCGACGTCGAGTCTCGATCCCTCCGGCCGCGCCGCGCTCTGGCGCCGGCTGGTCGCGTGGCGCGACGGAGGACACACGCTGCTCGTCGTCACGCACGACCTGGCCGACGTCCAGGCGCACTGCGACCGCATCGTGCTGCTGAGCGCCGGGCGCATCGTTGCCGACGACGCGCCCTCCGCCCTCGTCGCGTCACACGGCCGCGCGCGCACGACCATCGAGCTCGCGCGCATTCCGCACGATCCCGCCTCGCTGCGCGACGCACTCGAGCGCGCCGGTGGTGCGAGCGGCGCCGGTGGCGGAGTTCGCGTCGAGATTCACGGCGCGGTCATCACGATCACGCGCAGCGTTCCCCTCCACGGACCCGAGCCCGCACTCGATGCGTTGCGCGCGCTCGAGATCGCGGTGTCTCGCTTCGAGCAGCATCCTCCCGACCTCTCGAGTGCGTTCTTCGAGCTCACGGGCGCCGTCGTCGCGGCTGACCGGGATGCGTCGGATGATTCGCGGGTCGCGGGCCGATCAGGTCGTGGCTCCGGCACTGGCGGAGGTCGTGGCTCCAATCGCGGCGGCCCGCGAGGTGCGTCATGACCGCGACGGCCCTGCATATCGTGCGCGAGACGGCGCTGCGCAACTGGCGCAAGACGCTGCGCCGGCCGGTGCCGCTGAGCTTCTCGTTCGTGCAGCCGCTGCTGTGGCTGCTGACGTTCGGATTTCTCTTCGACAGGATCGCGCAGCTCGGTCCGGAGTATGTCGGGCTGCGATACTTCGACGTGCTGTTACCCGGTGTCTGCTGCATGACCGTGCTCTTCGGCGCGTCGCAGGCGGGAATCAACCTCGTGCGCGATCTGCAGACGGGATTCGTCCAGCGTCTGGTGCGCGCATCGGCTCATCCCGGCTGGATGCTCGCCGGCATGATCGGCGCCGACGTCGTGCGCCTGCTGGCGCAGGCGGCCGTCGTGGCGCTGCTCGGTCTCGCGCTCGGAGCGCGGCTGAGCCCGAGCGTCCCAGGGACCGTTCTCGCGCTGGCGGGACTCGCCGTCTTCGCGTTCGCGTGGTCGGCGCTCTCGTGCTCGATCGCATTGAGTGCGAAGTCGCAGGAGGCGATGGCCGTCTTCGTTCACGTCTCGAACATGCCGCTGCTGTTCACGAGCACCGCCCTGGTGCCGCCGCGGCAGATGCCCGACTGGCTCGAGACCGTGGCGCGCTGGAATCCCCTGTCGCTGGTCGCCAGCGCACTGCGCGAGGCGCTGCTGCTGGCGCGCATCCCCGACGCGGCAGCGCTGCTCGTGCCGCTCGCGCTGCTCGGCACGGTGCTGTTCGCCATCGCGCGGCGGGCGATGTCGCGCGCCGCGATGGAGTAGATAGGATTCGGCCCGTCGCGAGGATCGCGTCGCGGCAGGCGTCGTCGCGCCGTCCCTGGCATCGATCACAACACGCTCATGATCGAACCGCACACCAGATACCTGCGCAGTACCGCTCGCCTGCTCGCGCTCGCTGCGATGGTCGTCGCGGCTCCGCTTGCCGCGCAGAATTCGTCGCGGTCCGGGTCCGCCGATTCGGCTCGGGTCGTGACGATCAACGGACAGGTGCGCGTGCGCAGCGAGATCGACCATCGCGGCGTGCTGGCCGATGACGGCGTGCTCGTGCACCTGCTTCGATCACGGCTGCGCGCGACGGCGCGTCCGCTCGCGGGCATCACCGCGGTCGTCGAGATCCAGGATGCGCGCTACTGGGGCCAGAGCGATCCGACGTCCGGCCGGGGCACCAGCGACGCCGACGCCGAGCAGCTCGACATGCACCAGGCGTGGGCCGCGATCGACAGCGTCGGCGGCGTGCCCGTGAGCCTGCGCGTCGGACGACAGGAGATGTCATTCGCCAACGAGCGGCTCATCGGCGTCTCGAACTGGAGCAACACCGGCCGCGCGTTCGATGCCGCGCGCGCGACGCTGCACGTCGATCGCGCCAGCGTCGACCTGTTCGCCGCGCGACTGACCGCGCCGAATCCGGGACCGATTGCATCGAAGAATCTCTACGGCGTCTGGAGCACGTGGAAGCCCTCGTCCGGTCTCGCGGTCGATCTCTTCGGCCTGCGCGACGACAACACGACGCACGTGCGGCGCGGCGAGGATACCGGGCACGCGGTCCTCGAGCGCTACACCGCCGGCACGTGGCTGCGCGCGAGCGCGGGCACCGTCGAGGTCGAGCTCGAGGGCGCACTGCAGGCCGGCCGCGCCGCAACGACGGACTCGAGCGCACGAAGGGCGATCGGCGCGTTCATGGCGAGCGCGACCCTCGCAGCGATCGTCGACAGCGCGACGAGGACCCGTGTCTTCGGACTCGTCACGGCGCTCTCCGGCGATGGCTCTTCCGACGACGACCGCACGGAGAATTTCAACACGCTGTTCGGAACGAACCATCGCGTCTACGGGCAGATGGACATCGTGCCGGAATCCATCGGCGGGACGGCCGGCCTCGTCGATGTCGCCGTTGGTGCATCGGTCGCGCCCGTCAAGGGCATGCGGCTGTTGCTCGAAGCGCACCGGCTCGCTCCGCAGCGCGGCGCGGGCACGTTCGGCGCCGAGCTCGACCTGATCGGCTCGTGGCGCGCGAATCCGGCGCTCGAGGTCGCCGGCGGCGGAGGCGTTTTCCTTCCGGGACCGCTGCTCGAATCCCGCTTCGGGATTGATCCCGTCTACTGGGCGTACCTGATGGCGCAGCTCGATTTCTGAACCGACGACATGCCGATGATCCATAGCATTCTCGCTCGTCTCGCCCGGCTGTTTCTCGGCTGCGCGGCTCTCGTTCTCCTGTCGACCATCATCGTCGGCTGCGGCGGTGACGCACGCGACGCCGCCGATGGCGCAGCGACGACGTCTCCGGATACCGCCGCGACGCGCCACGTCACGGTCGCCGCGGCGTCGGACCTGAAGTTCGCGCTCGACGAGATCGTCGCGGCGTTCAGGACGGTCGATCCCTCGATCGAGGTGAAGGTCTCGTACGGCTCATCGGGGAACTTCTTCTCGCAGTTGTCGAACGGCGCTCCGTTCGATGTCTTTCTCTCGGCCGATATCGTGTACCCGCGCAAGCTCGCGGCGGCCGGACATGCCGACAGCAGCTCGCTCTTTCACTACGCCGATGGACAGATCGTGCTCTGGGCGCCGTCCGGTTCGGGCGTCGACGTCAAGGGGAAGGGGATCGAGGCGCTGCGCTCGCCGGAGATCGGGAAGATCGCCATCGCCAATCCCGAGCACGCGCCGTACGGACGCGCCGCCGAGGCCGCGATGAAGTCGCTCGGGGTCTACGATGCGGTGAAGGATCGGCTCGTCCTCGGGGAGAACATCGCGCAGACCGCGCAGTTCATCGAGTCGGGCGCGGCGGACGTCGGCATCATCGCGCTGTCGCTGGCGATGGCGCCGTCGATGCGCGACAAGGGGACGTACTGGCCGGTACCGCTCGACGCGTATCCGCGGCTCGAGCAGGGCGGGATCATTCTCTCGCGCGCGCACGAACCCGAGGCGGCCGCGAAGCTCGTCGCGTACATGAGCGGAGCCGACGGCCGTCGGGTGCTGCGCTCGTACGGATTCATCATTCCCGGCGAGTAGCCAGTGGACTGGGACGCAATAGCGCTGACGACCCGGCTCGCGCTCTCGACCGCGGGCATCCTCTTCCTGTTCGCCGTTCCGCTGGCGCACTGGATCGCCATGACGAAGTGGCGCGGCAAGACCGTGCTCGAGGCGATCATCGCGCTGCCGCTGGTGCTGCCGCCAACGGTCGTCGGGTTCTACCTGCTGATGGCGATGGGACCGAACGGTCCGTTCGGCGCCGTCTATCACGAGCTCACCGGCGGGATGCTTCCGTTCAGCTTCGGCGGCATCCTCATCGCCTCGATCATCTTCAACGTCCCGTTCGCGGTGCGCCCGCTCGTCGCCGGCTTCGAGAGCGTCGATCGCCGGCTCATCGACATGTCGCGGACGCTCGGCAACGGACGGCTCAAGACGTTCTTCACCGTGACGCTGCCGCTGAGCTGGCAGGGACTGCTCGCGTCGCTGGTGCTGACGTTCGCGCACACGCTCGGTGAGTTCGGCGTGGTGCTCATGGTCGGCGGCAACATTCCCGGCACGACGCGCACGCTGTCGATCGCGATCTACGACAACGTGCAATCGATGAACTACGCCGCGGCCAATCGCTCGGCGCTCGTGCTGCTCGGCGTCGCGTTCGTCGTCATGTGGATCACGACCGTGCTCGGTCGACGGAGGATGCCGGTCTGATGTCCCAGCCCATCCTCTCCATCGACATCGCGCTGCCACTCGATCGCTTCGCGCTCGAGATCGACATCGCCACGACCCATCGCGTCACCGGCATCTTCGGCGTCAGCGGCTCCGGCAAGACGTCGCTGCTCGAGACCGTCGCGGGGCTGCGCCGCGGCGCGCGAGGCGTCGTGCGCTTCGGCGACGTCGACTGGCTCGACACCGAACGGCGCGTCTGGCTCGCGCCCGAGCGGCGCGGCATCGGCTACGTACCGCAGGACTCGCTGCTGTTTCCGCACCTCGACGTGCGCGAGAACCTGCGCGCCGGCCGCGCCCGCGCGATCGCGACCGGCCACGACTTCGACGGGATCTTCGCCGCCGCCGTGCGCGTGCTCGACATCGAGCGCCTGCTCGATCAGCGCGCGACGACCCTCTCCGGCGGTGAGCGCCAGCGCGTCGCGCTCGCGCGCGCGCTCTGCTCCGGACCCGACCTCATGCTCCTGGACGAGCCGCTCGCCGCGCTCGACGTCGCGCTGCGCCGCAAGGTGCTGCCGTTCCTCTACCGCATGCAGCGCGAGTTCGCCCTGCCGATGCTCGTCGTGTCGCATAATCCCGTCGAGGTGATGGCGCTCTGCGAGGACCTCGTCGTGCTGCGCGAAGGTCGGGTGATCGCGCGCGGGGAGCCACGCGCCGTGCTGACGCGGCCGGAGGTCTTCCCGCTGGCGGAGGCGGAGGGCTTCGAGAATGTCGTGCCCGCGGTCATCGTCGACAACCGCGACGAGACGAGCATTGTGCGCGTTGGAAGCGCCGACGACGGGCCGACGATGACGGTGCCGCGCGCGAGCGTCGCGCCGGGATCGCACGTCATGCTCAGCATTCCCGCGGCCGAGATCACGCTCGCGCTCGAGCGCCCGCGGCTGCTGTCGGCGCGCAACATCATCGCCGCGCGCGTCGAGAGCGTCGAGGCGGTCGGGGCTCTGCGTCTGATCACCGCGCGCCTCGCCGGCGACGCGCCGCCGATCGTCGCCGAGGTCACCGCCGAGGCGGTCGCCGAGCTTCACAGCGCGCCGGGCACCGAGCTGTTCATCATCGTCAAGACGTCGGCGATCACGTTGTACGAGTCGGGGTAGGCCGCCGACGGCGACTCGCGTCTCGCTCTGCGGTGCCGGCAGGATTCAGAGTGGGGGGATCGATCGCTTGACGAACGACGCCGTTCCAAGCAGCCCGCCGTCTTCGTCGAGCACGCGGAGCACATACGCGCCCGGCGGAGCATCGCCGCAGCGCCAGTGCGCCGAGCCGACATACGGATCGACCGCACCTCGGGCGACCAGCCCACCTCCGACATCGAAGACCTTGAAGCGCGCGGGCATGCGTTCGAGGTCGCCGCGCCAGGCGATGTTCAATTCATCGCCGACCGGCATCGGCCAGATGTACACCGATCGCGGACGCTCGCCGGTGACGACCTCGCGCACGCCCATCGACGGGTCGTCGACCGGGATGTATGGACCGCCGGCGAGAACTATGACGGCTCCGCGGTCAGTGTCGTCGTAGTATCTGGGATTGCCGGCGAGGAAATCTGACCAGCCATCCCCGTTGACGTCGCCCGCAGGCATATTATAGCCGCTTGGGCTTTCGAA
Source organism: Kapaibacterium sp. (SeqCode) (assembly GCA_035539855.1). Classification (GTDB taxonomy): domain Bacteria; phylum Bacteroidota; class Ignavibacteria; order OLB7; family OLB7; genus DATLHO01. The sequence goes on along the minus strand of DATLHO010000169.1, from coordinate 76,399 downwards.
GAATCCATGGTCGGACTCGTAGAACACTGCATCGTATGTCGCGTCGGGTCCGTTCGGTCCACCGGAAAACGCGCGAAGCTGGCCGCCATTGACGACGTCGTATGCCGTCGTGCCGACCATGTCGTAGCGACCCGCGCGGTTGTTCATCGGACCGAAGTGTTGCAGGAAATAGCGGTTCTGAGACAGCATCAGGTCGGCGTCCGTCACGTCGAACGTCCGCATGCGTGCGTCCTTGCCGCTGGCAGTGTGGAACACAAACTGATCCGTGAGAATATCGCTTACGCCGTCGCCGTCGACATTGACCGCGCGCCACGACCCGTACTCGACATTGACCGAGCGATCAGGGTGCGCTCCGTCCGCCGGAAGTTGTCCATCGCCGAACCAGAACATCAGATGGTTCCCTCCGCTCTTCGTCGGTATCTGTAGCATCCCGATATCGACGTGACCGTCACCGTCGAAGTCCCCGACGCCGCCTTTCGGCGAGTAGCCGAACTCCGCGATTGTTTCCCGCAGAACGGTCGTCGGCATATCGAGCTGGAAGTTCGGGCCTCCCTGGTAGATCCAGACCTGCGAGTGGTGCGGCTCCGGTGCGCCCCGTATGAACCCAATGAAGGCGATCAGTTCGTCAGCGCCGTCGCCATTTAGATCGGCGACCGCGAAGTCGCTCAGAGCGCCTCGTATTCCCGGTGAATCAGCGCGCGTCGCCGGCCAGATCATCGTCGGCGTCATTGCGATGCGGCCCGAGTCGATCGGGTAGAAATGAAGCTCACTGGCGCCGCCAACAAGCATGACAAACCGGCGCCCGTCGCCGAAAAGGTCCGGATTCGCGGTAGTGCCTCGCCATGCGAATTCGCCCACGAGTCGCCATTCCTCATCGAGCCGCAGTCCGGTACTCTCTCCATGGTACAATCGCAGCTCCTGTGGAACGAGTGTGCCAATCAGCACCTCGTCGCGGCCATCACCGTCGATATCGGGAATCGCCGCCAGACCGGTTCCGATCCCGGTCCCGGCCTCGGTGCTCGTGCGCGCCCAGAGCAGGCGCAGCTTGACCGGACCGGGGCTGGCGAGGATTTCACCGACCTGCGCGTTGGCCGGAGCGACCAGGAGAGACGCAGCCAGTCCGAGTAGGACCGCGACGGAGAGCCGGCGGCCGAGAGGCCGCTTCAGGCGCCACATGGCCGACGTGCGAATCCATGCCCTATCGAATCTCATGATCGCCCCTCAATGGGATCTGCGGTATGCTTTGACACCTGGGTGCATCGGGACACACTGCCCGATGCACGCGACAAGGTATTGCGAATTGTCTCCAGCAGCTATGACGGTCGACAGGGTCGACCCAAACCGAGCGCGGGGGAAGGCCCATCGGCCTTCCCCCGCGCTCATCGTTTCGTTGCTGATCACCGGATCCGATCGCTACTTCTTCCTCGCCTCGATTGTCGCCGAGACCACGTAGTCTTCGATCTTCGTTCCGGGAGCCCATTCGCGGATGAACTCGCGGCTGGTGTCCTTCGGCGCGATGACGATGTCGGTGAAGCCGGCGGCGTGCATCATCGCCTCGAGCTCGTCGATCGTCGAGGCGCCGGCGACGCAGCCGGAGTACAGCGCCAGGTCGCCCCTGATCGACGCCGGCAGCTCGGCCGTCGCGACGACGTCGGAGATCGCCAGGCGCCCGCCCGCGCGAAGCACGCGGTAGGCCTCGTTGAAGACGCGCCCCTTCTCCGGCGACAGGTTGATGACGCAGTTGGAGATGATGACATCGACGGTCGCGTCGGCGACCGGGAGCTGCTCGATCTCGCCGAGTCGGAACTCGACGTTCGTGCGGCCGGACTTCGCGGCGTTCTCGCGCGCCTTCGCGAGCATCGACGGGGTCATGTCCACTCCGATCACGCGACCGGTTGGGCCGACCGCGGTCGCCGCGAGGAACGCGTCGAAGCCGGCGCCGCTGCCGAGATCGAGCACGGTCTCGCCCGGCTTCATCGCGGCGATCGCCTGCGGGTTGCCGCAGCCGAGCCCGAGGTTCGCGCCCTCGGGAACCGCCGCGATCTCCTCGTCGGAATATCCCAGCGCCCTCGACTGCGCCGCAAGGTCCAGCGGCGCGCTCGGCTCGCAGCACGAGGGCCCGCAGCCGCATCCGCTGTCCGCCACCTTCCCGTAATTCTCACGCACCGCGGTGCGGATCTCGTCGCTCGTCAACTGTTCCATCGTTCGTTTCTCGAGAGTTGATGTCGTGTATGGCGCATGGCGTCGTGCCATGCTCACCAACGGAGACGGAGCGGTCGCGAAAAGGACGCAGAGATTTCAGCAGTCGCTCTCGCAGTCGTCTGCGCACGCGTGCGGTGTGTAGCCGACGACGCTGCCGCGCCGGTCGAACTCGAAGCGGCAGCAGGCGTCGAGCTGATCGCGGAGCATCGTGCGCGCTCGCTGCACGCGCGACTTCGAGCCGGAGAGCGAGATGCCGTGACGCTCGGCGATCTCTCGCTGGGTCATGCCGTCGAGGTCGGCGAGAATCAGGGCGTCGCGGTAGTGATCCGGCAGTTGCTCGATCATCGGACGCAGGCACTCGGCCAGCTCGCGCACCGCGGCATCGCTCGCGTCCGGTCCGTCGGCAGGCAGCTCTTCGAGCGACTCGGTCGACAGACGCCGCTCGCGGTAGTGATCGATGATCGCGTTGCGCGCGATCTGGTAGAGCCAGCTCTGCAGCTTCGCTCCGTCCTTGAGCTCGTGCAACCGCCGATGCGTCTTCAGGAAGACGTCCTGAAGGATGTCGTCGGCCGTCGAGCGATCGCTCACACGCCGGACGATGAAGGCGTGGAGCTTCGCGTTGTATTCGTTCCAGATCTGGGTCGTCGTGTGCATCGGGTACCGCTGTTGGGTTCTGTGAGACGCTCGTCGTCCGTATGGACGACGGCCCGCGCGAAAGGACGCAGCCCGCTAGCGGCTCCCCCACTCCCACATCCCGTACGACGTTTTCCTGTCGAGCGGCGTGCCCGCGGCCTTCAGGCGTAGCGCGATCTGTCCGCGATGGTGCGCCTCGTGGGCGATGAGGTAGCCGAGGAACGCCGTCGCGTGCGGCTTGAATCCCTTGACTCTGCCTCCCGCCGCCGCCGCGTTGTCGAGCAGCGTCGCGATCGCCTCGCCCGAGCGCTCGAGCGCCTCCGCAAGGAGCGCCGGATCGTGGGCGCGCTCGCGCTCGATCTTCTCGAGCCCGTCGAGGAGCTCGGGCGCCGCGGCCTTGATCCACATCAGGCGGACGTTGTGAAGATGCGCGAACGTCTCGCCCACGGTCCGCCCCTTCATCGTCGCTCCGTCATCGAGCGACTCCGGCGCGATCGCCGCGAGCAGGTAGAGATTGATCCGGTTGTGGATGCGAAAGGTATCAGCGAGCATGGGACGTCGGGATTGAAAACCGCAAACATCGCAATACGCCCGTAAGGATGCGAGACGCTTCGGTATCGGCGGCCGATGTCACAGAATCGCGCGCGCACGTTTTCTCTCTACCCGGGTCTGTTCCGGGCGAGGAACGACAACCAACGCGGACCAGCACCATGGAACGAGCCACATCACCTCTGGACACGATCGCCATCGCCACGCCCTGCTCCGCCGACTGGAGCGCCATGAGCGGCGACGACCGCGCGCGCTTCTGCGGATCATGCCAGCTCAACGTCTACGACCTCTCGGCGATGACGCGCCGCGAGGCCGAGGAGCTCATCGCCGCGCGCGAGGGCCGCGTCTGCGTGCGCCTGCATCGTCGGGCCGACGGAACCGTGCTGACACGGGATTGTCCCGTCGGCGTCCGTGCGGTGCGCGACAGCCGGATGCGACGCGTCCGCTCGATGATCGCGGCGGCCACGGCGCTCGTCGCGGGCGCGTTCGGCGTCGAGGCGTCGTCGAGCTCGCTCGATCCGATCATGGGGAAGATGGCGCCGGTCACCGAGGAGACGAGCGACACGACCCAGGCAGATCGCGAGCCGCCCCCCGACGAGGACGACAACGGATACTCGGTCATCATGGGCGGACTCATGCCGGCTCCCGAAATGGGTGAAGTGGCGGCGCAGGATGCGGTTCCCGATTCGACCGAGGCGATCGCTCCGTTAGCTCCTTCCGTCGACGCCAGCAGCGACGCTTCGGGCGACGGACGCGATCTTCGCTAGAACGTCCGAGCACATGCGAACAAGGGGAAGCAGGACCGTCGTCCCGCTTCCCCTTGTCTCGTATTGACGACTACGATCAGCGAGCCATCTCGGCGCCGTTGGTGCTGTGCACGCCGGTGCGTGCGCTCTCCGGCTCGTACGAGCGCAGTGTCGCGCCGGTGTAGATCTGACGCGGGCGATAGATGCGCGTCGTCGAATCCTCGCGGAGCTCCTTCCACTGTGCGAGCCAGCCCGGCAGGCGGCCGAGGGCGAACATCACGGTGAACATCTCGGTCGGAATCCCCATCGCGCGATAGAGGATGCCGCTGTAGAAGTCGACGTTCGGATAGAGCTTCTTCTCGATGAAGTACGGATCGCTCAGCGCGATCTCCTCGAGGTTGCGCGCGATGTCCAGCAGCGGGTCGCTCTTGCCGAGCGCGTTGAGCACCTGGTCGGCCTTCTGCTTGATGATGCGCGCGCGCGGGTCGAAGTTCTTGTAGACGCGATGGCCGAAGCCCATGAGCTTGAAGCCGTCGTTCTTGTCCTTCGCCTTGTCGATGTACTTGCGGTAGTCGTCGCCGTCGGCGTGGATGAGCTCGAGCATCTCGAGCACCTCCTGGTTGGCGCGGCCGTGCAGCGGTCCGCTGAGCGCGCCGATGCCGGCGGACATCGAGGTGAACAGATCGGCGCCGGAGCTGCCGACCATGCGCACGGTCGACGTCGAGCAGTTCTGCTCGTGATCGGCGTGCAGGATCAACAGCAGGTCGAGCGTGTCGGCAAGCTGCCGGTTGATCGGATAGTCCTCGGCCGGCGTCGCGAACATCATCTGCAGGAAGTTCTCGGTGTACGCGAGGTTGTTCTTCGGGTAGATGAAGGGTTGGCCGATCGACTTCTTGTACGAGAACGCCGCGATCGTCGGAAGCTTCGCGATCAGGCGGATGAAGTTCAGGTCGAGCGTCACCGGATCGTCGGCGGTCGTGTAGTACGCGGCCAGCGACGAGACCATCGCCGAGAGCACGCTCATCGGATGCGCGGTCGGCGGGAAGCCCTCGAAGAACTTCTTCATGTCCTCGTGCAGCATCGTCCGGTGCGTGACCGCATCCTTGAACGTCGCGAACTGCTCGGCCGTCGGAAGCTCGCCGTAGATGAGCAGCCATGCGACCTCGAGGAACGAGGACTTCTCGGCCAGCTCGTCGATCGGGTAGCCGCGATAGCGCAGAATTCCCTTCTCACCGTCGATGAACGTGATCGCGCTCTCGCACGAACCGGTGTTGCCGTAGCCGGAATCGAACGTGATCGCTCCGGTCATCGCGCGCAGGGGTCGGATGTCGATGCCGACCTCGTCTTCGGATCCTCGTATGACCGGGAGCTCGAACTCCTGGCCGTCGAGGGTGAGCTTTGCATTTGCCATTGGAGTACCTGCGGTTATTGTCGATCCCCGATGGAAGCGATCGTGCGAAGCGCCGGTCGGGGCAAACGGTGTCGGCGCATCGTTCATCGCTTCGGGTGACGATGCAGCGGGGGGATGGCAATGTAGGCCTCCGAATCCACCCGCATGATGACGATTGTCAGTTCTTTCGGTGAGCGAATATTTTCTTTCGATTACGCCGGCGCCCCGCGACCCCTGCAAACGGCTGCGGCCGGGCGCTCTTTAAGAGCCGCCCGGCCGCTGTTCACTCACCATCGGGATCCATCGTTCACATCGTCGTTCGCATCGTCTTCATCACATCGCTGGGTCGAGGAGGTTATCGCAGGGTCGCCATCGACTTGTCGAGGTTCGCGCGCTCGGCGTCGACCGCGCTCTTGAAGGCCGCAACCGCCGAGGTGATCTCCGCCGGCGTGACGAAGCGGGGGTTCAGGTGATGCACCATGCGGATCGTCCCCTGCTCCATCGACAGCGTGCCGACCGGGCCGCTGACGTTGTACTCGAGGATCTCGCGGGCGATCCGCTCGCTCGAGGCCGTGCTGAGGCCCTTGAGCTCGATCACCACGGCGCTCAGAGTGATCTGATCCTGCGAGACCCACTCGGCCGACACGCCGTTGATGACCATCTTCCGGTCGCTCAGAAGCTGCACCGACGCCTGCCGGTTGCTTCGTAGGTGGTCTCGTAATCCCGGCTCCATCGGAGTGCTGCTGAACTGCGCGAACGCGCTGGTGGTGCCGAGGAGAATGAACGCGACAAGGGAAAGTATCGTGGTCTTCATGATGATGCTCCAGTATTATTTCTATTCGTGAATTCCTGGGCCATGCCGCGCGTCCATGGGGAGCGTGGCGTCGTCTTACGGGTACAAAGCTACCGGGGGTCCCGGGTGAGCTCCCTCACCCGCTGGGGTGAATCTCACCGGGTGATTCTGATCGAGGGTCCCCGGCCCCCTGGGTGAGTGTCCGGCGCCGTCCGTGAGCCGCGCGCAGCCCGCCGTGCGAGCGCTGCGGGGTGATCGGCGTCGAGCCGGGTGGCCCGATATCTGTTGCGACAATGATCATTCACCCATTGACTCGAGGATCATCAATGCGCATCACCAGGATTCAGCCGGTCGTCTTCGTGCTTCTCGCCTCGCTCGTCGTTGCCTGCGGCAAGGTCGGCGATGCTCCGGAGGCGAAGACGGGAGAGGCGGTGACGATTCAGGAGGGAGCGGGCGGCGAGTATCGGATCGATACGACGCGGAGCACGATCGAGTGGAAGGCGGCGAAGGTCACGCGCGCGCACGATGGCGGCTTCCGTCAGTTCGACGGAACCGTCTCGGTCGACGGTGACGATGTGACCGGGGTGCGGCTGAACATCCAGACATCATCGATCTGGTCCGACAACGAGAAGCTGACCGGGCATCTGAAGAGCCCCGACTTCTTCAAGGTCGAGGAGCATCCGACGGCGACGTTCGAAGCCGATCGCTTCGAGCCGATCGATTCGGCGGGCCTGACCCACATGGTCACCGGCAACCTGCAGTTGCTCGGCGCGACGAAGGCGGTGACGTTCCCCGCGACGATCACCGTCGCCGGAAACGAGGTGAAGGCCAAGGGCGACTTCATCATCAATCGCAAGGACTGGGGGATCGTCTATGCCGGCGCCCCCGACGACCTCATCCGCGACGACGTCAGGCTGCTGCTGGACATCACCGCGGTCAAGGGAGAGCCCGTCGCGGCACGATAGATGGAGCCGATATCGGCGCGAATCAGGATAGGGGGTAGCTGCTCATGAGCGGCTACCCCTTACCATTTCACCGGAGATACGGATCGCGTATCCGGCGTCGCTTCAGTGGCTACTTGAAGGTTGGGGGCTCGGGAGCGGCTCGATCAAATGGTCCCACGCCGGCCCAGGCGAATCCTAGGTCGAGCGTTCCCCGCGACGACGCTGGAGTGATCCAGTGGACAGCCAGGCGTACTCGAGCGTCAACGGAGCACGGAGACCTTCGTGACGACGCGATTGCCGTTAACGGTGACCTCGAGATAGTAGCTTCCGCTCGGAACATCCCGCAGATCGTACGGAACGATTGCCGGGCGATCCGCCGAGACCGTGGTTGTGCCGGGCGCGCCGACGGCTAACCCCCGGTTGTCTCGCAGCATGTACGTCAGTCGGCCCGATGATTTCGAGAGAACCGATATCTGCAGTTCCTCCGAAGCCGGAATTGGATGAACCATAACCGACAGTTCGCTACCAGCGTCCAGTACATTCTGCCGCTGCTTGAAGCGCCTGCCTGGCTTAGGTGTGAAAGGCGGTCCCGTGCGGGACCACTCGAAGCCAGCCGATAGAACGTACGCGAGACCCTCGGTCGCCTCGACGCGCAGGCGCACGAAGACAGGCGTGTTGGGTGCCGCGTAGGTACTCGTCGGTACCTCGACGCTCTCGTCGAGTGAGTCGACCGTCATCGCGCGAACGGAGATCGTATCGTCGTGCCATAGCACGACGCTGTCGGCCGCACGTACGAGTTCCGTGAGTACCCAAACGTCCGCGTCGCGCTGAAGCACACTGTCGTAGGGCTCGCCATCAAGCCACGACATCACGTTGCTCGCGCGTGAGACCTGCCGGCGAATCGCTTGATTGATCGCCGTGGTCGCAAAGACACTCGTCCGTGCAACTCGCTCCGATTGCTCGAGCGATTCGACCACCGTGTTGTCGTTGATCGGTTCGGCAAAGAACGACGGAGGAAGCCCCGGCGTCGTCGCCGACGTCGCGACCTCCCCGGTCTCTGTGATGGTTGTCATCGTCAAGAGGCCCGCCTTGATATCACGATCACGGATGGCAAAAGGTGAGCAGTTGCGCTCCGAAATCGTCCGGATATCGACACCGTGTACGATGTTGTCCTCAACTGCTGTGCGGAACAGGGATGATCGGGTAGTGCCTGTGTTCAACAGAGCGGCCGGATAGTATGTGCCGGTCGTAAGGCCGGGTCGCGGTCCCAGATATTGTGACGAGGTATCCCCTCGATAGAAGATGCTGGACGATTCAAATGGAAGCGTATCGAGAAACGGAACGAGCGTCAGCGTTGGATACTGGCCGTTCGGAATTCTCTCGACCGCCGCATAGCCGTAGCGATAGAGATACTGTGGCGTAACGCCCGTTGTGTCGTTGGAATGATACCAGACGATACCTCCCTTGGGCCCGCCGGTCGCACCTCTGAGTGCCGTCATTGGCAGGGCCGGGAATTGCGTTGCGGAGGGCCATTCGTACCAATCGGTGCTCCGCTCTGCCCAGGCATATGTTGGCGTTTTCCACGTTGCCTTGAAGACCGGGAACGTCAGCGTGTCTCGGAAGCGTAGCACGACGCGCCGGCGAGCGCTCGAGTGCGCCTGGAACGCTACGCCGGTCAGCACCGAGTCGGCGGCGATCGAAGGATGAAGGAAGCCGCACCCGGGAAGTCCCGCACTAACGTGCTCCGTCGGCGAGATCCAGATCGCGGGTGGATAGGAGGGGAACTGGTTCTGCCGAAACGTGATCGCCGCCTGGTTGTACATGATGTACTGCGCGTTGGCAAGGTGCAGCCTACCCTGCTGGTAGGCGAGGTGTACGACATGCGCCGACATGTTCGAGGGAACGATCGAGTCGCCAGGACCGGTCCCACACCACCGCCAATGATTGACAAACGGGACGATGCCCTCGTTGCGAACGTAGGCGAGCGTGGGGAAGTACGACGTGCTGTCGATCAGGGGTGGCAACGCCGTGCCCTGGCAGTTCCAGCAGATGGCATGCGCGCTCGCCGTATCGTTCGTTGTGCCGGAGACGAGGCCATACGGCTGGTCCTGCAATACCGTCAGGCTCATCCCATGCTCGTTGCCGGTCGCATAGGCAATGACATAGCCTCCGTCAATTCCGATGGCCGCCGGAGCGAAACCCAACGTATCGAGGGGATTCGTCCTGAGGCGGTCGCGCGTGACATGGAATCGAATGCTGTCGCCGATGTTGGCGGCCGATGCCTTCGGCCGGCTCTCGATCCATAAGGCCTCGACGGAGGCGGCGGAGGAATCGACGTGCCAGCGCTCCCAGACCACGAGTGCCGACGTCCCGCCGGGCGTGACGGCGACGGCCGGATGGAAATTCCTGGCGCGCGGCAGCCACGGCGACGAGCTGTCACGAATGTCGGTTGTATCACTGATACGCCACGGGCGACTCCATTTGCCGGTCGAATCGACCGCACGCAGGTAGACGATCGAGTCCTTCTCGTAGACGACGAGGCGATCGCAAACGCTGTCACGAGTCGACGGATTGATGCTGTGAATGACGTTGTTGTACGAGGTGCCGCCCTGTGAGACTCCGCTCGGCAACGGCGTGATTCGATACAGTGCTCCCCAGCCAGGCTCGAGCCAGCCGAGGACGACGGTGTCCCCGAAGCGTGCCGTGTCCCTTGTTGTCGACTCGTAGCCGACCTTCTCGACGAAGAAACTGTCGGCAATGACTCCTGTCGTGTTCTTGAGGACGACGAGGGGCCGGCGGACGTCGATGTTTCCATAACCGCGCGTCGCAGATCCGTACTGGGTCGTGCGGCTGGAGTACGTGAGCGTATCGATCGGCCACGTGCGGCGATTCGTCAGAACCAGATATCGTGCACCGCGACGGAAGGCGACGGTATCACGCGGACCCGGATAGAGATGTGTCAGCTCGAGATAGGTCGAATCGCGCGCATCGACCACTGTTGAATCGCCAAAGCCGCCGCTGCTGTTCGGGAATCGTCGCGCAAGCCGCGTCTGCAGTGACTGAACCAACGGGAACGTGTCGAGGGATTGCCGCGTATCGAAAATTGAGATCTGCTCTTTGCGATAGTACAATCTCGAGTAGACGGTATCGATTCTGCGGAGTTCGGCGATGATACGCTTGACTGCGAGATACCGCGTACGAAAGCCGAGCCACATCTTCGGGAATCGCCACTGAGTTTTCGGCGTCCCCTCCCAAAACTTGCTATGGCTCGCTGTGGCGGTGTCATACTCGCCGTTGCCGAGCGAATCGAACGGTAGCGCCCATTTGACGCGGCCGGTCCCAAGGAACTGATCGACGTAGCCGACGTTCGGCCCGTCGAACGCCGGCTCCTGGAATTCGAGACCCTGGACGCCCGCGTTGAGCGAGAGCCAGCATTGAGCCGCCACCTCTTCAGGCGTGACGAGCCGCTGCGACCATAGGCCGCGGTACCCGAGCGTATCCTCCACGTTGCCGGCTTCGGGAAGCCAGCCCGACGTCTGCACGACGTTCCAGATCGGAACGCTGTCGCGAACGCGATTCTGATACTTGAATCTGCCGACGTCGACCAAGCGACCGAGCATTGGAACGAGGGCGCCTTTGACTGTCGTCTGGGCGGAGTCAGGCAGGTCGTTATTGTTGTGGTCGAAATACTTACCGAAGGCGTACTTCTGCGTGCGATAGAGATACGCCTGGTAATCAGTCGGCGAGGTCAGCGCTATCATCTTGGGAAAGCCCGCGGTGCCATTCGGCGCGTAGAATGACTCGAGGGCCGCATCATCCATGAAATCGGGGTTGGCATATCGCACCGGCACGGGCCCCCCGATGACGTTGAAGAGCTGACGCGACATCTGGTGAATGGCCTTGCGCTGGTTGGGATTCAGATCACCGAGAAACGTGCGATAACTGTCGAAGCTAGTAGTAGGGTTCTGGAAGAGACCGCGGCGGTCGCCCGCGCTGTCGTCCTCGATGAAGTCCTGGAGCTTGAGCGCGAGCAGTCGGTTCGCCGGATACATCGGCCAGTGCGGTTCGTCGTAAACGCCGAAGCGTAGGAGTTGCCGCCGCATGGGGGCGAGAACGCTGTCCGTGTAAAAGAGAGCGATCTCCTCCTTCAGCCAGTCGTCAAGTGTACCGGCCTGGAGCGCCTCGAACGCGTGCGACGATACACGGCTTCTGAGGTACCTGATTTTCGTGCGGCGTGTCGTGGTGAAGCTAAAGATCAGATCGGATTCAAGGGCATCGTCTGAAAGTGACAGCGAGCCGGGGTCCAGGATCTGTAGTGTGTCGCGGAGCCACAGCAGAAGCGAGGCACAGGTGCGCTGCGGGCCGATGGATGTGCATGGACCTGCATTGAGGCTTCCAAGCCAGTCTCCGAGGCGTGACCGAAACGACTGGCCCGGCGCGGGATGGTACCACCCGCCGCGGATATCGATCCACCTACTAACGTCCCGGTAATTGCCTTCAACCCCACCAACCAGCGGTGAAAGGTCATTGTCTAAGTATGTGGCTCGCGTGACGACGAGCGTTTCGAACGGCTCATAGATCCGGCAGCGGCAGTCCGTGCTTTCCTGACCCTGCAACGTATCGACACGCTGATAGAACGTGGCGTACGCAATCGTGTCTGTCGGATCGACTTCAATGATGTCCGGAGCTACGATATGGAAACCGATCTTGAATCGATACCGGAGGCTGTCCGGTCCCAGGTGATGGTCACCCATCGTAGCGCTGTCGTAGAATTTCGTGCTTGGCAGGTGAAGTCCTAGAGTCGACACATACCGGGGCATCGTTATGATTGTCTGATTCACAGGCGAAGCGAGTTTCGGAATCTCCAGAGCGCTTACCTGACCGTCGATGGCGCTAGCCCAGATACCACTTGCGGGCGGCGCGTCGGCATAGTCGAGGAGCTGCAGGTTGGCGTCCCCACGAACGTAATTGTCCTGGCATCGAAAGCTACCCCCCTGCGCGCCATCGCTGCTCTCCCCCTCCAGCGCTTTGAAGCGGCTCGGTGTGAAAATGAGCCCGAACGAGCATGTGTCGGCTGCTAGATAGTATCGCTTCTCGTAGATCTGGCCCCAGGTGAGCAGACTGTCGGGCGTGTTCAGCAGTGCGCGGATGCCGGCCAGGTCGGCGGCGTAGTTGTAATTGAAATCGAAGCCGATCGTGTCCTTCGCGAGCCTGACGAGGCTGAGGTTATGGCTGCCGATGTGGAACGTGGAGTCGTAATGGAAATTGCGGTAGCGTCCGCTCGATTGCGCCTTGCCGGACGATGGCGCGAGAAACACAACAAAGAGGAATAGGGCCAATGGGCCCGAGGTGAATCGCGGGTGGGGTGTCATGGCTAACTCGAACTCGTTGCGGAAGGAGTTATCGAACGACGAGGGGGCGGGAGCTGCGGAGCTGACCGGTGGTCAGGGTGACGAGGTACGTTCCAGGACGCAACCCGGCGAGGTCGACGCTCGTGCTCGCGAGCATCAATGACGATGCGCTTCGATACACGACGCGGCCGAGTGCGTCACTCACGGTGATGACTGCCGCGCCGGCACGCGGAGCCCAGCGCGCAGTGATCGGTCCATCGGAGGGAACCGGTGAGATCGAGAATTCGAGTTCGTCGCCTGCCGCGGCCGCGAGCGCCTTTTCGTCGACCAGGGCGGGTCGATCGGTGCCGGGCGGCAGTTCGCGGTAGCGTCCTTCGCGCGGCACGCACCAGCTCGGCTTGAAGAACAGCACCGCTCCATGCCGGTAGGAGCCTTCGTACTTCGCGCCGCCGAAGCCGACCGCGATCGTCTCGACACCGCTTCCGTCGATGTCGCCGAGACGGCAGACGACGTTGCGGAAAAATCCGGGAAGCATGTCGGTCTCCGGCACGTCGACCAAACCGTCGACTAGGCTGTCGAGGCGGTTGCCTCCGTTGTAGACAGTGATGTAGGGTCGCGCGAACGAAGCGATATCGTCGACATCGTCGCGACCAAGATTTCCGAGATCGAAGATCGGACCGTACCCACCGAACGGCCAATCGGGCGACAGGGCTCGCGGCAACATGATCTGTGCCCAAGGTCGCCCCCAGTACTCCGCAGCGCCGGGATTCGGAGGCTCCAGACCGGAGCCGAACTGTTTCTTGAGCCGCTGGCCACGAAGTCCGAGGTAGATGCGGATCGTCGAGAGCTCGCCGGTGGCCATGACGAGCTCCGGCACCCGATCGCCGGTCACGTCGATGAACCTTGGCGAGTACCCGATGCTATCGCCGCTCAGCGTGAGCGACTCCATCGCGGTGGAATCGAGCTCTCCTCCGCGGCGCCCGTACACGACGGCAACCGAAGCCGGTGATGCATAGACGTCGTAGCGCAGAGCGAGGTCGAGGGCGCCGTCACGGTCGTGGTCGATCCACTGTCCCGCGATCCAGCGATCGAGACCGATATCGGGCAGATTCCATATGACCGTCGAGGCTCGATTGGCGCCGGGTTTGCCCCGCCAGCGTGTGCGGCCGCCGGTGAACACATGAAGTCGTGGGATCGGACGCCGGCTGCCGTCGGCGAAGCCATCGTTGGGCGAGATGATCGCGAGATCGTCGATGTCGTCTCCGTCGGCGTCCTGGCCGAGGCGGCCATCGATCCACTGTGGCTCTATCCACCACTCGACGCCGCAGGAGAGACGCGTCGTGTCGTCGTTCGACAACGCACCGGAAGCGTTGCCCCAGTAAGTGACGACGTTGCCAATCACCGATTCGCGGACGTTGCCCGAGCTGGTATCGAATAAACTGTGCTCAAACAACACGACGTCGCGATGACCGTCTCCGTCCCAGTCACCGGCGCCAAGAAAAGTACTCAACGTCGATCGTTCTGTTGGCCCGAGACGGCGACCTGAGCGCGCGGCAGGGTGGCCTCCTTCTACACCGTAGTAGAGAAGCAGTTCGTTACCGTAGTTCTTGACTCCGCTTCTAGGGTTGGCGTATAGCGTGTCAGACAAATAATGCTCGATGACCCAGTCGCCAAGACCGTCGCCGTTCGCATCACCGACAGCAAAGACCCCTCGGCCGTATTCTTCGGTCACCGCACCGGCCGCCGGAAGCCACCCCTCGAGCGTACCACTCGGAGAGATCTGACAGGCACCCGGCGCAAGCGGGTCGATCGATGACTGTTGGGCGGCGGTAATAACCGGCAGCACAGCGGCACCCAGCGCGACCGAAAAACCGATCCGCGCGATGCGTAAGGGCCGGGAGAGGACACTTGCGACGGACATCATGAGACCTGCTGAGGCTGCGGTCCAACCGTCGATGGGAACATGCGCGCGTCATATCGCCGCGCAGGCCAACGTACAGGGCTGATCGGTCACATGCAAGCGTTCGCCGGCTCTACCACCCCTCCGTCTCTCGCCAGCGCTCGATCGCCTGCTGAAGCCACGGCGGCGCCTCGCTCATCGGCGGCATCGGCTCGCTCTGCGTCAATCGCTCGGCGCGCCGGAGCATCTCCTCGAGCGGCGGCACGTCCCAGATCGCGCGCTCGTCGTCGCCGGTGCGCGGGTCGACGTCCCAGACGCGCTGGCGGCGGCCGTCGGGGACGATGTTGGTGCCGTACTTCTGCGGCCGGCCCTGGTACATCAGCCAGCGGTCGAGCGACGCGGCGGCGAGCCAGCGCGCCGGACGGTACCCGCACTCGGCCGAGCGGCGCGCGAGCGTGTGCGCCGTGTGCACGTCGTCGACGTCGTCGGAATGCTGAAAGAGCATCGCCGCGCAGTACAGCTCCTCGCCGCTGAGCCGGTCGACGTGCTCGATGAGGTCGCGCGCCTCATCGCGGCGCGCGGCGTCGTCGCGGCGCAGCTCGCGATACTCCTCGGTTCCGTAGGTCGGGTGATGGGCGCGCGCGCGCTGGTCCTCCTCGAAGAGCTCGATCAGTCGTCGTCCCTGCATGAGCGGTCAATGGGTGTGTGATCAGAGCGGACGCTCGAAGCGATTGAAGAGCGTGCCGCCACGCTCGGTCTGTCCGGCATGCGTGAACGCGGCCCGCAGCAGGACGCGCTCGGAGCGCACGTTCTCAGGGCGCACGAGCGCGTGCAGAGCGCGGAACCCGGCGTCGCGCGCCAGCGTCGCGACGAGCTCGACGGTGTTGGTCATCACGCCGCTGTGCGCCTCGGCCAGCCAGTAGCCGATCTCCGCCGATTCGATCGACGGCGACTTGATGTCGATCGCCCCCGCGACCTTCCGCTCCTCGTCGAGCAGCAGGTAGACGAAGTGCGTTCCCTCCTCCCACCCCTGCGATCCCCACGCGATGAATCGCTCGGCGTCGGCAACGGCGTACGGACGGCCGTCGAGAACACGTTGGAACAGGGCGGCGTAGTTGACAGGCTCGTTGCAGACGCCGACGATCATGCGCATGAGCTCGTCGCTCGGCTCGAGCACGACGACCGGCGTCAGCTCGTAGCGACGATTGCCCCGGTGGCTTTCGACGGAGCACACCGAGCAGAGGCGGGCGGAGAGGAGCGTGGGATCGGCGTTCGACATCGGCAGCGTGCACGTCGGTGAGACTCGCGCGTCAACGCCCCGGAGGAAGAGCTGCGTGACATGCCTGCCGGAAAGTACGATACGGCGCGCTCACGACGCGTGGTGGCGGCCGAGCGCTGCGATGATGCTCCGGATTCTGATTCCTGTCAGGATACTGCCGCCCGGACGCGCCTAAGTTCACTCACGAACCGTCACAATGAGTCGTAGACGAACCGAGACGGAGGAGTAGCGATGGTGAGCTTTACCCGCGACGATCTGACGAGCCTGGCGGCGGTGACCTCGCCGGCCTGCATTTCGATCTACCTGCCGCCGAGGCATGCCGGATCCGGGCTCCGGATCGACATGACCCGCGCGCGCAACCTGGTTCGCATCGCGAGAGGGGTACTGCACGAGAGGATCGGCGACGAGAAGCTTGTCGACGACGTGATGCGGCCGCTCGAGTCACTTGCCGGCCAGCGCGAGCTGTGGCGCGACCCCGAGCACGGCGTCGTGATCTTCCGCGCACCCGAGCTTCTGAGAATGTACCGGCTGCCCGTCGACATCCCCGAGATGGTGCGGGTCGACACGTGCTTCGACCTGCTTCCGCTTGTCGAGCTCGCTGTCGACGACGGCACGTTCTTCATTCTCGCGATCGATCGTCGCGAGGTCCGGCTGTTCCGCGCGACGCGGCAGTCGATGATCGAACAGTCGCTCGGCACTATTCCGGCGGCCTTCGACGAGTATCTCGCGACGCTCAAGTTCGAGCGCGCGTCGCAGATGCACACCGCCGCGAGCACCGCGCTCTCCGCGGGCGCGGGAGGAAGTCATCGAAAGGCGGGTGGCGTGTTCCATGGAAGTCCCGGCCGGCGCGAGCGCGCGAAGCGGGAGTTCGAGGGATTCCTCCACGCCATCGATCGCCGCCTGATGGGGATCATCGGGTCCAGCGGCGCGCCGCTGGTGCTCGCAGGCGTAGCCGAGGCGCGCGCGATGTACCGTTCGGTCAGCACGTACCCGTCGGTCGTCGCCGGCGGCGTCGGTGTGACGACGACCACGGCGCTGCTGCATCGGCGCGCGTGGGATCTCGTCGCGCCCACCCTGCTGCGCGGCAACGCCGACGCGGTCGATCGCCTGCGCCGCAACGCAGGCACGCCCACAACGCTCTTCGACACGCTCGAGATCGCCGATCGCTCGTCGACCGGTCAGATCGGCACGCTGTTCATCGCGACCGACGATCATCATCGCGCGATCGGCGCGCACTACGGCGGCCTCGGCGTCGAGCCGCTCGGCCGCGCCGTCAACAACGTCGTGCGCAATTCGGGCACCCTCTGCACGGTGCACGAGCGACTGCCGAACGATGCGCCCGCCGCCGCGCTGCTGCGCTACTGAGCCCGGCGGCGCCGGCTGATCGAGAGCATGCTGCGCGGCACCATCTCGTCCTCCATCTCGATCTCGAGCGCACGGAGCGAATACGTGATCTCGATGACGAAGAGGATCGCGGCGACGACGACGAGGCCGATGGAGACGACGAGGAGCAGTGCCTTCACCGCGAAGGCCTGAAATCCGAAGAGCGCCTCGACGGCGGTCTGCAACACGATCGCGCCGCTTGCGACGACGCTGATCGCGACGCAGAGAATCGCGCGCCGGATCAGCCGGCAGCGCGCGTAGATGATGTCGATCGAGTAGGTGATCTTCTGGCGCTCGGCCTCGGATCGCGTGTGCAGCTCACGGAGCTGCTGGCGAACGCGGTCGAGCGCGTGGTTGTAGCGGTTGACCATGCTCAACAGCAGCAGCCCTACGCCGGAAATCAGCGTGACCGGAGTGAGCGTCGCCTGAATGATCGATCCGAAGTCTTCCATCTCTCGGGGTGCGAAGTATGTGGGGCCGGCCGTCGTTCACGCGTCAGCGTGCCACTCGTCACGGTCGCGATCGTCCGTCGGTGCATTAAAGCGCGCCGAAGATCCACGTGATGATGCGCGCCGCGAGCCAGATCGTTCCGGCCACGAGCGCGATGAGCGCGACGATCGCCAGCACGGTGAACACCGTGCTCGTCGCGGTCGCGCGACGCGGATTGTCGAGGTAGTCCTCCAGCAGATCGACGTTGCGCTGGTTCGCCTTCCAGCCGGCGTCGAAGAGGTCGCCGATGAGCGGGATCGTGCCGACGATCATTTCGACCGCGACGTTGACGAACATGCGCGCGAGCACGGGCACGGGCGCGCCGGCGCGGGCGCCGAGCCAGAGAATGTACGCCGAGAAGCCACTGCCGAGCAGATCACCAATGCCCGGGATGAGCCCGATGATCGGATCGAGTCCGATGCGGAAGCGTGTACCCGGAACCTCGAACGCACTGTCGAGGATGCGCGCGAGCGCGCGCGCCTGATCGCGAACCGATGCCATGGTCGTGCGCCTCGTGCGCTTGATGATGATCTGCGATGAATCTCCCTGCATCTGGAGTGCCGGAAAGCGAGAGGCCCCGGACGCAGTGCATCCGGGGCCTCGACAGTCAGACCTTCTTCGCGATCAGAGTGCGAAGCCGCGAATGATTCCCTCGTCGGTGTCGACGATCACGGCGCGGTCCTTCTTGTTGTGAAGGATCTCGGTGTCGCTGAAGTCGATGTGGCTCTTGTTGAGCTCCTTGCTCGGGCACCCCGCCATCACCACCGCGGAGCTGCCGCCGGTGGCGTAGATGAACGCACGGTCGAGCATCGTGAAGCCGGACTTCAGCTCCGTCGAATCCGGCGCCCACTCGTGCGCCCACTTGCATTTGCCGTCGCCGGAGATGAAGCCGATCGCGTCGCTGCCGAGCATGTAGACGTCGGCACCGTGCTGCATGACGCCCTGGATCCGGTTGTCGAACTTGACATCCTCGCCGAGATCACCGACCTGGAACTCGTCGATCTGATCCTCGTTGAGGGTCCACTTCGGATTGACGAATGACGCATCGCTGACGTCGCCGGTGATCAGAGGATATCCCTGCCACTGCTCCTCCTCCAGCTTCAGCGTCGTCTTCACCTCGACCGTGCTGTCGATGAACAGCAGGTTCGGCACCCACGTGCGTGCCAGCAGGATCTTCTTCGCCGGCGTGACCGACGCGTCGATGCGCCAGTAGTCGTAGTACTCGTCGTCGTGGTTGGCGCGGAAGGTCACCTCGCGCACGCTCGAGTTGATGAAGGTGATCGCCTCTTCGCCGAAGCTGAAGCGCTCGATCTTGTCGAGCCGTGCGATGTACACGTCGTTGACGCCGATGAGCGCGCGCGCGTCGGTCGAGTCGAGCTTGCGGATGTTGATGTCCTGCACCGCGTTGAACTTGTCCTTGTCCGACAGCGCGATCAGCGGCACCGCCTGGTTCGAGACGACCGAGCCGTCCTTCAGGTTCAGCGTGATCAGTCCCTCGCCGTTGTAGCTGTCGGCGTCGCCCTTCGATGCCGGCGAGTAGACGAGACCGCCGGCGACGAAGATCGCCTGGTCATCCTTCATCTCGAGCAGCGCGGTGTAGCCGTCGCTCTTCTTCTCGGTGTTGATCCACGAGTTGTACATCTCGTTGGCGCGGCGGATGTTCTCCTGGCGCACGCGGCGGTCGTGCATGCTCGAACCGAAACCGGGCCGATACTCCATCATGCCGGTGTAGGGGTTGTGCCCCCAGCGGCCGCCGCTGCCGCCGCTGCCGTAGGCTGTGAGCATGCTCAGCGCGATCTTGCCGAGCGTCGCCAGAAGCTGGTTGCCCTGCTTGTGCCCGGTCTCGAACTCGCCGTCCTGCGTGAACATGTGGCGGTTCCAGATGATGTTGCCGGTCTTCATGCCGACCTTGTAGATCATCATCCGCCCGTCATCGTCGTAGGCGTAGAGCAATCCCTCGTCGTTCGGCAGCTCGACGAGCTGTTCGGCGACGCCGGCGATGTCTCCCTCCTTCGTCTTCCAGAGCAGCTCTCCGGTCTTCGTCTTGTAGAGCGACTGCACACCCTCGTCGCTGACCATCAGGTAGAGCGCCTCCTTGAAGATCACCGGCGAATAGAACTCGGGATCATCCGGATCGATGTCGATCGTCGCGTTCAGCTTGCTCGTCGCCAGGTCGACGCTCTGGATGTTATCCTCATTGAAGAGCATGAGCTCTCCGTTGGAGATCGCGAACGGCTGGTAGACGCTCGAGTTCAGATCGTCACCGTCCTTGTCGGCCTTGTAGACCACCTTCTTCTTCTCGACGTCGACGAAGTACAGCGTGTCGGCTCCGCTCGTCGGGTTGATCATCAGCACCGTCTCCCACTGCTTGTACTTGAGCGCGCTCGGCGACTCCTCGGTCTGATAGATCAGCTTCGCGCCGGAGAGATCGAGGATCTGCATGCCGTCGTCGAAGTAGAAGATGCCGACCGATCCCATGAAGTAGGGACGGATCGTGTCGTGCTCGGCGTCGGCGGTGTTGTTCCAGACGAGCTCGTCCCACGAGTCGCCGGCGATCGCGACGGTGTCGAAGACCGAGCCGTTCTTCGCGTTGACGAACTCGAAGCGGGTCTGCTGTCCGAGCAGCACGGTGTCGTTGCCGACGAAGCGGCCGACCTGGAAGTTGTCGAAGTCGTTGAGCGTGCGCGACCACGCGTGTTTGCCGGTAGCCACATCGACGCAGTGCGCGACCGATGAATCGTCTTCGGTGAAGTACACGAGGCGCGATCCATCAGGCGAGAGGATCGGGTTGTAGACTTCCTGGTCGAGCTTGAATTCCCACTGCGTCTGCGCCGACGTCGTGACGACGCAGGCAAGCATCAGGAACATCAATTGGAGGATTTTCATGGTATCGGGGAATTGGGTTGGGGCAGGGTTGATCAGTATCCGCTCGTGATGATCAGGTCGAAGCCGTACTGCGTGAAGTCGAGGTTGTAGATGTCGGAACTGGAGTCGTCGAGGACCTCGTGTGTGTAGCCGCCGAGTCCCATCGAATAGCGCAGTTTGATCAGGCCGACGCCGCCGCGGCGCTTGCCGAAGTTCACCTCGGCCATGAGGCTCGGGATGCCATAGCTGACAATGCCGAGCTCCGACAGGACCAGAACGTTGTAGTCGTAGCCGAGACCGAGTGTCGTGCCGACCCAGCTTTTCGAACCTCCCCAGGTAGCGTCGGTGCCCCATTTGAACGTGATGTAGGCGGGGATCTCGAACGACATTCCGAGCATGTCCGTCGACAGGTAGTACCCCCAAACGATATTTGGGTTGAAACCGAGACTCATGTCCTCGCCGAGCTCCAGGAACGGCAGGTTGAACCCTCCGATCGCGCCGATGCCGGTCATCTCGAAACGGCTGGTGTCACCGGAGGAGAGCGTCATGAACCGAAGCGAGGCGCCGGCGTCGGGGCGCTGCAGGTGCTTCCACATCGAGGCCTTTTGGGCGGTCGCGGGAAGCGCGAGAGTGAGCAGCAGGGCTGCACCGAGGAGAAGTGCTTTCATCGGAGGTCCGGGAGAATGGACGACACAAACGGGTATGCCGCGGGCGATCCGCCGCAATGGGCGAAATCAGGCCGTGGGCGTGGATTGCAGGATCGTTGGAATGCGAGAGGCGCGTGGCAGGTCCGGGTCGAATAACGCGCGGGGTGTGCGACGCAGAGACGCGTCAAAGATAGGGCTGATGCGCTTTGTGAGCAAATGTGTAGCGCCGGCCGACGGTCACGGCGCGTCGAAGAGCGACGCGTCCTCGTGCCGCGTGCGGAAAAGCTCCGCGATGTAGTGGATGCGATCGTTGAAGTCCGCCCAGTCGATCGCGCCGCTCTCGCGCAGGCTGTTCGGTGTCGGATCGATGCGCGCCAGCAGCGCCTGCAGCTCGGCATCGGCGATCGTCGCCAGGGATGGCGGATATGTCCCGGTCAGGTCCTGGCCCAGGCGCAGCACCACGCCGCGCGGCATGTGCAGCGTCATCAGCGCGGCGGTCACGACGCGGCGCAGCGCGAGCGTCACTTCGGCGACGAGTCGGTCGAGCAGCGGGTCGAGCGGCGGTCGCCGCCGGAACAGTCCCGCGAGCCCGTTGACGATCGTCGACCAGACGCCCGGCAGCACGATCGCGCGCAGGCGCCGGCGCAGCTCCGCGGGCTCGCCCAGCGTCGTCGTGATCGCTTCGGCGATCTCCGGCTGCAGCCGCGTCTGCTCGTGCAGCCCGACGAGCAGGTTCGCGCGGAAGAGCATCTGCGCGCGGCGCACCGCGTCGGTCTCGAAGCGCGCCCGCGCGTACGTCGCGAACGCGTCGCGCAGGTGGCGCTGGCCGTCGGGAGGATCGCCGTCGCGCAGCGCGCCGCAGAACGCGACGACGCGCGCCTCGTCGTAGGATTCGTCGCGGGCAACGGTCTCGAGGAAGCGGGCGAACTCGCGCGCGATCTCCTCGAACACCTTGCGGTTGCCGCGAGCGACCGCGTCGGATGCGCGCGCGAACGCGGCGTCGAGATCGAGCGCCCCGCTCATGCGTCGAATGAATGTCTCGACGTCACGCACCGCGCTTCCGGCGACCGCGCGCGCGATCAGTCCCAGCGTCGTGATCAGCTCGGTCGAGCCCCGCAGGTGGTCCTCGAACGACTGCCGCAGATCCTCGCCGCGAATCGTCTGTCCGGCCTGCCGCGATGCCCACGTCGCGAATGTGCACCAGTTCGCGCCGCCGCCGACGATCGGAGCGAGCGCGGCCGAGAGCTCGTGGTAGCACGCGGTGATCGCGCGGTTGCGCGCCGCCGGATCGCCCATCGCGGCGATCGCGTCGACGTCGGAGATTGTTGGAACTCTCATAGCCCGGTCGCTGTTGATATCTCAAGCACTTCGACGACCAGAGGCGAGACGGAGCGGACACGGGTAACGAGCGACACGCGGCTGCCGACCGCGAGCTGGCTGCCGGTGCCGCTCCAGTGCGGTGGCAGTCGTGCGTCGACACTGACTCCGTCGACATCGAGAACCGCGCCCGTATCGTCGAGCGCGCTGACGGTGCCGCCGAGCTCCGCGATGCGCCCGACGGCCGCAGTGCCGTCGCCGACGAGCGACGCGACGTCGTCGTATCGCACACCCCATTCGACAGCCGTCGCGAGACGCGCGAGCTGGTCGATCGCGGAAACGATGCCTTCCGCGAAGTGCTCTGCCCTGAACTGCTCGATCATCGCGTCGATGACCGCCGCGGCCGTCGAGTCGGGGATCTGCCACTCGAGTCCGGTCCCGACCTCGATGCGCATACGACGATCGAAGGGCGCGACGACGATCAGCACTCCGTTGTTGACGCCGGCCTGACCGAGCTTCATCGCCGCGAACGTGCGCAGCGCGTAGCTCTCGATCGATTCCTCGCCGAGCGCCCGCACCGTGACCACCGCGATCTGCACCGTCGAGCGTTCCTCGATCTCCGAGACCTGCTCACGCATCGCCGTAATCTCGGTTGGCGTCAGCAGTGCAGCGCCATCGATGATCGGCCCTTGCGCTTGCGATCCGATTGCCGCGCAGCCGACCACGACGAGCGTCAGCATCAGCATCATCATCCGCTGGTTCACTCGTTGACCTCCTGCATCATCATGACGACGTACCCGTCGGGATCCTCGATCCGAAACTCTCCGTTCGGTGCGTAGAACTGCCGCTTGATCGGTCCCACGGTCACGCCGGCCTCCGTCAGCGCGCCGTGCACGGCGTCGATGTCGGAGCAGTACGTGTAGAACAGCACGCCCTGCTGGCGATGATCGATCGGCCCATCGGCGCGAGCCACCATCAACTTCGCATTGCCCGTCTCGAGCCATGCCCACGCAGGGTCGTTATCGCCGGTCGGCACGAACGTGTTGCTCACGCTCATGCCGAGCTTCGCGTAGAAGTCGATGGATCGTTGGACGTCGGCGACGTGGACGAAAGGAACGAGCGCGTTGATCATGATGTCTCCATCGGTTGGTGACGTGCGACAAGTGCGTCGATGAGCGGCCGCACGAGCGACATGCCTCGCAGGGCATCGAGCCAGCGCGAGGGGATTGCCTCGACGCCGTCGCGAACGCCGGCGATGCCACCGGCGATGCAGGCCGTCGTGTCGGTGTCGTGGCCAAGGCCGACGGCGCGCTTGACGACGGATTCGTACGCTCCCTGCGCGACGGCCCAGCGCGCCGAGTGCAGCGCATCGACGACGTAGCCGGAGCCGCCGGGACGATGCTCGCCATCGGGGTCGATCACCGTATCGAGCTCGGTGCGGGCGACCGTGCCGGGCGCATGGAGCGCACGCAGCGTCGCGACGGCGCGCGCCCAGGCATCGTCGACACCGGTGACGTCACGCGGAGACAGATCGTCGCGCTCGATCGGATCAGCACTGTGAGACCATACTTCGCGCTCGGTCGCGTCGTCGCTCTTCGATCCTTCGTCGAGCCCGGTCGCCTTGCCCACGGATGTGTCACCGGGCATCTGCATCAGCGCGCGCGCCCAGAGCACGTACAACGCGCAGCAGAGCTGCGAGCGAATGTGCCCGTGCGTCACGAGCGACTGGCGCATCGCGTCGGCTGCCAGCTCTTCGTCGCTGCCGCGGTGCCACAGTGCAAGCGGCAGCACGCGCATCAGCGAGCCGTTGCCGTTGCTGCGCGCGTCGCTCGGACCCGCCTGCTCGGCCGGAGTACCCCGGTCCAGCGCCGAGAGCGCTGCGGATGTCTGGACGCCGATGTCGAACATCCGATCGTCGGGAGTCATGGCGCCGTGATCGCGCCATGCGAGCAGCCGTCGCGCGAGGTCGTCGAGGTCGAGCCGATCGCATTCGAGCAGCGAGGCAAGCAGCGCGAGCGCCTGCGCGCCGTCGTCGGACCACGTGCCCGGAAGCACACCCGCGTGCGACCGCCGAAAGTCGGCGGGCGGCGTCATCTCGATCGCCTCGAGCGGCGGAAGATTCGATGGCGAATTGAATTCGTACGGAACGCCGAGCGCGTCGCCGACGAGCAGCCCGAGGATGCCTCCCTCGATCCGGCTGCGCAGTATGTGGTGCGATGGCATGCTGACCTCGAATGTCGGAGATCTCCGTGATGGCCGTGTGCTCGACCTGCTCGCACGGTGTCGAGCGCGATTACTGTGGGATCCAGATGTCGACAGCGGCCGCTTCGAACGTGGCGATCTGCAGCAGCTCGATGAACGCGTCGACGTCGGCCGAGCCGAAGTCGACGTGGATCGACCAGTCGCCATCATGGCGGCGCGGACGGGAGACCTGATGGATCGCGTGTCGGAGCCCACGCGCGTCCGGCGCGCGCTGCTCCGCGACGTCGAGCCAACGCACCGCCCACAGTCCGATCGCCTCGAGATTCGGATCGGGGCCGCGGGCACTGACCAGGCAGTTCTCCCACGCGAGATCGTGGATCGTGATCGGCACGCCGGCGAAGTCGAAGACGACGTCGTCGATGGCGAACGGTCCCTCGATCACCTCGACCTGTGCGGCTTCGCCATCGACCAGAAGCATGTCGGCGCGGAACATCCTGAAGAGTCGCTCGGGCTCATCGTCGTCGGTGCGCTCGACGAGGATCTCGACGCCGGTCTGCTGCTCGCCCCGCTTCGCGATCGCGCGCGCGAGTCGCTCGACGTAGGCTCCGCGGACCTCCTCGAGGTACTCGCGCAGCTTCGAGCTCGGATGCGGCGTGGCGTTGAAGCCGTGAAGCGTCGTCATAGCGGGGACGATGTTGGATGCACGAACCGCAATCTGCAGAACAAAAAACTCCTCCCCAGAGCGATCCGGGGAGGAGTGTCAATCAATCGCTCACCGCAGAGCCTACATGTGCTCGATGATGTTGTCGCCGAAGGCCGAGGTCTTCACCTCGGTGGCGCCTTCCATCAGTCGCGCGAAGTCGTACGTGACGCGGCCGGAGCCGATCGCGCCATCCATGCCCTTGATCACGAGGTCCGCGGCCTCGGTCCAGCCGAGGTAGCGGAGCATCATCTCGCCGGAGAGGATGACCGAGCCCGGGTTGACCTTGTCGAGGTTCGCGTACTTCGGCGCGGTGCCGTGCGTGGCCTCGAAGATCGCCGCGCCGGTGACGTAGTTGATGTTCGCGCCCGGTGCGATGCCGATGCCGCCGACCTGCGCGGCGAGCGCGTCGGAGAGATAGTCGCCGTTGAGGTTCAGCGTGGCGATCACGTCGAACTCGTCGGGCCGCGTCAGCACCTGCTGCAGGGTGATGTCGGCGATCGCATCCTTGACGAGAATGCGTCCCGCGGCCAGCGCCGCCTTCTGCTCGGCGTTGGCAGCCTCCTCTCCCTTGTCCTTCTTCGTCGCCTCCCACTGCGCCCACGTGTAGACCTTGTCGCCGAAGTTGCGCTCGGCGACGGCGTAGCCCCAGTCACGGAACGCGCCTTCGGTGAACTTCATGATGTTCCCCTTGTGCACGAGCGTGACCGACTTGCGGCCGTTGACGATCGCGTAGTTGATCGCCGCGGCGATCAGGCGCTCGGAGCCCTGCATGCTGACGGCCTTGAGTCCGAGGCCGACCTGCAGCGGCGCGGAGGCGTCGACCGTGAACGTCGGCGTGCGCGCGCGCCAGTCGTTGACGCGCTCGGCGGTGCCGAAGCGCACCTTCTCGAACATCTTCGGGAACTCCGCCTCCAGGAACGCCAGCACCTTCGCGGCCTCGGGCGACCCCGCGGCCCACTCGATGCCCGCGTAGATGTCCTCGGTGTTCTCGCGGAAGATCACCATGTCGACCTTCTCGGGATGCTTCACCGGCGAGGGCACGCCCTTGAACCAGCGGACCGGGCGCAGGCAGACGTAGAGATCGAGGATCTGGCGGAGCGCGACGTTGAGGCTGCGAATGCCGCCGCCGACCGGAGTCGTCAGCGGACCCTTGATGCCGACGAGGTACTTCGCGAAGGCGTCGAGCGTCTCCGACGGCAGCCAGACCTGCTCGCCGTAGGTCTCGTTGGCCTTCTCACCGGCGAAGACTTCGTACCACGCGATCTTCTTCGAGCCGCCGTAGGCCTTCTCGACGGCCGCATCGAGCACGCGCACCGAGGCACGCCAGATGTCGGCGCCGATGCCGTCGCCTTCGATGAAGGGAATGATCGGAGTGTCAGGAACGTTGAGTCGTCCCCCCTGCATCGTGATCGGCTCGCCGACTGTCGGCGGCTGCAGGGCGAAGGTCGCGGGAGCGTCTGCCTGGTTTGCCATGGTTCGTATGAAAAGCTGGCGCGACGGCGGGAACACCGCGCCGATGGATAGATTCCGGCTGCTGAATTGCGTGCAAGTTAGCCAATCGCGAGCGTTCGCCGTGACCGCGGTTGCGCCGAAGCGGGCGTCCGCAGTCTCTGTCGCGCGCGAGTCCTCACGGCGCACAGGCGCCGGTCACGCGCGGGCGGAGCCGCGTCTTCTCTGAAAGAATCCAACGAGGTTGCTCGATGTCTCTGTCGCCCATCGCCATCATCGCCGTTTCCTTCCTGCTCATGGCCTGCTCTTCGTCACGGGACACCGGCGGATCGTCGGGTCCGGATCGTCCGTCGGACAATCGGGTCGAGACGCTCTACAAGGACGATGGCCACTACAGCGACCAGATCGAAGCGCAGCTCGCGATCGTCGTCAACACGCAGGACGATCTCGACGCCCTCTGGGCGAAGCTCTTCTCCGGGCAGTCTCCGATGCCGCCGGTTCCGCAGGTCGACTTCACCGGCGCGAGCGTCGTCGTCGCGTCGAGCGGAATGAAGGGATCGGGCGGCCACGGCGTGACGATCGAGACGCTCGAGGAGATTCCCGAAGGAATGCGCCTGAGGATCGTCGCGATGTCTCCCGGCTCGACCTGCATGACCACCCAGGCGCTGACCACGCCGTTGCACATCGTGCGCACGCGAAAGCTCCCGGCCGTCGTGCTCTTCGACTGGAGCGAAACGATCGTCGAGTGCGAGTGATCGCGCGGTCGAGCGATCGGCGGTCATACGAGAATGACCGCGCAGGCGGTTAGTCGGTGGCTCATCGCGAGCTCAGGAGCGATCAGCGCCGGTAGCGGGCACCAGAACGGCGAGCCCGAGCCCGACGATCGCCGCGACGCCGGCGGTGATCGCAAGCGGCGTCGACGCTCCGGCGACCGACCAGATCGCGCCGGTCCAGCCGCTCGCGACGAGGGCGGCGAGACTCGCGAGCGTCGCCTGCAGTCCGAGCGCAAGGCCGCGACGCTCGTTCGGGACGAGGTCGCTGAGCCACGCCTTGGCGATTCCCTCGGTCGACGCGGCGTAGATGCCGTAGAGCGCGAAGAGCGCCCAGACGACTTCGATCGAGTCGGCGAAGGCGAAGCCGAGGTAGACCACGACGTAGAGGGCGAAGCCGGCGAGGGCGATTCTGCGGCGGCCGTAGCGGTCGGAGAGGAGTCCGGCGGGATAGGCAGCGGCGGCGAAGACGAGGTTGTACCCGATGTATCCACCGATCGCCGCGGTGTCGTCGAAGCCGAGCTCGCGTGCGCGGAGAATCAGGAACACATCGCTCGCGTTGACGAGCGCGAAGAGCGTCAGCAGCGCGACGACGCGTCGGAACTGCGACGGTGCGGCGCTCCAGAAGGCGAGCGACGCCGCGATCCCCGGACGCCCCGGCGCCGGCGCGAAGCGCGACTCGCGCACCAGGAGCGTCGCCAGCGCGGCGAGTGCGGACGGGATGAATGCCAGGAGAAAGAGCGTGGTGTAATCGCCGGGGCGTACGGCGAGGTAGGCGAGCGCGATGATCGGTCCGATGGCGGCGCCGACGGTGTCCATCGCGCGATGCAGTCCGAACGCCGCGCCGCGATTCTCCTCGGTGACGTAGCCCGCGATCAGCGCATCGCGTGGCGCGGTGCGCACGCCCTTGCCGATGCGGTCGATCACGCGCGAGCCGAGGACGCCTCCGACGGAGGCTGCGAAGGCGGGGATCGGCTTGCTCAGCGCCGAGAGCACATAGCCGAGCGTGACGAACGGGCGGCGGCGGCCGACGCTGTCGGACAGTGATCCGAAGTATCCCTTGGAGAGACCGGCGATCGCCTCGGCGAGACCTTCGATGATCCCGATCCACGCGACCGACGCGCCGATGCTGACGAGGTAGATGGGGCCGATCGGATAGAGCATCTCGCTCGAGACGTCCATCAGCAGCGAGACGAGGCCGAGCACGAAGACGGCACGGGGGAGTCGAGTACGCATGGCGCGTAACGATGAAGACAACGGCCGCGGACCGGCGGGCACCCGACGAATCGGGGCGCGTCCGGACCGCGGCCGTTTCGGTTACGACGTTATCGGACGATGACGACGGGCTTCGTCGAGCGCTCGCCATCGACGGTGAGCACGACGTGATACGTGCCGGCCGCAAGCGATGCGGCGTCGACGACGACAGCGTGACGGCCGGACTCGCGGCGCTCGGCCAGGAGCGTGCGGACTTCGACGCCGCGAGCGTCGAACAGGCGCAGCGCGACGCTGGCAGGTGCGGCGAGCTCGAAGCCGATCGTCGTCAGGTCACCGGTCGGATTCGGGAACGGCTCGAGCAGCATGCCGCGCGTGGCCTCGGCCTCGAGCGGAGCGGCCGACGGGGCCTCCTCGCGGTAGCCGATGATCGTGCCGGTGCCGTTGACGCCGAAGGCGGCGACGGCTCCGTCTGCGGTCGCTGCCGCGAGCTGCACGCCGGTGCCGTAGCGGGCGCCGCTCTCGCTGGCCTTCCAGTTGAAGACCGAGGCCGGAGCCGCCACGACCGTCCAGGTCGCGCCGAGGTCGGCGGTCTCGACGATGCCGCTCTCGGTCGCCACGAGTATCCGGTTGGTGCCGGGGATCGCGGTGGCGGCGTCTGCGGTCATGCCGTACGGAAGCTGGATCGTCTGCCACGAGATGCCGCCGTTGCGCGTGACGGCCAGCGCGTTGGCGCCGACCCACGTCTGGCCCGAGACCGTGCGCTTGAACACGGCAAGTCCTTCGGTGGCCGACGTGAACGCGAGCGAGAACGAGGCGACGCCCGGCGTCTGCGCCGACGTCCACGTGTAGCCGCGGTCGGTCGAGCGATAGATGCGATTGTTGTTCGTACCGAACCAGAGGTTGTCGCCGAACGCGGTGAACGAGTTGTTCCAGCCCGCCTCGCCGGCGCCGGCCGGGACCGGACTCGGCAGCGCGCGCCACGTGGCGCCACCGTCGGTGGTCATGCCGATTCCCCAGCGGCTCGAGCGCGGGTCACCGATGAGGATGCCTTCGTTCTCGTCGAAGAAGTGGATCGCGTTGATGAACGGCGTGATGGTCGTCACCGCCGTCTTCTGCCACGACGTGCCGCCGTTGATGGTGCGGTAGACCGCGGCCGAGCCGCTGCTCGGGCTCGCGCCGGCCCATGCCAGCTGCGCGCTCACCGCCGCGACGCAGTACACCGGCTCCGTCGTCGTCGCGATGTTGCGGAACGTCGCCCAGGAGCGACCGTCGCTGGTGCGCGTGAACGCGGGACGCTCGCCGTTGACGTTCGCCACGGCCCAGCCGGCGGTCGGCGTCGGCGCGGCGATCGACTGCGTCGCGTACGCGGTGCTCGGTCCGCCGAACTTCGCCATCTGGCGCCAGCCGGCGAGCTTCACCGGGATGCGCACCGGCAGCACGTCCTCGAAGCTGCCGTCACGCAGACGGAGCACGAGGTCGAACGATCCCTCGCTGAAGCGCTCGGCCGACTCCGGATCGATCTCCAGCTCGATGTCGACCATCGCGCTCGCGGCGGTGGCGATCGTCGGGACGGAGACGACGGAGCGGGCGCGGAGCATCTGGCCGGGCCACGTGTCGATCTTCAGATCGGTCGTCGGCGCGAGCAGGTTCTTGAGCGACAGCGTCACGGTCATGACGTCATCGAGACTGCGGATGGTGTCGCGCGTTCGGCCGTTGAGTCGGAACGACTCGATCGCCAGGCCCGGCATGCGCTCACCCGAATCGAACGAGCGATTGATCGTGACCGCGCGCTTCGCGTTGACGCGGCGGAAGAAGTGCGGCGCGAAGCGGCTCGCGTTGTTGATGTTCGTGCGATCGCCGGTGATTCGAAGCTGTGTCGCGACCTGGGCGGCCGACCATGTCGGGTGCACCGCCAGGACGAGCGAGGCGACGCCGGCGGTGATCGGCGAGCTGAAGCTCGTGCCGGTGATGCCGTTGCCGGCGTAGCGGTTGCCAGGATAGGTCGTCAGCACGTTGGTGCCCGGTGCGTACACGTGCACGCCGAGACCGCTGTTGGTGTACGACGTGTCCGCGTAATCCGACATGCCCGTTGCGCCCACCGACAGAACGCCGTTGAGTCCGGCAGGCACGTGCGTGACCGCCTCGACGTTCTGACCCGAGTTGCCGCTGGCCGCGACGACGAGCGCACCCTGGGCCGACGCGTAATCGATGACCTGCTGCAGCGCCTGCGAGCCGCCGGTGATCGCGCCGCCGAAGCTGCAGTTGATGATCGCCGCGCGCATGTCCGCGGCGTAGATGATGCCTTCGTAGCCGGCGCTGATCGCCGTCGTGACGGAATCCGCCGCGACCTTGACCGGCAGGATGCTCGCGCTGTAGCCGGGCGAGGCGATGCCCTTGCCGTTGTTCGTACGCGCGGCGGCACAGCCGGCGACGGTCGTGCCGTGCGTGCCGTTGAGAAGTGGCGCGGCGTTGTTGTCGGGCGCGAATCGCCGCGACATCAGATCCTCGATCGAGACGTTGCCGACCAGATCCCAGCCGTGCCAGTCGTCGGTGAACCCGTTGCCGTCGTCATCGACGCCGTTGGTTCGGCGGTCGTTGCCCTGGCCATCGGTGCCGGTCTCGGCGACGTTCTCCCAGATGGACTCGCTGAGATCCTCGTGCGTCCAGTCGACGCCTGAGTCGATGATCGCGATGAGGACGTCGGGGCTGCCAAGGGTGACATCCCACGCTTCCTGGGCCTTGATCACGCTGAGCCAGTACTGCTGCGCGAGCTGCGGATCGTTGACCGGCGAACCGTCGGTCGTGAAGAAGTAGTAGGGCTCGGCGTAGTCGACCGCGCTCGTGGCGGCCAGCCGCTCACTGACCCACTTCGGATCGAACGGGCCGTCGTAGCCGACGATGTACACCCGGTCGAACCCGGCGTCGGACGGAGCCGCGCCGCTGACGCCGGCCGGCGTCGAGGACATCGGCGCGCGCGGGAACAGCGGCGTGCGCGACGATGCGCCGATCTGCTGCATGACCGCGTCGATCGCGGGAACGTCGAACTCGACGCCACGGCGTTCGTTCGCGACGCCACGGCGGAGCTTCAGGATGACGGTCCCGGTGGCGTACGTCGCCTCGGCCCGGGGCCGCGTCTCGCTCGGATGGGCGGCCGCACGCGCATCGCGTGCCTGCAGGGGGAATGCCAGCGCGAGCGTCGCAATCGCTGTCGACGCGATGGCCGCGAGCATGGCAGGTCGTACAGAGGTCATGGAAGTGAAGGCTGCGTTGAAAGGGGCGTATCAGTCGTGGCCGGGATGGCCGGGGGATGTCCTGCTGACGAAGGGTACACGTCGGAAGTGTACGCATGGAAGACTAAGATAACGTCCGATCCAGGCAATGGTCAGGGCATTCGTCGGGCGTCGCCGGGGTCCTCGCGGGCGTCATTCGCCCTTCCATCTCCGCTGCTCCTTCTTCTCGGCGTGCTTCGCCTTGGACTCCCTGCGCCGCACCTTCGATCCCCGGCTCGGCCGCGTCGCCACCCGCTTCTTCTCCGGCTCGAGCGCGACGTCGAGCAGCATCGCGAGGCGCGCGAGCACCGCACGGCGGTTGCCGAGCTGCGTGCGCTCGGTCGCGCTGGTCAGCCGGAGCACCCCGCCGGAGTCGAGGCGCGTCGCGAGCTTCTCGAGCAGTCGATAACGCGTGCTCTCGCGCAGGTGCTCCGACTCGGCGATCGCCATGCGGACCTCGACCTTCGTCTCGACCTTGTTGACGTTCTGCCCGCCGGGACCGCCGCTGCGGCTTGTCGCGAACTCGAGGCTGGAAACGGGGATGCTCTCGCCGGTGCGAAGCGTGATGTGCTCGGGAAGCGCGGACACGGTGAAATCCGGATGTCGATGGGTGTTCGGTTCAGCCCTTGACCAGCTTGTAGCCGGCCTTGTGGACCGTCAGCAGATGCTCCGGCTCTGACGGCGATGTCTCGATCTTCTTGCGCAGGCCGAGCATGTAGTTGTCGACGGTGCGGGTCGTCGGATAGGCGTCGTAGCCCCACACGTCGTCGAGCAGCATGTCGCGCGTGATCACCGCCCCCTCGCGCTCGGCAAAGTATCGCATGATCTTGAATTCCATCGCGGTCAGCTTCAGGGGCTCGGACGCCTTGGTCGCCTCCTGCCGCATAAAGTCGAGGTGGACGTCGCCGAACGAATACTCGTCGAGCGTCGCGGCGCCCTTGCCGGCCCCGCGGCGCAACACCGCGCGGATGCGCGCGATGAGCTCGCGGATGCTGAACGGCTTCGTCACGTAGTCGTCGGCTCCGATCTCGAGCCCGAGAATGCGATCGATCTCCTCACCCTTGGCCGTGAGCATGATGATCGGCGTCGTGATGCCGTCACGACGCAGCTCGCGGCAGATCTCCTCCCCGTTGCGCCCGGGGAGCATGAGGTCGAGCAGGATGAGATCGACCTTCTCGCGCCGCGCCATCTGATTGCCAAGCTCGCCGTCGGTGGCGACGATCACGTGAAAGTGCTCGAGCTCGAGGCTCTCCTGGATGCCGGTGCGGATCGCCGGGTCATCCTCGATCAACAGAATGCTCTTCATGGCGGCTGCTCGTCAAATGGTGGTCGCTCAGAGGAAGCAGAAGTGTGAACGTGCTGCCGACGCCCAGACGGCTCTCGATCTCGACGCTGCCGCCGTGGGCCTCGACGACGTGGCGGATGAGCGCCAGACCGAGTCCCGTTCCGGCCGCGCCGCTGTTCTTCGCGGACTCGGCGCGGAAGAACGGCTCGAAGACGCGCGCGCGGTCGGACTCCGACAACCCGATGCCCCGGTCCGTGACGGCGACGGCGGCGTGGCCGTCGAGACGATACGTCCGCACCGCGATCGAGCGGTCGGCGCCGGAGTACTTGATCGCGTTCGAGACGAGGTTGACGATCGCGCCGGCGATCGCGTCGCGGTCGGCGACGAGCGTGAGCTCGTGCCCGTCATCGGTGCGCTCGAGCGAGAACCCGGCGCTCGTGAGCTGGTGCTCGACGGTCTCGAGCACGCCGTCAACCAGCGCGGCGAGGTCGACGGTCTCGAAGCGATAGTCCTTCGTGCCGCGCTCGATCTTCGAGAAGTCGAGGACGTTGTCGATCTGCCGTGCGAGACGAATGCTCTCGGACTCGATGATCCGCGCGTAGCGCTGCACGCGGGCGCGCTCGAGCTCGTGCTCGCCCTGCAGTATCTCGGCGAACATGCGGATCGACGTCAGCGGTGTCTTGAGCTCGTGCGTGACGCTCGAGACGAAGTACGACTTGATGCGATCGAGCTCCCGCAATTGCTCGGCCTCGGCTTCGCGGCGAAGAATGTTTGTCTGCAGCATGATCCTCTCGAGGCCGAGACCCGTCGTTGTGATGGCGGTGCGCAATACGTCGAGATCCTCGAGCGAATAGCGCGTGCCGGATTTCCTGCGGTCGAGCAGCAGCACGGCGCGCTGCCCGTCACCGTAGGTCGAAGCGATCGCGCAACAGACGCCGAGGCGCCGGAGGACGTCGCCGCCGTTCGTGGCGATCTCGACGCCGGGCTCTATCCATCGCTCGTCGGCGTGGATCTCTCCCGGACTCAATTGCAGGAGCTGTGTCGCGATGTCTGCGTCGGTGATGCACTCCCGCGCGTCGTCGGAGAGCCCGCGCTCGGCGTGCAGCGTCGCGGCGGCGCCGTCGGACTGAACGGTCGCCAGAGCGATGCGCTCGGGAGCGAGGATGTCGTCGAGGATGCCGATCGCGGTGGCGGCGAGCCGGCCCGTCTCGACGCACGCGTTGAGCTCGTCGACGAGCTCGCGCTGGGCCTGCCGGAGGTTGTAGCGCGTACGGAAGAACCGGCGATCGACGAACGACTGCGCGCGCGCGCGCGCCGGCTCGAACATCAGGGCGATCGCCAGCGTCGCGATGACCGGGACGATGTCGCCACTCGTGCCGGTGATCGCGCGCGCAACCGCGCCGAGCGCGAATACCAGTCCGGTGTAGGTGATCGCGAGCGTCGCCAGCACGATCGTGTAGACCGTCGATCGACTCAGCAGCAGATCGAGATCCATCACCCGGTGCCGGATGATCGCGATCGAGAACGTCACCGGGGCGACGCCCGCGAGCAGCACGATCCACTCCTCCGCGACGAGCGGAGGCTCGTGAATCCACTGCGGGATCAGCTGGAATGCGATGAACGAAAGGAACCCGACGGTCACGCCCGTCAGCACCCAGCGCAGCTTGATGCGCTCGGCGCGCTCGACCGACCGGCGATACGAGTCGATGAAGCTCGCAACGCTGGCCAGGCCGAGAACACCGAAGAACTTCTGAACGAACCCGAACGTCGAGGCAAAGGTCTCGAGCCATCGCCGTTCGTTGACGAGCGTCGCCAGCAGGAACGCGGCCCCCGCGACGAGAGCCACGAGCACGCCCGCCGCATAGACCCACCCGATGCGCCTGCGGAGCCTCTCCCACTTCGGTGTCGGGAACTGCAGCGTGAAGTGGAAGAACAGCACGGTCATCAGCGCGTAGGCGAGCAGGTCCGCGACACGCACGACGTGACCGAGTCCATGGGGCTCGATCGCGTGACGCCCGGCGGTCGCCAGGAGCATCACCGCGACGGCATCCATCGCGACGTGGAACGTCATGGCCGCTGGGTCGCCCGGGCGCTTCGCGAGCACGAGCACGCCGAGGCCGTAGAAGAGCGCGGCCACGAGCAGGACGATGACCTGATAGACGGTCGAGTAGTGACGCGTGAGGGTGGCCTCGACGCTGCGGACGGTGCGCGCCTGCTCGAGCGTCAGGCGAGCGACATCCCCGATGCGCCGGGCGTCGAGCAGGGTCTCCAACCCGGTTGCGCTCGCGATCGGAAGCGTATCGAGCGCGAGGATGGTGTCGCCCGATCGAGGCGCATCCGGACCGCTGCTCGCGAGTGCGTCGAGCCTCGTGACGACGACGCGGCCACCGCGCTCGGCGACATCAACATGAATCGAGGGTTTCTGGCGCAGTTGTGCGAAGCCGGCGACACAGAGGGCGACGACGACGAGGTTGAGCACCGCGAGCGCGACTCGCGAGGCGGGCGGGATGGTCGGGGAGCTACGCATGCGTTCGTTCGTCGGGCGTGATCCCATCTCCGAGGGAATCCGGATCGAAGCTAGCGTCGGGTGCGGGAGCCGTTTTCACCGGCCGGTCGCGCGGATGTCATCGAATTGTCAGGGCAGGAGACGCCGCGTGAAGCGGGCGACGGGAGCAATGTAGCACACGCGCGGACTCCGGGAGTCAATCCCTGTCGCACCATCATTAATCCCCGTCGCACCAGGGGTGTCCCAGCCCCCAGGTGGGCGGAGTCGCCTCCCGGTCATTCCTATCGATAGAGGGACTCGATGCGAGTACGACGACTGCTTGTGGCTTCGGTGATCATGGCGCTGGCCGGGACCGCCGCCTCCGTGGCGCAGCCGCTCAAGGTGTCCGCCCGCGGCGCGAAGACGATCACGTTGAGCGATCGTGTCGGGAAGAACCAGTTCACGTGGAGCAGCGATGCTCCGCTCGAGAAGA
This sequence comes from Kapaibacterium sp. (SeqCode), assembly GCA_035539855.1. Classification (GTDB taxonomy): domain Bacteria; phylum Bacteroidota; class Ignavibacteria; order OLB7; family OLB7; genus DATLHO01. The sequence goes on along the minus strand of DATLHO010000169.1, from coordinate 40,040 downwards.
TCAAGGGAACGGCCGAGGGAGTCGGTGGCACGCTGACGGTGGATCCCCAGAACCTCGCGACGCTGCGTGGCTCGATCAGCGCGCAGGTCTCGACCATGAAGACCGGCAACGCCACGCGTGACGGGCATCTCAAGGGCGCGCAGTGGCTCGACGCCGCGAAGTATCCCGAGATCACGTTCACGATCGCGTCGGTCAGCGGGATCAAGGTGAGCGGCAACAAGGCGAAGGGAACGGCGACGGGCACCTTCACGATGCACGGCGTGTCGAAGCAGATGTCGGTGCCGTTCTCGATGACCTGGCTCGACGAGTCGGCGACGACCCGCAAGCGGGCGCCGGGCGCCCTTGTGATGTTCGACGCCGCGTTCACCGTGTCGCTGAAGGACTTCAAGGTCGTCGGCACGCGCGGACTCGTCGGCTCGAAGGTTGGCGAGACGATCGCGATCAAGGCGAAGCTCTTCGGCTCGGCGAGCTAGCGATCCGGGAGCGCCTGTGATTCGCGAGGCGTCGAATCGTCATGCGAGCCGGGTCGCGTCTCGGGCGTGGCACCGGAACGACAAAACGCGACAGGGCCCTGGTCAATCGACCGGGGCCCTGTCGCGTTTGGAGCCATGCGTAGCTCGCGATTGTCAGCCGGGCGTCGTCAGTTCGCGCCGGTCCACGGATTGGCGCCCTGGCGCCGCTTTTTCGTCGGGCGCGCCGACGACTTGGTCGAGCGCTTGGTGGTCGTCGCGGGCTTGACCTGCTCGGCCTTGAGCGAGTCGGCGATCGCGGTGACGAGCGAGTCGCGGTTGATGTTCACCACGACCGGTGATGGAACGGGAGACTGCTGGACGATCCGCACGGTGTCGGGCGCGGACTGCGCCGCCATCGAGGGACTCGCCACGAGCGAATGGCCCAGATAGCCCGCTCCGCTGCCGACGAGAAACCCGACGGCGAGCATCAGAATACCGCGCCGGGCGAAGCGTCCGGCGCTCGGGGCCGGTTCTCCGACCGAGCGGGAGATTCGGTCGAGCATCTCGCCCTCCTCGAAGGAGGTCATCGCGCCATGGCGCTCGTTGCGGCAGAGCCCATGCTGCAACTGCATCTGATGGCGGAACATCGTGCGCTTTTCGGGATCGACTGAGAGCAGGTGCAGAAGCTCTGCTGCCTGTTCATCCGGGAGGCCCCCGTCGATCAGTTCGTGAAGATCGTCTTTCATTGGTTCTCGAGATATGCGGCAAGCCGTTGCCGGAGCGTGTCGCGTCCCTTGAAGATTCGGAACTTGACCGTCGAGATCGCGGTGCCCGTGATCGTTGCGATCTCGTCGTAGCTGTGCCCTTGTACATCGCGGAGGATGACTGCCTCACGATAGATCTCCGGGAGCTTTTCGATCTCCTCGGTCAGCACGTCCTGCAGGAGAACGTCCTGTTCGACCTCGCGCGCCGGCAGCTGCATGTCGTCGATCACCTCGTGCTCGCGGCGGGCGCGCAGAAGGTCGATGCAGACGTTGCGTGTGAGTCGGTAGAGCCACGCCGAGACATTCGTCCCGGGCCGGTACATCCCCGCGTTCTGGTAGGCTTTTGTGAATGCCTCCTGAAGGGCGTCCTTCGCGCGCTCACGGTCGCCGAGCATTCGGCAGCAGTACGTGAACAGCGCGCCTCGGTACCGGTCGTACAGGCGTATGAATGCCTGTTTATGGCCCTCGGCGATCAGACGCAGCAGCTCGTCGTCGGAGGCGGACGCGTGCCGGTCTACCCTGCTTTTCGATGTCGTCACTGTAGACTCGCTTCTCCCCCACCGGGAAGCCGTGATTCGAATCGGTGCCTGTGGTACGTGCCAGACCTCTGGATCTCTGGCCGCAGTCGGTCAACGACGAGGATTAAAGAAAAGTTAGATGTCGAAGTGTATTGCGCGAAAAGAATAAAAGGCCCGCGAAACTATGCATTTCGCGGGCCTTTCGACATCATACCGGACGCTTTCAGTCCGCCGTGACCGCTGCGAGCTGGTCGGCTTCGACGTTCTGGGCCTCGGCATCCCAGAGCTCGGTCACCGTCAGCGCCGAGACGTTGAAGATGTCCTGCACGTCGCTCGAGCGCTGCAGCACGTGGACCGGCTTGTTCATGCCGACGAGAATCGGCCCGATCGCCTCGCATCCGCCGATTCGCATCAGCAGCTTGTAGGCGATGTTGCCCGCGTCGATGTTCGGGAAGACGAGCACGTTCGCCGGGGATCCCTCGAGCGTCGAGAACGAATACTCCTTGAGGATCTCCGGAACGACCGCCGCGTCGGCGTGCATCTCGCCGTCGATGACCAGGCCCGGTTCGGCGGCGCGGACGAGCTCGGTCGCGCGGCGCACCTTCTCGGCCCACTCATGATGAGAGTCGCCGAAGTTCGAGAACGAGAGCATCGCGACCCGCGGGGTGACCCCGAAGCGCCGCGCCGTCTCGGCCGTCATCATCGCGATCTCGGCGAGGTGCTCGGCCGTGGGATCGATGTTGACCGTCGTGTCGGCCAGGAAGTACGTGCCTCCGGCGGCCGGCATCATGATGTACACGCCGGCGACGCGGGAATACCGCGGCGAGCGCCCGACGACCTGAAGGGCCGGTCGGATGACATCCGGGTACGACTTCGACACGCCGGCGATGAGCCCGTCGGCCTCGCCCTCGCGCACCATCATCAGTCCGAAGTAGATCGAGCGCCGGAGCATCCGCAGCGCGGCCGCGGGGTTGACGCCCTTGCGCCCGCGGAGCTGGAAGAACGCGCGGGCGTAGCCTCCGGTCCGGTGATCGGTGATCGGATCGATGATCTCGATGCCGTCGAGGTTCACGTGGTTGGCGAGCGCGATCTGATCGATTATGTCGCGGAAGCCCAGCACGACCGGCTGGCAGATCCCCTCCTCGACCAGTCGCTGCGCCGCGCGCAGGATCGGCAGCTCCTCGCCTTCGGGGAAGACCAGTCGCTTGAGTGGACGACGCGACTGTGCGCGGTTGATGATCGGGACCATGAAGCCGGAGCGGCGGCCGAGGCGCGCCTCGAGCCGGTCGGCATAGGCATCCCAGTCAGTGATCGGCTTGCGCGCGACGCCGGTCTCGATCGCCGCCCGTGCGACGGCCGGGGCCACCCACAAAAGGACGCGATGATCGAACGGCTTCGGAATGATGTAGTCCGGTCCGAACATGATCGGCCGGTCGCCATAGGAGCGGATGACCGCGTCGGGCACATCCTCGCGGGCAAGCTGCGCCAGCGCGTGCGCTGCGGCCAGCTTCATCTCGTCGTTGATCGCCCGCGCCCGCACGTCGAGCGCGCCGCGGAAGATGAACGGGAAGCCGAGGACGTTGTTGACCTGGTTCGGATAGTCGCTGCGACCGGTCGCCATGATGAGGTCCTCGCGCACCGAGGTCGCATCCTCCCACGTGATCTCCGGATCCGGATTCGACATCGCGAAGACGATCGGACGATCAGCCATCGAGGCGACCATCTCCTTGCTGCAGACGCCGGCCTGCGACAGGCCGATGAACACGTCGGCGCCGACCATCACGTCGCCGAGGGTCGCCGGCTCGCTGCCGTTGGCGAACTCCTCCTTGTACGGGTTGAGATCGGTGCGGCCGCTGTGGACGAGCCCGCGCGAATCGCACATGAAGATGTTCTCGCGCGTCGCGCCGAGCAGGACGTAGAAGCGGGCGCAGCTGATCGCCGCGGCGCCGGCGCCGCTGACGACGATCTTCAGGTCCGCGATCTCCTTGCCCTGCAGCTCGCAGGCGTTCAGAAGCGCGGCGCCGGAGATGATCGCGGTGCCGTGCTGGTCGTCGTGGAAGACCGGGATGTTCATCCGCGCCTTGAGCGCCTCCTCGATCTCGAAGCACTCGGGCGCCTTGATGTCCTCGAGGTTGATGCCGCCGAAGGTCGGCTCGAGCGCGGCGACGACCTCGATGACCGCACTGGGATCGAGGACGTTGAGCTCGATGTCGAAGACGTCGATGTCGGCGAAGGTTTTGAAGAGCACGCCCTTGCCTTCCATGACCGGCTTGCCGGCCTCGGGTCCGATGTTGCCGAGACCGAGAACGGCGGTTCCGTTGCTGACGACCGCGACGAGATTTCCCTTGGCGGTGTACTCGTAGACCTTCTCGACGTCGATAGCGATCTCGCGGCAGGGCTCGGCGACGCCGGGGGTGTAGGCGAGGGAGAGATCGTGCTGCGTCGAAACCGGCTTGGTCGAGATCACCTCGATCTTGCCGGGGCGCCCCGATCTATGGTACTCCAGAGCTTCTTCGCGCCTCATTTCCAAATCCTCTTCCATGGATGCGACAGTGACCGGCGCGTTTGCGCCGGCAAGCAAGTTAGTGGCTGATGCGGTGGTGCAACCTGACTGGCGTCATGTCACGGGACTACCGTTTGACGATCCAGGCGCCTGCATGTCCGTCGCGGCGCGCGGCGGTGCGCGCGGCGTCGGCGCTCGGAAATGATCCGTACCGGACGCGGTAGACGGTCGCCCCGTCCTTCGTGGCCGGAGTCACGGTGACGTTGCTCGCTCCGCGCGAGCGCAGCCGCGAGGCGAGCCGGTCGGCTTCACCGCGGTCGGGCGTCGCGCGTATCTGGACAAGATACGCCGCCGTGCGCGACGCGGCCTGCCCATCACGAGTCGCCGGGGCCGTCTCGCGCGACGACGCGGCCGGCTTCGTCGACGATGGCGACGCCTTCGAAGCCGTCGCACTCGGCGTTGGCGTCGTTTTCATCGCCGACGTGGTCGTGGCCGATGTCGCTTTCGGTGCCGGAGGAGTCGGTTTCGGCGGTGTCGCAGTCGTGTTGGTCACCGACGCCGCCGTGTTCGGCGTCTCGGTGCCGGTCGCGGTCGCGCCGTCGGCGTTCCCCTGCGGCTGCAGGCTGTCGCCGACTCTCGGACGCCGGGCGCCCGGCAGGCTGACGATGCGGCCGGAGCCGAACGGGGCGCGCCGGATGGTGTCGTTCGGGAGCTCACCGAACGTCGCGCGCTGCTCGGCATCGGCGATCGAGTCGGCCGACGAGAGAGCCGAGTCGATGATGACCGGGGCGAGTCCGGCCCCGGAGGCCGGCGTAGCGGCCACGGGGCGATCGTCGCCATCGATGATCGACGAGACGAGCTCTCCGCCGCCGGCATACGCGCCGAGGGCGATGACCAGTCCGGCCGTCGCCGTCACGCCGACGGCGATCGCGCGCGCGAGCCGGCGCGGCGGAACCGCGGGCATCGGACGTGCGCGGTCGTCGAGCTCGTCCTGACGCGGGAAGCGAAGCGGCTCCGGCGCGCCTGATGCGGACTCGGTATCAGCCGGGACGCCGGCGCCCGTCGCCATCCCCATGCGATCGACGGTGGTCGAGCCCGCAGGCGTCGCGGTCGACGTCGCCGACGTTGCGGCCGAGACGTCCGGCAGCGCCGAGGCGTAGCCTCGTGCAGCCGGCACGAACGCGTCGTCGGGCGAGCGATCCATGAGCGAGCGGATGCGCGCCGCGTCACGCGCGCGCGCGCCGTCACCGGTTGACTGTCCGTCGGACGAGGCGCTCGCGCGGTCATCGGTGGGCTGCGCGTCGGCCTTGGAGCGCGCGCCGGCCAGACGCATGGCGATCGCATCGAGGTCGCGGCTCGTGCTGCGCCGCGGCGGGTCTTGCTCGGCGCCGGCGTCGTCGAGCGCGCCGTTCGGATCGTCGGTGTCGGAGATGTTCATGCGTGTCCGGATGATCTAGAAACGTGCACTGGCACCTACCGAGGCGAAGAATCCCCGCTCCTCGTATCCCTCCCAGAGCTGATAGCGCTGGTCGAGCAGGTTGCGCAGCTCGAGGATCACGTCGAAGCGCGTCGCGACCGTATAGCGGCCGGTGAGATTCAGGAGAACCACCTGGTCGAGGCTGGCACCGGTCGAAGCCGGGCGCGTGCCGATATAGCGTGCGCCGGCATCGATCGCGAGCGGGAGCGTTCCGAAGCGCCGGGTATAGAGCAGGTCGGCGATCCACTTCGGTGTGAACGGAACCGGCCGTCGGTCGTCGATCCTGCCCTCGGTGAACTCGGCGGAGGCAAGCACGCTGTTGAGCTCATCCATCCTCCAGGTGAGGTCGCCGATGATACGGTCGACGATGGCGCTGCCGTACTGCGGAGCGAAGCGTCCGTCGAGGAGACCGTCGAAGTAGGCGTAGTCGTTGTAGTGCGAGCGCGCGGCGGTGCCGCGCAACGCGAACGCGCGCGACGGCTCGATGCGCGCGTGAATCTGGTAGCCGATGTTCTCGCGCTGCTGGCGGATCGTCGGCTCGAGGGCGATGTAGGGATTGATCCGGCTGAGCGCCGCGAGGCTCGTCGGTGCGAGGCCGCCGGTGATCGAGCCGATCAGCGTCAGTCCGTGCAGCGGGAACAGTCGCAGCTCGCCGGTCGGGGCGATCGTTCCGCTCGTCGAGCCGTCGCTGTTCGCGCCGGCGGAGAACTGCACGCCGGCCCGCGCGGTCAGAAAGCGGTTCGAGTAACTGCCGAACCCTTCGATGCGACCGTAGCTGATCGAGCGTCCGTCGAGGTTGGTCAGCCGCAGGTCGGTCTGTGCTCCGACGGCAAGGCCCTGCCAGGATGTCCCGAGATGCAGCGATCCGTCGAGCGACGTCTCGCGCGACGATGCCGACGAATCGTCGATGCCGAGCGATCGATAGCGGGCTGCCGCGTCGTAGGTGAAGCCGCCCCACGTGTTCGCGCCGTTGGTGCCGATGCTCCAGTTGCTCGTCGTCCGCTCGGGGCTCGACGGCAGCGCGAAGAGATGGTAGCTGGCGTCCTCGTACTTCACCTCGGCGCCCATGTGGCCACCGCTGAAGATGCCGTATCCCTCGTCGATGATGTAGCCGGCGCCGGCGTTGGCCCTGAGCGCGCGATGAGCGTTGTCGCGACCGTAGCCGCTGGACATGTCGAAGCCGAGCGAGCCGTGATAATCGAACGGCCAGCTCGTGCCGGAGTACCCGGCAGCGAGTCGCGCTGTCGTGTACAGTCCGATGCTGGCGTCGGCATAGCCCGGACGGTTCGGAACGCTCGCGCGTTCGGTCGTCGGATAGCCTCGCAGCGGGACGAGCGGCTCGGTGGCGCGCCTCCGGCTGTCGAGGATGCCGAGCTCCTGACGGGAAAGGTGCGGCGGCGCGGACAGCGATCGCTCGCGTCCCGCGGGCGACGTGCTCGTGCCGCGCAGCGTGCGAAAGGCCAGGTCGGTCGGCTCCTCGGTCGTCGAGATCGACGCGGCGCTGTCGATGGCGCTCGCCGTGGTCTTCTCCGGAACGGCCGTGCCCTTCCTCCCCCCTCGCTTCTGGGCGAGTGCGGGTGACGTCAGCGCGACGACGACGGCGAGGGCGACGACGAGCCTCGAGCGGCGCGCGCGGGAGCGGCGCTGATCGCGGTCGACGATGGGAGTATCGGAGCCCTGGATAGCCATGGGTTGAGGGGGGAGCTCGTTCAGAGGTTGCCGAGTGCGCGCAGTTGCTCTTCGGCGCGGCGCGAGATCTCGTCGCCCGCGTGATCGCGGATCAGCCGCTGGAACATCTCGCGAGCGCGCTGGCGATCGCCCTGCGCCGCGTGGATGCTGGCGATTCCGAGGTTGGCCTCGCCGAGGATATCCTGGTTCACACCCCGGCGATCGATGACGCGCTTGAAGGCCTCGAGCGCGTCGGCGAAGCGCGCGACATCGAGGTAGGTCTCTCCGGTCCGCAGGTCCGCGAGCGGCGCCGTGCTGTCGGCGAGATCCGCGGCCCGGCGATACCAGGCCGCGGCGCTGTCGACGTTGCGCCGAGCCCGGTAGGTGTCGGCGATCTCCCACGTGGCAAGGCGCGCGGCGTTGGTTCCACGATTCGCCGCGGCGGCGGCCAGATCGTCGAGGGCACGCGAGGTGTCCGCGGCGAGCAGCCGGCAGCGGCCGATCTCGAGACCGGCGCGCGCGATCGTCTCGGCGTCCGCCGAGCGGTCGCGGGCCTGTCGGTACTCCTCGATCGCAGCCTCGAGGTCGCCCCGGTCGCGGAGCGCCCGGGCGCGCAGCATCGACTGGTCGGCCTTCTCCTCGCTTCGTGCGAGCTGGCGATCACGCTCTCGAATCGCGTCGGCGGCGCGAACGGCCGCCGCTTCGGCGTCGGCGCGATAGGCGCTCGACGGATGCTCTCGCGCAACGCGCGACGCACGTTCGAGCGAGGTGTCGAACTGGCCGAGCGCGTAGTACGCGCCGGCCACGGTCGCGAGCGCCCGGGGCATGAGCGGACTCTGCGGATGGCGCGCCGCCAGACTTTCGAATACGGCCACCGCCTCGGCATAGCGACGGTCGGAGTAGTCGACGAGCCCGTGCATGAACATGGCGTCGTCGGCGAGCTCGGAGTCCGGATGGCTCAGCGCGAATGCACGGAACGCGGCCGCGGCCTCGTCGCGCTTCTCGGCGTGGAACAGAGCGAGTGCCGACTGATAGCGCGCGTACTCGACGAAGTCTGGATGCGCGTGCGCGGTGTCGACGAGCTGATAGGCCTCGCTCGCGGCCGCGTACTTGCGCATCAGGTAGAGGCAGTCACCACGCCGCAGGTGGGCGGCGGTCGCATAGTCGGTCAGCGGGTACGCCTTGACCAGCCGGGCAAACGCCGCCTCGGCCCGATCGAGCTTTCGCTGACGAAGCTGCGCCCAGCCGATCGCATAGAGCGCGTCCTCGGTGCGGCTCGACAGCGGGTAGCGCTCGATGAGATCCTCCATCGTCAGCGCGGCCGCGGGTAGCGCGCCGGAGGCGTAGTACGCTTCGCCGAGCCAGTACATCGCCTCGGCGCCGTTCGAGGGCTGCGTCTGCAGAAGGCGGTTGAGCTGGGGCACGGCGTCCGAGGGATGTCCCGCGTGGATCATCGCGACCGAGCTGGCAAGCACGAGGGTCGGAAGCAGACTGTCGCGCTCCGGCATCAGCACGTGCGGGATCGCGCGGGCCTGCGACAGTGCGAAGGCGAGATCGCGATCGGCCTCACGGTAGCGACCTGCGGCAAGCCGTACGGCGCCGCGCAGCATTGCGGCACGGATCTGCAGCGCCGGCGCGGCGTTCGAAGCGAGCTCGGGAGCGAGCAGCTCTTCGGCGGCGGCGAAGTCCTGGCGGAGATACTGGATGCCGGCGAGAGTGACGCGGGCGTCGATCATCAGGAGATGGGTCGAGTCGGACGCGATCCGCGAGAGCGACGCGAGCGACTCGGTCGGCCAGGGCGACTTCAGCGCGACGGTCGAGAGCTGGTATTCGGCGATCATCCCCTCGTGGTCTCGACGCCCTTCGCCCACGAGCCGCGTGTAGATCGCGGTTGCGGAGTCGGGATGCCCGGCGGCGCGATAGGTGTCGGCGAGGCCGAGCATCGCGAGCCGGCGGTATGGCGATTCGAGCGAGTAGACGACCGTCAGGTACGAGCGCTCGGCGGAGGCGAAGTCGCCCGCCTGGGCTTCTGCGGCGGCATGTAGCAGGTGGTACTCGGCGGCCTGCAGCTTCTGTCGCTCGACATCGGCCCACGGCCGATCGAGCTCGTCGCGGACGGTGCGAAGCAGCGCGCGCGCCGGCTCGGTGCGGCCGAGTCGCAGGTGGCTCTGCGTCGCACGCAGCGCCGCCTCGAGCCGCAGCTCGCTGCCGGGATAGCGGTTGACGATGCGGTCGTAGTTCCCGATCGCGCTGTCGAGCTCTCCCCGCTCCTCGGCGATCTGGCCGAGGGCGAACAGGGCGTCGTCGGCGAACGGGCTTCGCGGAAAGTCATCGGCGGAGGTTCGCAGCGCGGCGGCTCCCTGGTCGTGAATCGCGCCGTCAGGGTCGGTCAGGTGCGCGACGCCGAGCCAGTAATAGGCGGTGCCGGCGGCGTTGTCGTCGACCTGCTCGGCGTCGCGCTCGGCGGACGTGCGGACGGCTTCGTCGAAGTGCAGCCGTGCCTGTCCGTGCTGATTGCGCTGCAGGGCCGCGAGGCCGCGCCGAACGTGCGCGTACGGTGCGTGCGGCGAGGCGGCGTAGGCGTCGACGAGTGCGGCGAGATCGCGGTCGGGATTGTGCCGCGGCCGCAGGTGCGACAGCAGCTCGACGCGCGTCAGTTGCGCCTGCGGATCCCACGATCGAAGCCGCTGCGGGTCGGTGATCCCCTCGAACATCTGAAGCGCGCGCGTGAAGCTCCCGCCGGCATACTCGTCATAGGCCGTGCGCAGACGCTCGACGTCGCTGTCGGACGTGGAGATCTGCGGTTGAGCCAGTCCGGTTGAAGCTGACAGAATCGCGAAGAGGACGAGCGGTATGGACCGGGAGCGGAGGGGCATGCTCTGGACGAGGGTTCAAACGAAGTTAAAGTGCCGTGGCGGTATGTGCAATGACGGCGTTGGCTTAGATGCGGCGGAAGAAACTTTTACTTGAAGGGCGGCAGGGGGCGGGAAACAACAATGCCGCTTCGCTGGAAGCGGCATTGCGAAAAAGTCGGACGCGGTTCGGGCTAGCGGAAGAGCTCCTTGATCATGCCCCACGAGCGCTTGACGCTCGAGACTTCGTGGACGACCGTGGTCGTCGCGGAATACGGCTCGGCGGTGTTGCCGATGGCGCGGACACGGTAGGTGAAGCGCTTGCCGGTCGACGGCTTGTAGAACGCGCCGTTGTCGGTGAAGCTGTAGGTGCTGCCTCCACCCTTCGCGACGACGCGCTCGAGGCGACGGAACTCCGGGAGCTCATCGCTGCTGCGATCGATCTCGAAGTACTGGATGCCGGTTTCATTCATCGACCGCCACTGGACGACGATGTCATCGTTCTGCGGGACGGCGCGGAGATATGAGAAGACGATTTGACTCGCCGTCGCGGTGGCGACGATGGCCAGCATGGCGAGCGTGAGGTGTACTGCGCGGCGTTTCATCATTGAGGTCCCTGGTCTGCCCATATGGAGTCTGCGTCAGTCTACAATTTTACGCGTGCGGACCGAATGAATCAAGCGTTATCTCGGGGTCGCCTCCGACGGCGACGGATCCGGAAGGTCGATCTCGAGCCCGTCGTAGGCGAGCTCCACTCCGGGAGGAAGACTACGACTCGCCTCCTCGTGTTTCAGGTCATGGGCGATGTGCGTCAGATACGTCATCCGGGCGCCGATCTCCCGGGCTGTCTCGACGGCCTCGTCGATCGTGAAGTGCGTCGGATGCGGCGTCGGGCGGAGGCCGTCCAGGATGAGAACATCGATGCCCTGCAGGAGTTCTCGCCCGCGCTCGGAGATCGCGTTGCAGTCGGTGCAGTAAGCGAAGGAACCGACCCGATAGCCGTTGACGCGCATCCCGCCGTGCCGCAGCTCCAACGGCTGCAGCGCGACGTGCCCGATCTCGAACGGCTCGTCGAGGATCTCGTGATCCTGCACGACCGGTGCGCTGCTCTCGCGGGGTCCCCACTGGCGGAACGCGTAGTCGAAGATCCTCCGGATCGTGCCCAGAGTCTCGGGCATGCCGTAGATCTGCATCGGCTGTCGCTGAATGAAGTTGAACGCGCGGATGTCGTCGAAGCCCGCGATGTGGTCGAAGTGATGATGGGTGTAGACGACCGCGTCGAGCGACCGGATGCCGGCTCGCAGGCATTGCGCCCGGAAGTCGTTCGACGTGTCGATGACCACGCTCGTGCCCCGGCTCTGGATCCAGATGGACGTGCGGAGGCGGTTGTCGCGCGGATCTTCGGAGGTACAGGTCGGACAGGTGCAGCCGACAGTGGGGACGCCGGAGGAAGTGCCGCTTCCGAGGACGGTGATCTTCATAGGGAAGAGACGCGGGGATCGTGCTTCAGTGGACGCGCCAGGTGCGGCGGTCGCGCTGAATGTAATACGATTCGAGGCCAGTTGTGAGCGCGAGCGGACGGACTGCCAGAAGGCCCCGGGTTCGAATCGAGATCAGTCCGGACCGGGAGGCATTGAGGTCGGGATCGGGCGTAATGATGCGCAGTGGCATGCCGCGGTTGCGTGTTGCTGCCTGGGCGATCGCTGTGACGTACTCCGCCTCCGTGACGAGATCAGGACCGGCGACGTGGATGACGCCGTCAGCCGCGGTCTCGACCGCCCGCACCATCGCGTACGCGACATCGTCGGTTCGCGTCGGCGTGCCGGTGACCGCGTCGGAGGCGATGACGGGGGCGCCGGTCTCGAGGGCGCGCTCGACGGTATCCACCAACGTTGGGGTGCGTCCTTCAGCGCTGCCGTAGAGCCACATGGTGCGGAGAATCAGATGCCGGATGCCCGTCTGGCGGCAGATGTTCTCGGCGGCAAGCTTGGCCTTGCCGAGATAGCTGCCCGGCTGCGGCTTGTGCTCCTCATGGTACGGTCCGCTCTGACCGTCGAAGATCGAGTCGCAGGACGTCTGGATCAGGTGCGCGTCGATCCGGCGACAGACGTCGGCAAGGAGCTCGACGAGGGTGACGCCCGATCGCCAGATCTGCTCGCGACTGGGGAGCGGCGCGTTGCGATCGGAGGCGTCCGCGACATTGATGATGAACTCCGGCCGCCAGCGCTCCTGCAGGGTTATTTCCTTCCAGGCGCTTCGGGAGTTCGTGTCGAAGTAATGGGCGCCGGTGGCGTCAGCGATGCCGCTTCGGATGACGGAGGTCACACGAAACGAGGTTTCTCGTCGAAAAACCTCGATCAACTTCTGACCAAGCAGTCCCGCGCCACCGACAATCATCACGTTCATGTGCCTGGATTCCGCCGACGTTTCACGTGGAACTAGCGAATATAGAGCAGCAGGACCGCAATATCGCTTCTGGAAACACCACTGATGCGAGCGGCCTGACCGATGGTCTCCGGCCTGAATCGCTCCAGTTTTTCCCGGGCTTCTGAGGAAAGGGAACGAATCACCGAGTAGTCGATGCCGGCAGGAATCGCGTGATCGCCCGAGCTTTCGAGCCGCGCGACCTCCTCCCGCTGCCGGTCGATGTACCCTTCGTATCGCGCGGAGATCTCGACCTGCTCGAGAATCTCGGGAGGAGTCAATTGTGTGACGAGTGCGGTATGCTCCTGCCTGTCTCGCAGCGACTCCACGATCGCGGCGGGAGACACATCCGGCCGTCGGAAAACGGACCACAGGTCGACCGGGGTATCACCATTGATGCCGATCTCACTGGGACGGATCCGGGTTTGGCGAAGCGACTCCTCGGCCAGCCGACTTTGTGTCTCCTTGACTCGGACTCGCCCAAGCTGGTCCGCTCCGATAAGTCCGATCCGGGCGCCATGCTCGGTGAGCCGGAGGTCCGCATTGTCCGTTCTGAGGAGGAGCCGATACTCGGCTCGGGAGGTGAACATTCTGTACGGCTCGTCGGTGCTCAGCGTCACGAGGTCATCGATCAGGACGCCGATGTAGGCCTCGGAACGACCGAGGATGAACGGGCTCTCGCCACGCAGACCGAGGGCGGCATTGACGCCGGCGATGAAGCCCTGGGCGGCCGCCTCCTCGTATCCGGACGTTCCGTTGACCTGGCCAGCGAAATAGAGTCCCTCGACCCGCTTGCTCTCGAGCGTCCGTTTTAGCTGATACGGAGGAAAATAGTCGTACTCGACGGCGTAGCCGTACTTGAGAATCCGTGCATGTTCGAGTCCCGGAACGCTCCGGAGTCCGGCTTCCTGAATCTCTCTGGGCAGTGATGTCGAGAAGCCGTTCACGTAGACAGAATCCGTCGTCAGTCCCTCGGGCTCGAGGAAGAGTTGGTGGGATTCCTTGTCCGCAAACCGGTGAATCTTGTCCTCGATAGAGGGGCAGTACCGCGGTCCCGTACCGGCGATGCGGCCGGTAAACATCGGAGAGCGGTCGAATCCGGTCCTCAGGATCGCGTGCGCCGCTTCATTGGTGCGGGTGATGAAGCATTCGATGCGGTTCGCGACAGAGGGCGTGGACCACGAGAAGGGGCGCGGATCGTCGTCGCCACCATCGCATTCCGTGCTCTCATATCGAATCGAATCCGCCGCGATTCTGGGAGGCGTTCCGGTCTTGAGTCGGCCTGTTTCGAAGCCGACCTGTCGGAGCAACCCACTGAGCTGGCCGGCGGAGTCTTCGCCAAGGCGGCCGCCCGGCGTCGACTGCTCGCCCGCGTACATCGTGCCGCAGAGAAACGTACCAGCACAGAGAACGGCGGCCCGCGTCGAAAGTGAACGGCCGTCCGTCAGGTGGACGCCGCTGACGCGTCCCGAGGCGATCCTGATGTCGGAGATCGTGGATTCTATGATGTCGAGATTCTCGATCGAGGCGAGGTGTGCCTGGGCGGCAAGTGGGTAGAGGTCCTTATCCATCTGGGCGCGGGGTGACCACATGGCGGGACCCTTCGATCGGCCAAGCATCTTGAACTGGATTCCGGCTTCGTCGGCCAGTTTCCCCATGACACCACCGAGCGCGTCGATCTCGCGCACGAGCTGACCCTTCGCCATACCGCCGATGGCGGGATTGCACGAGAGCCTGCCGATGGCACTGCGGTCCATCGTGATCAAGGCGGTACGACAGCCCATCCGCGCTGCTGCGGATGCGGCCTCGATGCCGGCGTGGCCTCCGCCAATGACGATGACGTCGTAATCAGACACGTTCAGGCGTTCGGGTATTGGGGATACGTTTCACGTGGAACTACTTACCGATGCAGAAATTCCCAAAAACGGCGTCGAGGACGTCCTCGTTGGACACGTCACCGGAAAGTGCGCCGAGCGGCTCGAGGAGTCTCCGCAGGTCCGCCGAGAGTAACTCAGCGCCTCCTTCGAGCTGAACGTCGGCAAGAATCGATTCCATTTCCTTGAGAATCGAAGCCTGCCGTTGAGAGACGAGCGCCGCATCCCCAGTCTGAGTCCGTGCACAGAGTGTGGCGATCCGGTCCAGAATCGCATCGACCGACGCCGGATCCACGAGTGAACAGCGCAGACCAGACGGTGGCGCCGACACCCGGTCAACCTTCGACCAGACCCGCTCGATGCGAACATCCGGGTACGCTTCTTCAAACGCCGCGAGCTCGCGGCCGCTCGCTTCCACCGCCTCGGCATCCGAAGCGTCGACCAGGTACAGCGCGAGATCGGACTCGCCGATCAATCGCCACGACCTCCGGACTCCCTCCGCCTCCAGCAGATCCTCCGTCGAGCGTAGACCGGCAGTGTCGACGAGGTGTATCACCAGTCCGCCGTGCACGACACGTTCCTCGAGGTAGTCGCGAGTGGTTCCGGCGACATCGGAGACCAGTGCGCGGGAATATCCAAGCACAGAATTGAAGAAGCTCGATTTGCCAGCATTTGGGCGTCCGAGCAGGATCACCCGTGGACCGGTTCGTAGACGCTCTCCACCGCGAAAACTTCGCAGGAGCGACTCGATCTGACGTCGTAGATCGCCGACCAACGCGCGGAGCTCGTCGCCCGCGACGAACGAGTATCCCTCCTCGGCGAAGTCGAGCTCGAGCTCGAGTCGGGCGATCGCGTCGATGACCCTCCGGCGAAGCTCGGCGACGGCGCGCGAGAGCTCCCCGCCGAGCTGTCGCTGCGCGATGCGAATGGCGACCTCGGACTCGGCGGTGATCGCTTCGCCGACCGCTTCGGCCTGGAGCAGGTCGAGCTTCCCGTTGAGCACCGCTCGCATCGTGAACTCACCGGACGTCGCGCGACGCGCGCCCAAGGAGACGGCGAGGTCCACGACACCGTCGACGATCAGCGGGTTGCCGTGAACGTGGAGCTCGACCACATCCTCTCCCGTGAACGAGCGCGGCCCCTCGAAGCGAACGACGAGGCAGCGATCCCACGCCGCGCCGTCTCGCTCGATGACCGCGCCGCCCAGGTAGCGCGCCGGAAGATCAGCGAGCGAAGAACCCGAGCCGACGCGGACGAAGCGGTCGGCGATGGTCACCGCGTCACGTCCGCTGAGTCGCACGATGCCGACGGCTCCGTGTCCGAGCGGTGTGCTGCGGGCGACGATCGTTCCTTCCCAGTCACGCATACGTTGGTCGGTCGGAGGAGAGCCGGCAGAAGATGGTGAGCGCAATGTTCTCTTGAGGACGAACCCACGAGCGCGAATATTTCCCTGCTCGCGATAACGACGAGGGGCGGACGCCGATCACTCGGCGGCGGTCAGAAGCGATTGATCGAGTGTTCCGAACGTGACGGCCAACGCGGAGGCGGCGCGCAGTCGTCGCTCGTAGTCTTCCCGCGGAATCTCGCTTGCGCCGAGCGAGGCAAGGTGCGGGTTGATGTACTGACAGTCGAGCAGAACGAAACCGCGGCGCCTGAGATGGTCGACCAGGTGGACGAGCGCGACCTTCGAGGCGTCTGTTGCGCGATGGAACATCGACTCGCCGCAGAAGGCGCCGCCGATCGCCACGCCGTAGAGTCCGCCCACCAACTGCTCTCCGTCCCACACCTCGACGCTGTGCGCCGTTCCGGCGTTGAAGAGCGCGGTGTAGGCGCTCTCGATCGCATGCGAGATCCACGTTTCGTCGCGCTCGGCGCACGCGCGCACGACATCGCCGAAGGCGCGATCGGAGGTGACGGTGAAGCGTCCGGATCGCACTACCTTGCGAAGGCTGCGCGAGACCTTCAGGTGATCGAAGTCGAGCACGCCGCGGAGCTCCGGGTGGCACCAAAAGATTTCGCCGTCGCGGGCGTCAGCCATCGGGAAGATTCCCTCGCGATACGCCTGCAGCAGCACCTCGGGCGTCAGTTCCATCTCGTACATTTCGTCGCTCCGCAGTGGATTATCTTCTGAAGGCCGCGCTCCTGCTGATCCTCTCGATGAAGTCGCTCGGCGGCGGCGTCCGACTCGATCGCACCGAGTACGTCACCGGCGACACCGCGCGCTACGAGTCGTTCCGGCTGCACCTGATCAATCCCACCGACAGTCTCGTCGTCATCGATCGCGTCGAGTCGAGCTGTGGCTGCATTCTCGCGACGCTGCAGAATCGCTTCGCCACGCGCGAGACGCCGGGTAACGTCTACGTCGCACTGACCGTCGACAAGCTCGATACCGATCAGCCCGTGACGATCGACGTGTACAGCAGCGCGACCGGACCCGCACCCCTGCGGCTCTACGTCCGGCGCGGACCCGAAAGGTAATCACGAGCACACTGGCGCGCACGATGAGCATCGCCCGAATCCTCACCGCGATCATTCCTGTCCTGGTCCTCCCGGCCTGTGGCGAGCGCATCACGCCGGCCGAGATCGACGACCTCTCACGCTCGGTTGCCGACGTTATGGTCAACGTGCAGCGAGGATCCGACTCGACCGCGCGCCATCGCATCGCCGACTCGGTCTCGCGGGCTCATGGCTTCGATGGCTGGGCGGAGCTGCGCGAGGAGATCGGAGTCATCGCCACCGAACCCGAGAAGCTCCGCACGATGCTCGACTCGACGACCAGGCGCATCGAGGCTCGCACGAAATAGGCAGACCGCATCAACGACGACGGCGGGCCCTCACCGAGAGCCCGCCGTCGCTTCGTTTCGACCGAATCCACAGCACGCTGACTACTTCTCGTCCTCGACGATCGTGTAGTCGGCATCCTCCGCGTTGCCGGTTGCGCCCTGCTGGCCACCGGTCGCGCCACCGTCGGCGCCCGGCTCTGCGCCGGTCGCCTGGTACATCTGCTGCGAGATCTCGCTCCATGCACGATCGAGCTCGTCCTTCGACGTCCGTATGTCGTCGATGGTGCCACCGCGCAGCGCCGTCTCGAGCTTTTCGACCGCGGCCTCGATACGGGTCCGCCCCTCGGCCGGAAGCTTGTCTCCGAGCTCGGTGATCTGCTTCTTCGTCGAGAAGACGAGCTGGTCGGCCTGGTTGCGCAGATCGACCTCCTCCCGCTTCTTGCGATCGGTCGCGGTGTTCTCCTGCGCCTCGCGCTTCATCTTCTCGACCTCGTCCTTCGACAGACCGCCCGAGGAGGTGATGCGGATCGACTGCTCCTTGCCCGTCGCCTTGTCCTTTGCCGAGACGTTGAGAATACCGTTCGCGTCGATGTCGAACGTGACCTCGATCTGCGGCACGCCGCGCGGCGCCGGCGGGATTCCGTCGAGATGGAACTTGCCGAGCGACTTGTTGTCGCCCGCCATCGGACGCTCGCCCTGCAGCACGTGGATCTCGACCGACGGCTGGCTGTCGGCCGCCGTCGAGTAGATCTCCGACTTGCGCGTCGGGATCGTCGTGTTCGACGGGATCATCGGCGTCATCACCCCACCAAGTGTCTCGATGCCGAGCGTCAGCGGCGTGACGTCGAGCAGCAGCACGTCCTGCACGTCGCCGGAGAGCACGGCGCCCTGGATCGCCGCGCCGATCGCGACGACCTCGTCGGGGTTGACGCCCTTGTGCGGCTCCTTGCCGAAGAACTCACGGACGAGATGCTGGATGCGTGGGATGCGCGTCGAGCCGCCGACGAGAATGACTTCGTCGATCTGCTGCGAGCTCAGACCGGCATCCTTCAACGCCTGATGACACGGATCGAGCGTGCGCTTGAACAGATCCTCGCAGAGCTGCTCGAACTTCGCGCGCGTGATCGTGATCGTCAGGTGCTTCGGTCCCTCGGCCGTCGCGGTGATGAACGGAAGATTCACATCCGTCTGCATCATCTGCGAGAGCTCCATCTTCGCCTTCTCCGCCGCCTCCTTCAACCGCTGCAACGCCATCGGATCGTTGCGCAGATCGATCCCCTCCTGCTTCTTGAACTCGTCGGCCAGGAAGTCGACGAGCCGCTGATCGAAGTTGTCGCCGCCGAGATGCGTGTCGCCGTTGGTCGACTTGACCTCGAAGACGCCCTCGCCGAGCTCGAGCACCGAGATGTCGAACGTGCCGCCGCCGAGATCGTAGACGGCGATCTTCTCGTTCTTACCCTGTTTGTCGAGTCCGTACGCGAGCGCGGCCGCGGTCGGCTCGTTGATGATGCGGCGGACGGTGAGTCCGGCGATTTCGCCGGCATCCTTCGTCGCCTGGCGCTGTGCGTCGTTGAAGTACGCCGGCACAGTAATCACCGCCTCGGTGACCTTCTGTCCCAGGTAATCCTCGGCGGTCTGCTTCATCTTCTGAAGAATCATCGCCGAGATCTCCGGCGGCGAGTACATGCGCTCGTCGACCTTCACCCGCACCGAGCCGCCGTCGCCGGCGCTGATCGCGTACGGTACCATCTTCTGCTCCTCGTTGACCTCACCGGTCGTGCGACCCATGAAGCGCTTGATCGAGAAGATGGTGTTCGTCGGGTTGGTGATCGCCTGACGCTTTGCGGCCTGACCAACCAGTCTGTCGCCCGTCTTCGTGAAGCCCACCACCGACGGCGTCGTGCGCGATCCCTCCGCGTTCGGAATCACCACCGGCGTCGTTCCTTCCATCACGGCCACGACCGAGTTGGTCGTGCCGAGATCAATGCCTACGATCTTGCCCATTGCTCGAAACCTCCTTGAAATGCTATCGACCTGTCGCGTCAGGCCCAGGTACTGTTGTTGTGTCGGTAGTGCTCACTCCCCTCACGCCGCCGGCTCCACGCGTCCCCTGCGTCAGATGATCTCGATCGTCCGCTTCTCGGCCGCGTCCCGGCGCGGAAGCCTGATCCGCAGCACTCCCTCCTCCATCGACGCCGAAACCTGGTCGGTCGCCACCTCCACGAACGGAGGAATCGGCACGACCCGCCGGAACTCGCCGGCGAAGCGCTCGCGCAGCGACGGCTCGCGTCCCTGCTCGGCCGCGGCCGCTCGACGTCCGATGATCTCCACGGCCTCATCGCCGCGCATGCTCACCGTGACGGCATCCTTGCGCATCCCGGGAAGATCGACATCGACGTAGACCGCGGCGTCGTCGTACGAGACGTCGACCGCCGGCCAGTCTCCGCCGCGCGCCGCCGGCTCCGCCGGTGTCGTCGCCTTCCGGGTCTGATCGAACTCCTTGAACTCCTTCTTGACCCGATTCGCGAATGACTCCAGCTCCCTCAAAACATCAAAGGCCTCTCGACGCATAACGATCCTCCCACTGGGAATAGGTGTTGGCATTCCCCTTGTAGTCAAAATGATGCCACTTCGCGAACGTCGATTCTCGCACGTTTTCGACGATTGAAGAATATGCTCCCTGACACATCATCAGGCCGCTTCCGCCGCATTGTCCGAGCCATCCTGACACGTGTGGTGATCGCTCCCGCCCGATCTTCCCTTCCTTCATTACCTATACAATACTCT
Source organism: Kapaibacterium sp. (SeqCode) (assembly GCA_035539855.1). GTDB lineage: Bacteria > Bacteroidota > Ignavibacteria > OLB7 > OLB7 > DATLHO01. The sequence goes on along the minus strand of DATLHO010000169.1, from coordinate 19,938 downwards.
ATTCTTTTAAGAAGGATATGATGATGTAAGGGCGGGGGATATGTGGGGAACTGCTGTGGAACGCTCCGGAATCGTGTTTGACTGGGGAATCCCCACGATTTACACACCCTCGGTGGTTGTTGAGAATCCGGGGGAAACTTCGGGGTATTCCACACGAGTGGGGAGAACTTCGCGCCGTCCGACGCCGGCCCCGAATGCTCCACAGTGGGTGCCCACGCCATCCACACCGGATAGGTCGGTTGTCCACACGTTGTGGACATGCGCGGAGGTGTCGTTCCAGACGGTCCGGACAGTCCCGATCGACGGTCATGTCCGCCCCGAACGGACGCGGGGTCGACCGCAGTGCGATCGACCCCGCGTCCTGAAAACGTGTCCCGGCGTGCGTCAGCGGCTCTTTCCGAGCTCGCCCTGCCAGTTCTGCACGAGGTCGACGAGAAGGCGTACACCGGCTCCGGAGCCGCCCTTCGGTGTATAGCCGGAGCCCTTCGACGGCATGCCGCTGCCGGCGATGTCGAGGTGGACCCACGGGTAGTCGCCGATGAAGTGCTGCAGGAACAGCGCCGCGGTGATCGATCCCGCGCCGCGGCCGCCGCTGTTCTTGACGTCGGCGATGTCGCTGCGGATGAGCTCCTCGTACTCCTCCCACAGCGGGAGCTCGACGACGCGATCGTACGTGCGATCGGCCGAGTCCTTCAGCCGTGCCTTGAGCTCGTCGTTGTTTCCGAACATGCCAGTGGCGACCTCGCCGAGCGCGACCACGATGGCGCCGGTGAGCGTCGCAAGGTCGATCACCGCCTGCGGCTTGTAGCGGTCGGCGTAGGTGAGCGCGTCGGCCAGGACGAGGCGTCCCTCGGCGTCAGTGTTGTCGATCTCGGCGGTCTTGCCGTTCATGAACGTGATGACGTCGCCCGGCTTGTAGGCGGTGCCCGACGGCATGTTCTCGGTCGTCGGAACGAGCGCGATGACGTTGTGCGGAAGCTTCAGCTCGGCGATCGCGCGCATCGCGCCGATGACCGCGCCGGAGCCGCCCATGTCCATCTTCATGTCGCCCATGCCCGCGCCCGGCTTGATCGAGATGCCGCCCGAGTCGAAGGTGATGCCTTTGCCGACGAGCACGATCGGACGCGCTCCCTTGCGGCCGCCGTTGTACTCCATGATGATGAAGAACGGCGGACGCTCGCTGCCCTGGTTGACGGCCAGCAGGCCACCCATCTTCAGCTTCTCGATCTGCGACTTGTTCAGCGAGCGCACCGTCACACCGTGCGGCGCGAGCTCGCGCTTCGCGGCGGCCGCGAGCGATTCGGGATAGATCTCGTTCGACGGAGCATTGACGAGATCGCGCGTGAGCACGACGCCGTTGGTGACGGCCTGGCCGATCGCCGCGCCGCGCTTGACGTCCTTGAGCGTCGCCTCGTCGCGGACGTGCAGCGTGATCTTCTCGATCTTCCGGCGAACCCTGCTCTCGCGGTTCTCGACGAAGTACTTGTCGAAACTGTACGTGCCGAGCACGGCGCCCTCGACGATCGCCTGCGCGACCTCGGCCGGAGCGATCCCTTCGAGCTCGGGAACGACGAACGCGACCGAGCCGGCCTTCATACCGGAGGCGCGCTGCGCGCCGGTTGCGGCGGCGCGACGCACGCGCTCGAGCGAGATTTTCGCGACCTCACCGAGGCCGACGAGCACCAGACGCGGCGCCTTCTTCGCACCGGTGTAGACGACGACCGAGCTGTCACGGCCGCCGGTGAAGTCCTTCGACTCCAGCACGAGCGATGCGCTCTCCCAGGTGCCGCGGACGAACTCCGCCTGCTGGCGCATCACCGATTCGTCCTGGGCGAGAAACACCACCGTTGCGTCGGCGGCGAGCTTGTCCGCCTGAAAACGCTGCGCAGATACCGTCATGAGAATTTCGGATTTGAGAGTTCGGAGTGCTGATGTGTTGCTGTGGAATTTTCTCTTCGCCCGTCACTCCCATTCGATGGTCGCGGGCGGCTTGGAGCTGATGTCGTAGACGATGCGGTTGATGCCCCGCACCTCGTTGATGATGCGGTTCGAGACGGTCGCCAGCACCTCGTACGGGATGCGCGCCCAGTCGGCAGTCATGCCGTCGGTGCTCGTCACCGCACGCACGGCGCAGACGTTCTCGTAGGTGCGCTCATCGCCCATGACGCCGACCGACGAGATCGGCAGCAGCACCGTGAAGGCCTGCCACGTCACGTCGTACTGTCCGCTGCTGTGCAGCTCCTCGAGGAAGATCTGATCGGCCTGGCGCAGGATCTCGCAGCGCTCGCGCGTGACCTCGCCGAGCACCCGGATCGCGAGTCCCGGTCCGGGAAACGGATGGCGGTCGATGAACTCCTTCGGCAGCCCGAGCTCGCGTCCGACGGCGCGCACCTCGTCCTTGAAGAGCTCGCGGAACGGCTCGAGCAGTTTGAGATTCATCTTCTCGGGAAGCCCGCCGACGTTGTGGTGCGACTTGATCGTCACCGATGGTCCCTTGAACGAGACCGACTCGATGACGTCGGGGTACAACGTCCCCTGCGCGAGCCACTGCGCGTCGGCGAATTTCGCCGCCTCCTTTTCGAAGACGTCGATGAACGTACCGCCGATGATCTTGCGCTTCTGCTCCGGATCGGTGACGCCGCTTAGACGTCCGAGGAACAGGTCGCTCGCGTCGACGAACGCGAGCGGAATCTGGAACTGCTGCCGGAAGAGATTGACGACCTGCTCCGACTCGCCGCCGCGCATGACGCCGTTGTCAATGTGCACGCAGTGAAGCTGCTCGCCGATCGCCTGATGGATCAGCACCGCCGCGACCGTCGAATCGACGCCGCCGGAGACGGCGCAGATGACGCGCTCGTCGCCGACCTTCTCGCGGATCTCCCGCTTCGCCGCCTCGACGAACGCATGCGCGCTCCAGCCGCCGCGGGCGCCGCAGATCGTGAAGACGAAGTTGCGCAGCACGTCGACGCCGCGCGGCGTGTGGTGCACCTCCGGATGGAACTGCACGCCGTAGATGCGCCGCTCGAGGTTGGCCACCGCACAGATCGGAGCGTTCTCGGTGTGCGCGATCACCTGGAATCCGTCGGGCACGCGAACGAGCGAGTCGCCGTGGCTCATCCAGACGATCGTCTCCTGCGGGATTCCCTCGAGCAGTCCGTTGCCCGCGACGTCGACGTGCAGGTGTGCGCGGCCGAACTCGCGGCGCGCCGAGCGATCGACGGCGCCGCCGAGCTGGTGTGCGATCAACTGCAGGCCGTAGCAGACGCCGAGCACCGGGCGGCCCAGCTCGAAGAGCGCGGGATCGGAATGCGGCGCGCCCTCCTCGTAGACCGACGAGGGTCCGCCGGAAAGAATGATCCCGATCGGATTCATCTCTCGGATGCGCTCGATCGGGACGTTGAACGGATGGATCTCGGCGTAGACACCGCACTCGCGGACCTTGCGGGCGATCAGCTGCGTGTACTGCGATCCGAAGTCGAGGATGAGAATGCGCTCGGTATGAAGCACTGGCTGTCGAGTTACTGTCCCCGCAGGGACAATGAGCGGGCAGGGAAAAGGGATAAAATACGGAAGGCCCGGACGCAAACGGAGGCAAAGTTCCGCCGCGTTGCTACGCGGAGGTCTCGCGCAGCAGCCGCTGCAGCCGCGCGTTGAGAGCGATGACCATCGTCAGCACGCCGGCGACCCACACGACGACCAGCCATCCGAGCTCGGTTGCCGCGCCGCTCATGGCGGCCAGATAGACTTCGAGCTGCAGTCCGGCGAACATCAACAGCACCATGACCACGATCCAGTGCAGGGTGTTGCGGACCATGACCGCGACCAGGGCCTGGCGCTCCGCGGGCAGCGCCAGTAACCGTGCCTTGTTCGGGACATTGACCAGCCGAAGATCACGCGGGATGATCGAGGCGATCACTACGACGAATCCCGACACCATCAGCGCGATGATCGGCAGAAGTAGCCACGCGACCAACGAGCGCTCGACCCAGCGGTCGGGCCGTCCGTCGAAGCCGAAGTGCTGCGGGATACGCGCGGGGAGTTCGGGATACACCGCGATGCTCGCCGCGAAGAGGACGACGATGAGCATGCCCGCGATCGCCAGTGGAAGCGGGTTGATCCGAGGCGACTCCGGTTGTGCCATGGTGGCGTCCTCGCTGTCTGCGATGTCGATCTCGGCGCGCACGATCCGGCCGAATGCAACCGGTTTCGTGCCGCTCTCCTGAACGCGCCGGCGCCCGGCCGGTGAACACAGGAGCCGGCCACGTTCGTGGCCGGCTCCCGTCAACCCTCTACTCGTCGCCTCGCCCTACGGGCACTGCCCTGCCTTGAGCAGCACCTTCTCCTTCTGCCACAGCGTCTTCGATCCGCTCGCCAGCGTAATGCCGAACGCGCCGATGCCGTAACCGGCCGAGCCGATGAACTGTGCCTTCGCCTGCTGGCACGCCGGCATCGCGGTATAGTCGCCGCCGAGAAGATAGGCCGGCTGGATCCATGCGATGCGGGTGTTGAGGAACTCCAGCTCGACGCGCGGGAACCCGAGACCGAACGACAGCGACGCCGCGCCCGCGGCGCCGGTGCGCGGCTCGACGCCGGTCTTGTCGAACTCCTCGCGGCGCACGAGCATCTTCGGGAGCGCGCCGCCGGTCGAGTAGCTGAAGCCCTGGTCGACGTCGTAGCTGAACTTCGCCTTCATCAGGCACGAGCCCTCCGGCGGAATCACACCGTTCATCACGACGAGCGCCTTGATCTTGATCGTGAAGAAGGGAATCTGCGGGATCGGGTACTTCAACAGCGTGAAGTCGCTCTCGATGCCGATGCTCGAGCCCGAGCCGGCCGCGTTGAGCGAGAGCGTCAGGTCACCCGCGACGTAGTCGTTGCGGGCGTCGAACTCGATCAGCTTGCGATCCTTGATCGTCACCTTGCCGAGCGCGCGGAACTTGTAGAGCACTCCCTCGAGTCGGTTGTCGAGCACCTTCGAGTTGCCAATCTTCTTCAACAGTCGAATGTCCGCCTTGAGCCAGTCCGGGTGGAACTTCATTCCGAAGTTGTACTCGTAGTCGCCGATCTTGATCTGATAGCCGGCGGTGTCGCCGCCGATGAAGGTCGGCTTGGCTCCCATCTTCATGAACGCGTTGGTCACCGACTTCACGTCGTAGCGCACACCGTAATCCCAGCTGATGTCGCCGTTGACGATCGCGTCGGTGATGAACGCGGGGTCGGTGCGGACGACGAGCGTCGTCCCGTTGTCCGTGACGGACTTCACCTTGCGAAGGGCGATGTCGCCGAGGACGAGGATGTCACCGTTCTTCAGTCCCTCGACCTTGGCGTTGCCCTTGCGGAACGTGTAGATGAAGCTTGCGGTGTCGACCGAGACGACCGCGGTCTTTACGTCGTTGGTGTCGAGCAGGCGCGCGTTCGGCGACCACTCGACGTCGAAGCGGATGGAGTCCTTCTTTCCGGCGGGCTCGGTCGGTCCGCCGCCTACGGTGCCGGGATCGGGACTGACCGGAGCGTCATCTCCGCAGCCGGCCAGCAGAACGAGCGCGAGAACCAGCGGTGCGAATGCACCGGCAAACTGTCGAATCGTCTTCATCGGGATCATCGTGTGGCCACAAGGGGCGCGTGAGATTGTAGGATCAGGCGTGGGAGCGCCGAGCTACGACCCGTCCCGATCGGAGTTGCCGTCGTGGCACTCTGTTGCAATCGCGGGCGACGCGCGACGCGTCAAACGCAGCGAGGCGCACGGCGCAGCACGGCCGGCGCCCAACCCCTGAAACACAGCGAGGCGGGCCGGCGCTGCACGGCCGGCGCCCAACCCCTGAAACGCAGCGAGGCGGCCATGCACTGCATGACCGCCTCGCTCTCTTCTTGACGTCGTTACCGGTTGCCGCGGCTGTCGTCGTCTCGGCGGGGTCCGCCGGGTCCGCGACGCTCGCCGCCGGGACCGCCCGGTCCGCGACGATCACCACCGGGTCCGCCCGGACCGCGACGATCGCCACCGCCGTTGCGATGGCCGCCGTCACGACCGCGGTCGCCGCCGCCGCCGCCGAAGCCGCCGCGACGCTCACCCTCGGGGCGCTCGGTCATTCCTTCCGGCATCGGAAGGAGCGCCTTGCGGCTGAGGCGGAGCTTGCCGCCGTCCTGGATCTCGAGGAGCTTCACCTCGACGCGATCGCCGACGGCGAGGACGTCCTCGACGTTCTCGACGCGATGGTGATCGATCTGCGAGATGTGCAGCAGGCCCGACTTCTTCGGCAGGATCTCGACGATCGCGCCGAGACCCTCGCGGATCTGGACGACGCGGCCGTTGTAGGTCTTGCCGACCTCCGGCATCGCGGTGAGGGCGCGGATCATCTCGACCGCCTTGGCCGAGCTCTCGCCCGAGACCGCGGCGATGACGACCGTGCCATCCTCCTCGATGTTGATCTCGGCGCCCGACTCCGCGACGATGCCGCGGATCGTCTCGCCGCCGGAGCCGATGACCATGCCGATCGCCTCGACGGGGATCTGGATGGTCGTCAGGCGCGGTGCGAACGGCGAGAGGTCGTCGGCCGGAGCCGCGACCGTCTCGGCCATCTTGTCGAGGATGTGGAAGCGACCGTCACGTGCCTGCAGCAGCGCCTTGCGCATGACCTCGAGCGAGATGCCCTGGATCTTGATGTCCATCTGGCAGGCGGTGATGCCCTCGCGGGTGCCGACGACCTTGAAGTCCATGTCGCCGAGGTGATCCTCGTCACCGAGGATGTCCGAGAGGATCGCGACGCGATCCTCGCCACCGTAGATCAGGCCCATCGCGATGCCGGCGACCGGCTTGCGCATCGGCACGCCGCCGGACATCAGCGCGAGCGAGCCCGCGCAGACCGTGGCCATCGACGACGACCCGTTCGACTCGAGGATGTCCGAGACGATGCGGATCGTGTACGGGAACTCCTTCTCGTCCGGCAGCGCCGCCTTCAGGCCGCGCTCGGCGAGGTTGCCGTGGCCGATCTCGCGACGCGAGGTCGAGCCGAAGCGGCCGGTCTCGCCGACGGAGAACTGCGGAAAGTTGTAGTGGAGCATGAACTTCTTGTCCGTCTTCGGAAGAAGTCCATCGACCATCTGGCGATCGAGCTTGGTGCCGAGCGTCATCGACGTCAGCGACTGCGTCTCGCCGCGGGTGAACAGCGCCGAGCCGTGCGCGCGCGGCAGGATGCCGACCTCGCAGCTGATCTGGCGGATCTCGTCGGTGCGTCGACCGTCGAGACGGCGGCCCTCGGCGAGGATCATCTCGCGCATGTTGTCCGACTCCAGGTCGTGCAGCACGGCGCCGACGATCTTGTCGACCTCGATGTCCGGGTGCGTCGTCGACGGGAACTTCTCGGCGACCAGCAGCGCGATCTCCTCCTTGAGCAGCTTGTAGCGCTCCTTGCGACCCTCCTTCGTCGTCGACTCGCGCGTGTACGCCGAGATCCGCTCGTCCGAGTGGGCGCGGATGAACTCGCCGACGTCGTCGAACTCCTTCTTCGCCGGCATCGCGAGCTTCTTGATCTCGATCTGCGAGTAGAGCTTGCGCTGCAGGTCGTTGATCTTGCGGATGTTCGCGTGCGCGAACTCGAGGGCCTCGACGAAGAGGTCCTCGCTGATCTCGTCGCACTCGCCCTCGACCATCACGATCGAGTCATCGGTGCCGGAGACGACGATGTCGAGGACGGAATCCTCGAGCTCGGCGTAGGTCGGGTTGATGACGAACTGGCCATCGATGTGACCGACGCGGACGTTCGAGATCGGGCCCTGGAACGGCATGCCCGCGATCATCAGCGCGGCCGACGCGCCAACCGCCGCGAGGACGTCGGGGTCGTTCTCCTGGTCGAACGAATACACCGTGCAGATGACCTGCGTCTCGTAGGTCCACCCCTTGGTGAACATCGGGCGGATCGGGCGGTCGATCAGACGGGCCGAGAGAATCTCCTTCTCGCTCGGGCGCGCCTCGCGCTTGAAGAATCCACCCGGGACCTTGCCGGCCGCGGCGTACTTCTCGCGATACTCGACCTGCAGCGGCAGGAAGTCGATTCCTTCGCGCGGCGTGCTCGAGGCGACGGCGACCGAAAGCACCATCGTGTCGCCCAGGCGAACCATCACCGAGCCGTTGGCGAGCTTTGCGAGGTGGCCGGTCTCGAGCGAGAGCGTGCGGCCGCCAAACTCCATTTCAACAACTGTCTTCATGTCCTTCTCGTTCACTGTGCAGTCCGGCCGTCGAGCGGAGCCAGGGCTCGTTCCGGACCGATGCTATGTTGATTTCAACTCGATGCGGTATCGCAGGTCGGTGGTGTTGGTCGCACGCCGATGGCTCGTCACCGCACAGGGCCCCTCAAGACTTCACTCGGAAAAAACGACACGCCGTGAAGGCGATGACCTTCACGGCGTGTCCGATGTGCTCTAGCGGCGGATGCCGAGCTCCGCGATGATCGCGCGGTAGCGGCCGATATCCTTCTTCATCAGGTAGTCGAGCAGACCCCTGCGCTTGCCGACCATCTTCATGAGCCCGCGCAGCGAGTGCTTGTCCTTGCGGTTGCCCTCGAAGTGCGGACCGAGTCCGTTGATGTGATCGGTCAGGATGGCGATCTGAACCTCGGGCTTGCCCGTGTCGTTCGCGTGATCGCCGTACTTCTGCACAAGTTCAGCCTTGCGCTCCTTGGTCATTGCCATGATATCCTCAAAGAGTTGCCGGCGTGCGTACCGGCCATTGGTTGGGCTCGCAACACACCTCCCTGTGCCGCAGGTCGCGAACTGCAGCGATGACCACGGACGCGCCGTAGCCCGCCTCCACCCGTCTGAATGAGCGAAAGGCTGCGACCGGACCATCCGTTCGGGACGGTCCAGTCGTCGGGAATCGACAAAGATAGGGTATTCGAGGGCCGATCGCGGCGGATTTTTTCGGGGGCGGGCTACGAGAACAGGTTGTAGCGAACGATGCACCGCAGGGCGCTGACACCATCCTTCCAGCCGATCTTCTTGCCCTCGGCATAGGTCCGGCCGTTGTAGGAAATCCCCACCTCGTAGATGCGGCAGCCCGTCGTCTTGCTGAGCTTCGCGACCTTCGCGGTGACCTCCGGCTCGAAGCCGAAGCGCTTCTCCTTCAGCGTCATCTCCTTGATGATCTCGGCGCGGAAGGCCTTGTAGCAGGTCTCCATGTCGGTGAGGTTCAGATCGCTCAGCATGTTCGACAGCAGCGTGAGGAAGCGATTGCCGAGGTAGTGCCAGAAGTAGAACACGCGATGCGCCTCGCCGCCGGCGAAGCGGGAGCCGAAGACGACGTCGGCCCGGCCGTCGATGATCGGGCGCAGGAGCGTCCCGTACTCGTTCGGATCGTACTCGAGGTCGGCATCCTGGATGACGATGATCGACCCGCGCGCCTCCCTGATCCCGGTGTGCAGCGCGGCGCCCTTGCCCATGTTGACGGCATGGGAGAAGATCCGCACGTGCGGATGGTCGCGGTAGGCCTCGAGCGCCTCGAGCGTGCGATCGGTCGACGCGTCGTTGACGACGACGAGCTCGCGCTCGAGTCCGAGCGGTTCGAGGTCGACGCCGAGGACCGTATCGATCAGACTGGCGACCGACGCCTGTTCATTGTAGACGGGGATGACGATCGAGAGAAGGCTCATTGCGAATGGAGCAGGTAGTACGAGAACGTGAGATTACACGATGGCGATGCCGGCGCGGTCGAGACGAGAGCGGCATCGGGGAAGATCCTGCCGAAGCGCAGGACATCGGTGCTGTCGTAGGTGACGGCGCCGCTGACGCGTCGCTCGCGGACGAGCTCGCGTATCGTCGCCGAGTCGTCGAGATCGTGGGCGAACCCTGTGAACCGGCGCTCGCGCCGATGGTAGTAATGCAGGATCGGAAGGTGCTCGCGCGGCACCAGCAGGCTCGAGTCGCGCGCCGGCAGCGCGTCGACGGCTGCGACGACGCGCGCGATCAACTGCTCGCCGCACTCGGCGACGGTATCGGCGGGCGCCGGCATCGTCAGCGCCGATGCGATCGCGACCGCCGCGGTCGCGCCCCACGCGATCCAGCGTGAGCGACCCCGCAGCAGATCGTCGAGCGTGATCGCGGCGACCATGAACAGCGGTGGAAACACCGAGGCCACATACGTCGGCGAGAGCGATCGATTGCGCAGCAGCGTCAACAGAACGAGCGCGGGATACAGCAGGTATGGCAGCAGTGTCGGATTGCGCCGGAGACGCACGGCTCCGACGACGAGCGCTACGAGACCGACCGCGCACGCCACCGGCGCGTTCGAGAAGTGCTCGGCCCAGACGTCGAGCACGGGGCTCGATCCATAGGCCGAGCCGCGCACGATCGAGAAGTAGGCGAAGAAGAGGTAGTTCTTGACGAGCGTCAGCTTGATGATGCCGCCGATCCAGAGGACCGCGATCACCGCGAGAAACACCGCGATCGAACGAAGCAGCACACCGACCCACTGACCACGCACGATCCGCTCGCGCGACATCCAGAGTCCGACCGCATAGGTCGCCGCGATGATCAGCGCGTACTCGATCGTCAGGAACGCGAGCGCCAGCGATGCCACTGCCGCGTACCAGTCGCGCCGTTCGCCCGTGCGCATCACGCGGGCGAGCATCACGAGCGCCAGCAGCGACGTCACGCCGTAGAGCGCGTGCGGTGTGATCTGCGACGCCGCGAGAATGTTGATGGACGAGCCCAGGAGCAGCGCCGCCGGAAGCAGCGCCAGTGGTACGTCGAGGCCATGCACGCCGCGTGCGGCCGCGACCATCAGCAGCGCGAGAACGCCCAGGAGGACCATCGACCACGCGCGCAGCGCCTGCTCGCCGGTCATGCCGAACGTGCGGCCGAGCATCAGCCAGTAGAAGTAGAGCGGGCCGTGATAGTGCCGGTAGAAGGAGAGGTCACCCCGCTCGCGCACGAGCTCCGACAGCTCGGTGCGCTTCGACGAATCGGTGCCACCCGCGGTGCCGGCGGCGATGAAGTCGGCCAGCGGCAGCGCGTTGCGGTCGATGTGGTTGTCGATGAGTCCCTGCTCGGTGGCAAAGACATAGTCGGCCTCATCGTAGCGCAGGAGATGGCGCGGAGCGTAGGTGTCGATGATGATCGCCGTGACGACGGCGATGACGATCGTCACGGCGAGGTACTTCAGCATGCGGAGTCGGCGCGGGTATCAGTGCGCGGAGGACCGAAGATAGGGAATCGACGCGCGAGGGTCGGCACGGCGGCGGCAACCGGCCGCGCGCGCGGGAGTGCGCTCTAGCCTTCGCGGCACACGGTGCGATCGTGATCGAGCTGTCGGAGGAACTCCTCCGCGGAGCCGAACTTCTGCTCGTGCCGGACGAACCTCAGGAACTCGACGGTAGCGGTCTTCTCGTACAGATCGCCGTCGAAGTCGAAGAGATTGACCTCGAGCGTGCGCACGGTCGCGTCGGTGAAGGTCGGCCGCACGCCGATGTTCGCCATGCCGCGATGCCGCGCACCGTCGACGAGCATGCCGACGCAGTACACGCCGTTGCCGGGCAGCAGCTTCGACTCCTCGAGCGCCCGCACGTTGGCCGTCGGGATGCCGAGGGTGCGGCCGCGGCCGTCGCCGCGCACGACGGTGCCGGTGACGCTGTAGTGACGGCCGAGATAACGCTCGGCGGTCGAGAGATCGCCCTGCTGCAGGGCGTGACGGATCTTCGTCGAGCTCACGGCGTCGCCCTCGATGTCGAGGGGTCCCACCTCCGTCACCCCGAATCCCCTCTCGCGACCCAGTGCTTGCAGTGCCTCGGCGGTGCCTTCGCGGTTGCGGCCGAAGGCGTGGTCGTGGCCGAAGATGATGTGGCCGACGCCGACGTGCTCGAGGATCCGACCGAAGAACTCCTGCCACGGGGTCGCCGCGGTCTCCGGCGTGAACTCGAGGACGATCACGATGTCGACGCCGAGCGACTCGAGCAGCGCGTCGCGCTCCTCGGCGCTGGTCAGCAGCGGCACGGTATCGCCCTTGCGGCGCAGCACGACCTGCGGATGCGGGTGAAACGTCACGACGACGCTGCGCCCGCCGAGCGCGCGCGCCTGTTCGACGAGCGCTCCGATGATGGCCCGATGGCCGAGGTGCACGCCGTCGAACGTGCCGATGGTCACGGCCGTTCGGTCGTCGTGCTCGAGGTCCGTCAATGCGTGAACAACTCTCATGAGTCGCGCTGATTCTCGTGTGTCCGTCGCGTCGCCTGCAGCTCGTCGATGGTCGCCGCACGATCGACGTGCAGGTCGCCGCTGCGCGTCCGGCGCAGCTCGGTCAGATAGGCTCCGGTCCCGAGCGCGCGGCCGAGGTCGCGCGCGAGCGAGCGGATGTAGGTGCCCTTGGAACAGACGATCCGGAAGCGTGCCTCCGGCAGATCGACCGCGGTGATCTCGAAGGCCCGAACGGTGATCGCGCGCGGCGCGACCTCGACGGTCTCGCCGCGGCGGGCGAGCTTGTAGAGGCGCTGGCCGGCGACCTTGCGTGCCGAGAACATCGGCGGCGCCTGGAGTTGCTCGCCGACGAAGGACGCGGCGGAGTCGGCGATGGCCTCGGGCGTGAGGTGATCGATCGCGAAGGTCTCGGTCTCCTCGCTGTCGGCGTCGTCGGTCGGCGTTGTCGCGCCGAAGCGGATCGCGCCGGTGTACTCCTTCTCCTCGGCCTGCAGGCGCTCGACGAGCTTGGTGGCCCTGCCGAAGCAGAGCACGAGCAGGCCGGTGGCCATCGGATCGAGCGTGCCGGTGTGGCCGACCTTCTTCACGCGGAAAATACCGCGGCACTTGGCGACGACGTCGAACGACGTCCAGCCCTTCGGCTTGTCGACGAGCAGCACGCCGCCGTCGGTGGCGAGCGTCGTCGTGTCGAGCGTCGCGAGATCGTCCCGGTCGATCAGCCGAATGCCGGTCTCACCGATCGTCGTCATGCGCCCCGCTCCCGGTCATGCCGTCGCCGTGCGAGCCGTCGGCCGCATCACTGGCCGCGTCACCCGCAGCGCCGTCGGCCGCTCCATTGGCCGCGTTGTCGTCCGCGGTCTCGCCCGCGCGGGCGGCGCGCTCGGCCTCGCGTGCCTCGTCCTCCTCGCGGACGGACTTCAGCAGCTTGTCGATGCGCTCGACGGTATCGAGCGTGTCGTCGAGAAAGAACCGGAGCTCCGGAAGGTGCTTCATCTCCACGTCGTCACCGAGCCGCTTGCGGATCTCGGGCGCATGGGTGTTGAGGCGCTTCATGAGGATCTCCGGCTTCGTCGTGCTCCGGTAGATGCTCACGTAGACCTTGGCGATGCGCAGATCGGGGGACATCCTGACCGAGGCGACGGTGATCAGGCCGTCGAGGTACTCGGGCATGCTGCGCTGAAACTGGGCGCCCAGCGCCTCGCGGACCATCGCGCCAACGCGCTCTGTTCGAACTGACACGGCTGCTTCTTCCTCCACAAGTGGATGATCCCCCGGCGATCGCGCCGGCCGACGGTCCGAAAACGGCGAAACGTAAAACGCGCGGCCGGACCGTTCTGCGCTTTACGTTTCACCAATTGCGTACCGTGACCGCCTAGTAGGTCGCGGCGTCGACGAGCTTGCGCTTGATCTCGACGGTGCGATAGGCTTCGATGATGTCGCCGATCTTGATGTCGCTCATACCGTCTAGCGTGACACCGCACTCGAAGCCCTGCTCGACCTCGCGGACGTCCTCCTTGACGCGGCGCAGCGACTGGATGCCGCCGTTCCACACCTCGAAGCCGTCGCGCAGCAGGCGGACCTTGTCGTTTCGCGTGATCCGTCCATCGACGACGTAGCAGCCGGCGATGATGCCGATCTTCGAGACCTTGAAGGTCTCGCGCACCTCGACAGTGCCCGTGATCTCCTCCTTCTGCTCCGGCCGGAGCATGCCTTCGAGCGCCGCGCGGACGTCGTTGACGGTATCGTAGATGATCTGGTACGTCCTGATCTCGACGCCCTCGCGCTCGGCAAGCTTGCGGGCCTTGAGGTTCGGACGGACGTGGAAGCCGATGATGATCGCCTGCGAGGCGGCCGCCAGGACGACGTCCGACTCGGTGATCTCGCCGACCGACTTGAGCACGACCCCGACCTGCACCTCGGGCGTCGACAGTCGCAGCAGCGAGTCGGCAAGCGCCTCGACCGATCCGTCCACGTCGCCCTTGATGATGAGCGGAAGGTGCTGCACGCCGCCACGGGCGATCTGCGAGGAGATCTCCTCGAGCGTGAGGTGGCGCTGCTGCTTGAACGTCTGTTCGCGGGCGAGCTGCTGGCGGCGGGTCGCGATCTCGCGGGCCTCCTGCTCGCTCTCGACGCAGATGATCATGTCGCCGGCGGTCGGCACGCCGCTGAAGCCGAGCACCTGCGCCGGCTCCGACGGACCGACCTGATCGATGCGATTGCCGCGCTCATCGAGCAGCGCTCGCACGCGGCCGGAGAAGATGCCCGCGACGAAGTTGTCGCCGACGCGGAGCGTTCCCTTCTGGATGAGCACCGTCGAGACGATACCCTTGCCGCGATCGATCTCGGCCTCGATGACGACGCCGCGCGCCTCGCGCTCGGGGCTCGCCTTGAGGTCGAGGATCTCGGCCTCGAGCAGCACCGTCTCGAGAAGCTTGTCGATGTTGATGCCCTTCTTCGCGGAGATCTCGACGGCCTGGTAGCGGCCGCCCCACTCCTCGACGAGCACGCCGCGATCGGAGAGCTGCTGCTTGATGCGCTCGACGTTCGCCTCGGGCTTGTCGACCTTGTTGATCGCGACGACCATCGGGACGTTCGCCGCCTGGGCGTGCGAGATCGCCTCGACCGTCTGGGGCATGACCGAGTCATCGGCCGCGACGACGAGGATGACGATGTCGGTCACCTGGGCGCCGCGGGCACGCATGGCCGTGAATGCCTCGTGGCCCGGGGTATCGAGGAAGGTGATCTTCCGGTTGTCCGGAAGCTGCACCGAATAGGCGCCGATGTGCTGCGTGATGCCGCCGGACTCGCCGGCGACGACGTTCGAGCGTCGGATGTAGTCGAGCAACGACGTCTTGCCGTGATCGACGTGTCCCATGATCGTGACGATCGGGGCGCGCGGAACGAGGGTCTCGGGATCGTCCTCCTTGTCGACGAGGGCGTCGTCGGTGTACTCCTCCTGGAACTCGATCGAGAAGCCGAACTCGTCGGCGACGAGCTGGATCGTGTCCTTGTCGAGGCGCTGGTTGATCGACACCATCAGGCCGAGGCCGATGCACTTGCCGATGACCTGGCCGACGTCGACGTTCATGAGGTTGGCGAGCTCGGCCACGGTGACGAACTCGGTCACCTGCAGCACGAGTGCTTCGCGCTCCATCTCCTCCATCCTCCGCGCATCCCGCTCCTGGCGCTCCTGGCGACGGTCGCGGCTACGGCTCTGGCGCTGCGACTTGCCGCCGCTGCCGCCCATGTGCGAGAAGGTCTGCGTGATGGCGCGCGAGACGTCGGCCTGGTTGACGGGGATGAACCCGCCGCCCTTGCCGCGCTTCTTGTTGGCTCCGGCGCCGGTGCCCGTTCCGGTTCCCGGACGACCCTGGCCTGCGCCCGGACCGGCCGGTCGCGCGGTGCCTGCGCCTGCCGACGTCCCCAGAGTCGGACGCGAGCCCGCCTCCTTGGTGATGTCGACCGACTTCGCGGTCTCGCGGATCCGCTTGCGGGGACGCTTGTCCTTGGACTCCTTGTCGGCCGGCCTGGCCAGCTCGATCTTTCCGAGCACCGTCAATCCCTGCAGCTTCGGCGCGATCGCACGATACTCCTTCGGGAGATTCGGATCGTCCGGTGAGACGCCCTCGGGCAGCGTCAGTTCCGGCATCGCCGCCTCGGGCGCCGCAGCCTCCGGAGCGGACGCCTCGGGCATCGCTGCTTCGGGCATCGCGGGCTCGGGTGCGGCGGTCGCGGCAACAGCCTCCGTCGGCGCCGCGGTCTCGGGACGCGCGGCCTCGGGAGCAACCGTCTCGGCGGTCGGGGTCACGGCCGGCTCGGCCTGAGCCGGTGCCTCGGCAGCCGTGCGGGCGCGGCTTGCTGCGGGCTTCGCCGTCCCGGCGCGGGGCGCCTCGGCCGGCGTGGCGGCCGGTGCTGCGTCCGCCGGCGTTTCGGCGGGAGTCTCGATGCGGGCGGCGGGGGCCTCCTCGACGACCGGCGTCGGCTCGACCGTCGGTGCGATCACCTCGGCCTTCGGAGTCTCGACGACGGGAATCTCCGCGGCAGGCTCGGCGGCCGGCGTGTGCTCGACGAACTCGTCGGCGACGCGCGCGGCGACGGCGATCTCCGCCTCCTGGCGATCGGCATGCTCGTCGGCCGTTCCCATCTGCTCGACGGTCTCGATCGCGCCGGCGGCCTCATGCTTCTCAGCGCCCTTGACCGGAGCACGCTCGATCGACGGCTCGGTGGCCGGATCGCTCTGCGGCTCCGCAGCAGTCTCGGCGACGGCCTCGGCCGGAGTCTCGACGGTGGCGGGGGCCGCTTCGGCCTCGCCCTCGTCGGACGCCTTGCGCGCACGCTTCGGCGCGCCGACCTCGGGGACTTCGCCGCCCTCGGCCTCGTCCTTGGTCTTCGTGCGCCGCTCGTGATAGGCGTCGACCTTCTTGCGCTGCTTCTCGATCTGCCGATGCTCCTTCTCGAACTTGTCCATCACGAGGTCATACATCTCCTGGCTCAGGCTCGTGGTGGGCTTGGCCTGGACGGAGAACCCCTTGGACGTGAGGAACTCGACAATGGTCTCCTTGCCGATGTTCAGTTCGGCTGCGACCTTGAAGAGCTTATACGCCGACTTACTTGCTGTTGATGTCGCGGGCATTCAGATACTGTAAAAGGTTGCTCTGGTCTCTGTTCCTTACCACATACCGCTGCTCCTGCACATTGTTGGAAACGCTCCGGCGTGACCTGACAGGGTGGGACCGGGAAGCGGAGACGGCGAGAGGCTGGTCGTCACGGCTGGCACCCGTGGGTGCGTTGGCGACCCCAGCATCGTTACGACGTTACAGCCGTGTGAATCGTGGAGAGTCCCCCAGATTCCCGGCGCCGTCCGCGGCCCGGTCCCCGCGGTACCCCACGGCACCTGAAGACCCGACCGCCCGCTTCAGTCCACGAAACTACGACTGCGCATTGTCAACCGACGAATCGTCGGCCCCGTTGGCGTGTGCATGCTCGCCTTCGACCGGCGACGTTTCGCCGGAAACCGGCTCCTGCGGAGCGCCCTCGCCCGACTCGGCCGACGGTTCGGTGGAATCGAAGATCCCGGCATCGGCCGGCTCGGCGTCGGTCGGAGCCGTCGCCGCGTCGCTGGCGGTCGCCTCGGCCGCCGTCGCGGCCATCTCGGCTGAATCCGCGGTTGCGGCCTCTGCCGGAGCTGCCTCGGTGGCGGCCGCTGTCGCGGCGCCTTCGGTCGCGGGAATTTCGATTACGCCGCCTTCGGTCGCGGCGCCGTCGGCAGCCGCACCCTCGGTCGCCGCGCCCGCGGTCGGAGCGCCTTCGGCAGCCGCACCCTCGGTCGCCGCGCCTTCGCCGGCACCTTCTTCAACTGCACCCTCCGTGCCGGCGCCTTCGGCCGCGGCTGCCTCGCCGGTATCCGGTCGACGCAGTTGCAGGCCGGTCTCGCGGTAGATGCCGCGCAGCTCGTCCTCGTCGAACTCGGCGAGCATGACCTGGCGGATCTCGTCGAGCTTCTGCGGGGTCATCTCCTCGATCGCGAGCAGCATCACCTCGGGGGCGCGCAGGAACTCCTTGGCGGTCTCGATGTCCGCGCCGATCAGGCGCATGTAGAGCTCCTCGCCGATCTCGTCCTTGAACTCGACGAGCTCGATGTCCTCGCCGCCCTCACGCACGAGATCGAGCGTGTAGCCGGTGAGCTTCATCGCCAGGCGGACGTTCTGGCCGTTCTTGCCGATCGCGAGCGACACCTGGTCGTCGGAAACGAGCACCTGCGCGGTCTTGGTCTCCTCGTCGATCGAGATCTCCTTAACCTTCGCCGGCGAAAGCGCGCGGGCGATGAACTGGCGCGCCTCGGGCGAATAGTTGATGACGTCGATGTTCTCGTTCGAGAGCTCGCGGACGATCGAGTGGATGCGGACGCCCTTCATGCCGACGCAGGCGCCGACCGGGTCGACGCGCTCGTCGTGCGACCAGACCGCGACCTTCGCGCGCTCGCCGGGCTCGCGGGCGATGGCCTTGATCTCGATGATGCCGTCGTAGATCTCCGGAATCTCGATCTCGAACAGGCGCTGAAGGAACTTCGGGTCGCTGCGCGAGATGATGATCTCCGGCTGCGAGGCGGTGCCCTCGGCGCTGCGCACCTCCTTGAGGAGCGCGCGGATGGTGTCGCCCTTCTTGTAGCGCTCGCGCCAGATCTGCTCGTTGCGCGGCATCCGGAGCTCGACCTTGTTGTGCATCACGTAGACATCGTTGCGGCGGACCTGGTAGACCTCGCCGACGATGATCTCGTTCGCCTTCGAGCCGTACTCGGCGACGATGTTGTCCTTCTCGACCTCGCGGATGCGCTGCCCCAGCAGCTGCGAGGCCATCGAGACCATGCGGCGTCCGAAGTTCTCCGAGAGATTCTCGAGGTTGAGCTCCATCAGGTGCTCGTCGCCGAGATCGTAGTTCTCGTCCCCGGAATTGGCCTCCTCGAGCGAGATCTGCAGGTTCGGATCCTCGACCTCCTCGACGACCTCACGGAGCAGGTAGATCTCGATGTCCCCCTTCTCCATGTTGACGATGATGTCGAAGTTGGCGTCGGGGCCGTATTTCTTGCGGACCATCTGCGAGAAGGTATCCTCGATGATACCCTGGAGCAGATCGCGGTCGATATTCTTCTGCCGCGCCATCTCCGCGAACGCATCGATGATCAGCTGCTTGCTCGCGCTCGATTTGGCGGACTTGCGCTTGGCCATTGTAGTTGGTCTCTGTCGTGATTCGATTACAGGGCGCCGATCAGAACTCCGGCTCGACGACGGCCTTGACGATGTGGTCGATGTCGACGGACACCGGGGCATCATCGGATCCCTTTCGGCGACCCGCGGGCGCCAGGATCAGCGTCGTTCCGGCGACCTCGGCGAGGCGGAACACGTCGGAGCGGACCGTGTCGGACTCGTCGCGGTAGCTGATCTTCATGAGGCGGCCGACATTCTTCCGGTACTGCCAGGCGAACTCCAGCGGCCGGCCGAGGCCCGGAGTCGAGACCTCGAGCCGGTAGCGGCTCGGGAGCTCATCCTCGATCTCGTCGAACAGATCGCTGGCCCAGCGGTTGACCTCGGCGAGCTCGTCGAGGTTCACATCGGAGCTTTCGCTGTCGATGATGATCTCGATGACGGTCGATCCGCGCTCGCCGCGTCGCTTGAGCTCGAGCAGGATCAGGCCCCGTCGCTCGACCTCCTCGCGCAGGCGCCGCTCGGTCTCGAATGGAAGAATGCCCATGCTGAAAAAAAAGAAGGCACGCGATACCGCGGGCCCCACTGGTGAAAACACCGAACGCAAAGATAGCACCAGTGCGAAAACGTATGCAAGTTTCCTTCCTGTGCGCTGTCTGGCTTCCCAGGGCCCGATGCGGCACGTTGTAAGGGCATAACGATCATCGGCACGCGGAATGCTGCTATGGCATTTCCGTATGTTGCCGCCCGTGAGGCCCGGGCGGCGCGGGCGACCCGTCGAGACAGTCGGGCCGCAGCCGCAGAACCGCTGCCAGGCATCCCGGACGACGACGATCCTATCGACTCCACCCTATACACTATCGACGGACAACACCATGCGAAGACATGCTACGCTGCTACTCGCGCTGATGCTTCTGACATCGGTTGCAGCACTGGCGCAGGGTCGAGTGATCAACACCTTCCCGTACAGCCAGGACTTCAGCTTCGTCACGAGCGGGACCACGGCGTTCCCGACCACCAACGTGGCGGGCGGCGAGTTCACGACCGACGCCGGCAC
>DATLHO010000168.1:0-11596 GCA_035539855.1 Kapaibacterium sp. (SeqCode) | reverse complement strand
GGGTGGGGAGTTCGTAGATTCGTGCGTTTATGCAGTTTGCACTCTCTTTGTGATCATCAGGAGAACGATGTCAATCCGCCGTCCGAAAGCGAAGCTTGTACTCGAGAACGGGACCATTTTCAGCGGCCGCGCGTTCGGTGATGTCGAGCGCGAGACCGGTGGCGAGGTCGTGTTCAATACGTCGATTACAGGGTATCAGGAGATTCTGACCGATCCGAGCTACTTCGGGCAGATCGTGACGTTGACGTATCCGCACCAGGGGAACGTCGGCGTCAATCACTTCGACGTCGAGTCGCGCTGCGTGCAGGCCGCCGGGCTCATCGTGCGCGAGGCGTCGCGGCGGAGCTCGAACTGGCGATCGGAGGAGGATCTCGACGAGTATCTGCTGCGCAGCCGGGTGATCGGTCTCGAGGAGATCGACACGCGGATGCTCGTTCGAATCCTGCGCGAGCAGGGGGCGATGCGCGGCGTGATCTCGGCGACCGACCTCGACGACGCGCGGCTGCTCGAGCGCGCACGCAGCATTCCCCAGATGGCGGGGCTCGATCTGACGCGCGAGGTGGCCTGCACCGAGCGCTACGAATTCTCGCCGCTCGACCAGAGCGGATATCTACTGACGCCACCGTCGGATTTCGCGCCCGGCCGCAACTACCACGTCGTCGTCATGGACTTCGGCGTCAAGCACAACATCCTCGAGCGCCTCGCCTCCTACGGATGCCGGCTGACGGTCGTGCCCGGATCGACGTCGCCCGAGGAGATCCTCGCGCTGGACCCGGACGGCATCTTTGTCTCCAACGGCCCCGGCGATCCCGACGCGGTCAAGTACGCGGTCGAGACGCTGCGGGCGCTGATCGACAAGAAGCCGGTCTTCGGCATCTGCCTCGGTCATCAGCTTCTTGCGCTCGCGCTCGGCGCGAAGACGTTCAAGCTGAAGTTCGGGCACCGCGGTGCGAACCATCCGGTCCAGAACACCGCGACCGGCTTCAACGAGATCACCTCGCAGAACCACGGCTTCGCGGTCGATCTCGACTCGATGAGCTCGCTGCCGGTCGAGCTGACCCACGTCAATCTCAACGACCGCACGGTCGAGGGCTTCCGCCATCGCTCGCTGCCGGTCTTCTGCGTGCAGTATCATCCCGAGGCCGGTCCCGGCCCCCACGACGCCGACTACCTCTTCCGCCAGTTCATCGACATGATGGACACGGCGAAGTAGACATCCCGTCATTCACGCCGACTCAATCCGTAATCCGCATTTCGCAATGGCTACAGTCATTCTCTCCGCCGCCCGCACGCCGATCGGCTCGTTCGGCGGGACGCTCAGCACGGTCGCGGCGCCGAAGCTCGGCGCGACCGCGATCAAGGCGGCGCTCGAGCGCGCCGGCGTGACCCCCGATCAGGTCTCAGAGGTCGTGCTCGGCAACGTGCTGACCGCCGGCATCGGCCAGGCGCCCGCGCGCCAGGCGGCGCTCGGCGCGGGCATCCCGAGCTCCGTTCCGTGCACGACCGTCGGCAAGGTCTGCGGCTCGGGGATGAAGTCGGTGATGCTCGCCGATCAGATGATCCGCTGCGGCGACGCCGACATCGTCGTGGCCGGCGGCCAGGAGTCGATGTCGATGGCGCCGTACGTGCTCGACAAGGCGCGCAACGGCTACCGCGTCGGCAACGGCCAGATCATCGACTCGATGATGCACGACGGCCTGACCGACGCCTACGCGTCGTCGCCGATGGGCAACTTCGCCGACCAGTGCGCGGTCGACTGCGAGGTGCCGCGCGAGGCGCAGGACGCGTTCGCGATCGAGAGCTACCGCCGCGCCCAGGGCTCGATCGCCGAAGGCCGCTTCCGCGACGAGATCGTCGCGGTGACGATCCAGGATCGCAAGGGAGAGACCGTCGTCGACACGGACGAGGAGCCGGCGAAGACGAACTTCGACAAGATCCCGACGCTGCGTCCGGCGTTCACGAAGGAAGGAACGGTGACCGCCGCGAACGCCTCGAAGATCAACGACGGCGCCGCGGCGCTCGTGCTCGCCAGCGAGGAGAAGGCGGCCGAGCTCGGCCTGAAGCCGATGGCGCGCATCATCGCGCAGAGCTCCGCGGCGAAGGACCCGCAGCACTTCACGACCGCGCCGATCGACGCGATCCAGCGCGTGCTCGACAAGGCCGGGCTGACGCTCAACGACATCGACCTCTTCGAGATCAACGAGGCCTTCGCGGTCGTCGCGCTCGCCTCGCAGAAGGCGCTCGGCATTCCGCTGGAGAAGCTCAACGTCAACGGCGGCGCGGTGGCGCTGGGACACCCGATCGGCGCCTCGGGCGCGCGCATCCTCACGACGTTGCTGTACGCGATGAAGCAGCGCAACGCGAAGCGCGGCCTGGCCGCGATCTGCATCGGCGGCGGCGAGGCGACGGCGATGATCGTGGAGGCCGTAGCATGAGCAACGTCACCGTCATCGGAACCGGAACCATGGGCAACGGCATTGCCCACGTCTTCGCACAGAACGGGCACGACGTGATCGTCGTCGACGTCGATCACGACCGCGTGCAGCGCGGCATCGACACGATCACCGCGAACCTCGACCGCCAGGTCAAGAAGGAGACGATCACCGCCCACCAGAAGGACGAGACGCTCGGTCGCATCCGCGGGATGGTCGAGCTCTCGGCGGCCGTCGCGATGGCCGACCTCGTCATCGAGGCCGCGAGCGAGAACTTCGGCATCAAGGCCGAGATCTTCAGGACACTCGACGCGAACACAAAGCCCGAGACCATTCTCGCATCGAACACCTCGTCGATCTCGATCACGCAGATCGCGGCGCTGACGCAGCGGCCCGAGAAGGTGATCGGCATGCACTTCTTCAACCCCGTGCCGGTGATGAAGCTCGTCGAGATCATCCGGGGCTACGCGACGAGCGACGAGACCTACGCGGCGATCCGCGAGCTCTCCGAGAAGCTCGGGAAGGTGCCCGTCGAGGTCCACGATTACCCCGGGTTCGTCTCGAACCGCGTGCTGATGCCGATGATCAACGAGGCGATCTTCTGCGTGATGGAAGGCGTCGCGTCGGTCGAGGACATCGACACCGTGATGAAGCTCGGCATGGCGCACCCGATGGGCCCGCTGACGCTCGCCGACTTCATCGGCCTCGACGTCTGCCTGGCGATCATGGAGGTGCTGCACTCCGGCCTCGGCGACAGCAAGTACCGTCCGTGTCCGCTGCTGCGCAAGATGGTCGCCGCGGGCCACCTCGGCCGCAAGTCCGGCCGCGGGTTCTACGATTACGCGACGACGAGATAGGCGGGCGACGGTAATCCGATCTACGAAAGGGCTGACTCCAGAACCTGGGGCCAGCCCTTTCGGCTATCCGGACTACCGCTTCGGCCGCGGACTAACCGATTCCGATCGCCCCGTGTTAGGCTCGCGACTCTACTCCGAGGTGCCTCGATGCGCCCGCGATTGTTCCTGCTGCTCGCCCTTCTCCCCACACTCCTCGTCCCCAGCCTTGCGCAGCGCCGCGACCTGAAGCTGTCTCCCCCGGAGCCGGTAACCCGCGTGCTCCCGGACACGATCCGAATTCAGGCGGCCGACCGGTATGGCGATCTCGCGCTCGTCGTCTGGGGCTCGAACCGCCGTCTGTCGGACGGCACGCACGTGACCTGCCTGTGGGCTGCGTTGACGCGCGACTCGATGCAGGTCGGAGCTCCGTTTCTGATTCATCCCGACAATGCCCGACCGGCGCGACTGGTCGACGTCAGCGCGCAGCGCGATCGGTTCGTCGTGGCGTGGATGGATTCACGTGCTGATGCGCCCGGCATCTATGCGGCGGTCGTCGATACGACCGGGCTGATCGTTCGACCGGTGCTCCGTGTCGCCGCGACGACGGGCGCCGAGCTGCTGCGAACGTTTGCTTCGGGCTCCGCCGAGCACGTGCTCGTCTGGACGAGCAGCGGTCGAACGCTGGCGCAACGGCTGACTGCCAGCGGGTCTCCGCTGGGAGTAGTTGATACCCTCGGCACCCGCATCACGTGGCTGCGCCGGATGACGCGCGCGATCGACGGATGGATACTGCACGTCGATAACTCCCGTCGCTTTGCTATCGGTCGTCGCATCAGCGGCATCCGACCGGTTGTGGCGCCTGTGTGTGAGCCGTATGTCGTCCGCGACGACGGAGCGGTCGTCACCGTCTGCAACGACACCGTCCGAGTGTTCACGAGCCTCTTCGAGTCGACGGCGATGCGCGAGCGGCCGGTGCCGATGGTCGATAGCCTGAGGCTGATCCTCGCAATTCCCGCGATCGCCGGAGACTCGATCATGGTGCTCGGTCTGACGCGGCGCGATGGCATCACGAGTTATCTGGAGCGTCTGCACCGAGTGCGCCTCGATGACGATCTTGCGCGGGCTCACGACACCGTTCTCCTCAGTATGTACACGGAGTACGACCGTGAAAACGTACGAGAGATACGCGGTGCGCCGATCGTTCGAATCCGTGGCTGCGAGAACACCTATCGTTTCGACGCGATGCTGCTGTTCACCGTCTCCGGCTACCATCAGCGCGACGAGACATATGAGGCGATGACACGCTACGTCCTTGACGGTTCTGGCTCGGCACGCGCCGGCGGTGACTCGACCGTCACCGCGTGCGAAGCGGTGACGCTCCGCAGGACGAGGTTCGATTCCCTCAGCACCATTTCTTCCGCAGGCCTCGAACTCTCTGTCGCGACCGCGGTGACCACCTGGAATCAACCGCAGCGATATCCCGGCATAATACTCTCCGGTGACGCTGTCTGCCTTTTCTGGCAGCAGAACGGAGAGACGCCGTACGTCCTCAGTCAGTGGCCCGACCGGAGCGACACGGTTACGACGCCGACCGATTCGATGTTGCCGCCTCGCATTCCCAGACTTGCTTCATACGAAATCTATTATTCGGCGATAGAGACTCTTCACCAGTCGTTCGGCATGTTCGCCATTCTCTCCGACCACTTCAGGCAGGATGAGGACCGGCAGGGTGGCGTTAGGTTCACGGCGAATCATGCCTATCTGACATGCCATCGTGCGACCGTCACCGGGTGGCGCAGAATAGTGCTCGGGCAGGAGAAGAACTGGACGCGCGATCTCTATTTCGGCCCGTCCGAAATCTCACACGACCCCATCACTGGCGTTGCCACCGGGGGATTCACTCGATCGAACGTCCAAACGCCTCCGGTTCAGGCGATGTTCGTGGTATACTCGATCGATACGAACGGCACGCTCATCGATTCGATCTGGCGATTCCGCGACATTCAGCCGGGCCGGCGCGTTCTGGCAGATGGACCCGGGCGCTATCTCCTTTGCGACGCGGAAGTAATCACGCACTTTCGCCGTGACTCGAGTTATGTGGTAACCCGCTTCGAGCGCGTGGTCACTGGTGCGTCGTTCCAACGCCTGCGCGACGGACGGATTTTGCGCTGGTGGCGCGACTCGCTCGATCGCCGGCGGGTGTATATCGAGCGTTATGAGCCAGGCGGCGCTGCCAGCGGCCGCTCCGAGTTCATGCTTGGTGCGGCAGCAGGAGAGCTGGTGCTCGCCGAATCGTCCGACGGCACACTCCTGTTCGTGCACGCGGACAATAGCATCAATGTCCATCGTGTCGCGCCCGATCTGACGCCCATGGGCGCGCCCATGCGACTCTCCGAGCCCGGCGCGATCGCCCGCCAGCCATCGGCGGTGGTCTTTCGCGACACGCTGATCGTCGTCTGGGAGGACTGGCGCAACGCAGGCGTCGACATCTACGGAACGACCGTCGCCGTCGCCGACATTCGCTCGCATGTCAGCCCGGAGCGAACCGCGGCGCCGCGGCTTCTCGACCGCGTCAGCCCGATGCCGGCGCGGGACATGCTCGAGGTTTCGCTCGCCGTGCCGTTGCTCGAGACGACGCGGCTCGAGCTCGTCGATGCGAGCGGAGCGATTCGCGCTCGCGGGAGCATCGAGCCCGGGCGCATGAGCGTGAGAATGGAATTTGACGGTTGCGCCAGCGGCGTGTACATGCTGGTCGCGCGCGCCGGGGAAAGCGTCGAAAGCTCACGAGTGATCGTCGTACGGTGAGTACTGATACCTGAGACAGCACTGGAGATTCCCTCGACTGTCGCCAGGCCGACGGGCGCCTCAACGTGATGATTCCGACTTCCGAGGAACCCTGATGCAACGGCTCATCGCTTCGATTCTCACCCTGCTCCCTGCCCTGCTCGCCGTCGCGACACCGGCGCTTGCACAGCGCCGCGATGTGCGGCTGTCGCCGCCGGAGCCGGTGACGTATTCGCTCGCCGCCGCCATCCGTGTCCACAGCGTCGCATCGATCGAGGGCGTCGTCCTGGTCGCGTGGGGATCGGATCGGAGGGATCCGGACTCAGTGGTGCAGAGTGTCATCGTGGTGCAGCTCGTTCGCGACGGCCGGGCGAACGGAGTCCCTGTTGCCGTGCATTCGGATCGTGCGCGTCCGACCGGAGCAGTGCATGCTCTCGCCCTCGGCGATCGCTTCGTGGTCGCCTGGAACGATCAGCGGCAGGAAGGCCCCGGTCTGTACTGCGCGACGATCGATACAGGTGGCGCCCTCTCGAGCGAGCAGCGGCTCGGACCGCTGGCCGCGACGATGGAATCCATAGGTGCGGGCTCCAATCGGGCGCTGGTCTGGTCCTCACTCGCGCCGGCATCCCCGGCTGTCTACGTGCAACGATTCGACGATGAGGGGACTGCTGGCGACGGTACCGATTCGCTCGCCGGAAGCATCCGGCGCCTCGTCAGGCTCGACGATGTGCTCGAGGGAAGTCTGGTCCAGACCGACAGCGCAGGGTGGAGGTTCATCTGGCCGGACGGAAAGATCGATTCTCGTTTACCCGTTGCGATCCCGCGCAGTGAGCCGTGGCATGTGCGATCCGATGGCGGCCTTGTCGCGCTCATCGGCGACACCGTCGTGCGTTTCTCATCGCTCTTCGACACGAGCCGCGCGGTCATCGGCATGCTCGCGCGCGACGGCATCGTCGCCGGAAGTGAGGTGCTGACGATCGACAGCACGGGCTCCGTCGTCATCGTCGCGACCCGTCAGGAATCGACCCTGATGAGCGATCGCTTCGAGGTGCTACAGTGGCGTCTGTCGCCGCTCGCCATCACGACAATGGTGGCGTACGACTTCGACGGCAAGCTCGATCCCCACTACCGGGACCATGCCAGGGTCGAGAAGGTCGAGCGATGGAAGGGCTGCAGCAATACCCTCGTCGTCAAGGTGAACCTGGCCACGTGGAAGGATCTACCGAACAGCAACGGATCGTTCATCATCGGTTACTCGGCAGACCCGCGTGGTGGATTGCTCCTGACGGCGAGCCTACCGACGCTCGACTGTGCGTCATCGTCGCGGCTCCATTCGCGTCGGCTGACGAGCGATACGACGAGCTCGATCGAGATTGTCGTGGGCGCGGACACGGCGGTCGTCAGAGCGCCGACGACGTGGAAGCAACTGAGCGTTCCGCAAACCCGTCCCGGCCTCGTTGTCGACTCGGGCTGGGTTGGCGTGACGTGGATCCGGCCGGCTCAGCCGGGCCCGTGCTGCTCGCCGGAGAATTACTACACGCTGGTGGCATGGCCGGATCCCGACGATACCGTCGAAACAGCTCCGCGCGAGGTCACCGTACCGCTCTTTGCATCGGGTCCCGCCGTCCAGGATTATCGCCGGAGCGAGTGGATCGACGCGTGCGACGGGTTCGTCGCTGTCACAGCGCTGCACACGGCCAGGACGCCCAATCGTGATCCTCGCGTCTACAACGATAAGAGCGGCGAGATCTCGACCTACGTCGCGACGAAGGGAGGATGGAAAGGGGGGATGCGGGCCCGTTACGCGGTCGATGGCATGTCGACCGGCTTCGGCATCACGCCGGCGACCGGCAGCTTCGATCCGAATACACAGACCTATGTCGATGCGTTCATCCTCCGGCTACCGGATCGACCAGATCCGGTGGACAACGTTTCCACCATCGACCGCAATGGCACGGCCCAGGGCAGTGACACCTTGAAGCTGCCGGCGGCGACTCCCGGCGTCATCATCCGCGGCATCGACGGCGAGTTCCTCTTGGCTTCGCAAGACTCGCTGCGCCGACTGACGCGAGGCGCCGCCGTACCCCTGATGGCGCTGACACGTCACGCCGGGCCCACGCGCGTGACGCGACTCCTGGGGCGGACCTTCCTGCGCTCGTGGGTCGACAGTCTCGATCGGACGATGCTGACGCTGGAGCTCTACGACCTCGAGCTGGGGCTGATCCGCTCTCGAATACTGCGCTCGTCGCGGACGATCAGGAGCTACGCGATCACGCAGAGCGGAAGCGACCGATCAATCTTCGTCCTCTACACCGACGACGGCGTCCGGGTCAACCGGTACACTCCGGAACTGCGCTCGCTCTGGGAGGAGATCGCCGCATCGGTCACCCGCGACACTGTCGGATACATCGCCGCGGCAGTGCGTGGCGACACGCTCCTTCTGGTGTGGGAAGATCTCCGCGCCGGCCTCGACATCTACGGCACGGCGCTCGACATCGCATCGATACCATCGCACGTCGAATCGCCGGGCCGGACGCGGGTCGCACTGCTCGAGTCGGTCACACCACAGCCGGCAACCGATCACCTCGCGATCGTGCTCGCGGCCGCGCAGCCGGACGTCATCGTAATGGAGCTGTACGCGCTCGACGGCACTCGGCGCGCGGCCGTGTCGCTGGAACCGGGTCGCGTCGGCGCAGAGATGGCTGTCGGCGGTCTCGACAGCGGGGTCTATCTGCTGGTCGTGCGCTCTGGTGAGCGCGTCGAGCATCGACGGGTGGTTGTCGTGCGCTGATGGCGGGCTGGGGAGGGATCCCGGGCAAGCCGGGATGACTGTTGGGTACGGAATGACTGTTGGATGCGGGGGGACTGCCGGAGGCGGGATGATTGCTGGGCGCGGCACGTCGGCGTGGCCGGGGGCGGGCAAGCCGTATCTTGTGCGATCCGCAACTCGCAATCCGAAATCGCAACCGCAATGCCCCTGACCCCGCAGGACTTCCTCGCCGCCGCACGGCGTCGCACCGACCGGCTCGTCGAGCTGCGTCGAACCATTCACGCCAATCCCGAGCTCGCCTTCGAGGAGTTCGAGACGAGCGCCCTGGTGCAGCGCGTGCTCGATGAGCTCGGCATCGACTATCGCAGCGGCGTCGCGACCACCGGCGTCGTCGCGACGCTGCGCGGCGGCGCGGCGACCGAGGCCACCAAGACCGTCGCGCTGCGCGGGGACATGGACGCGCTGCCGATCGTCGAGCAGACCGGCCTCGAGTTTGCCTCGCGCGTGCACGGGAAGATGCATGCCTGCGGACACGACTCGCACACGACGATGGCGCTCGGCGCGGCGATGGTCCTCGGCGAGTTCCGCGATCAGATCCCGGGCACCGTTCGATTCCTGCTGCAGCCGAGCGAGGAGAAGCTGCCCGGCGGCGCGCCGTTCATGATTGCCGAGGGAGCCCTCGACGGCGTCGACATGATCTTCGGGCAGCACGTGCTGCCGCGCACGTCCGCGGGAACGATCGGGTTGTACCCCGGCATGATGATGGCCTCCGCCGACGAGATCTACATCACCGTCAGGGGCCGCAGCGGACACGGCGCGATGCCGCATCAGACGATCGATCCGATCGTCGCCGCGTGCGAGCTCGTGCTGTCGCTGCAGAAGGTGGTCTCGCGCACGATCGATCCGTTCGCGCCCGGCGTGCTGACGATCGGCAAGATCGAGGGCGGCTCGGCGACGAACATCATCCCCGATACCGTCGAGCTCCAGGGCACGCTGCGGGCGATGGACGAGACCTGGCGCGCCGCCACGCACGAGCGCATCGAGCAGATCGTCCGCGGCGTCTGCATGGCCAGCGGCGCGGAGTACGAGCTGGAGATTCGCAAGGGATATCCGGCGCTCGAGAACGATCCGTGGGCGACGGAGATGGCGCGGCGCGCGGCGAAGGAGATGCTCGGCGACGCGAATGTCTTCACACCGGAGCGCATGATGGGAGCCGAGGATTTCGCGTACTACCTGCAGAAGATCCCGGGCACGTTCTGGTGGATCGGCGCCGGCGATGACGCGCCGGGATGCAACGCGAACCTCCACAACAACTGCTTCACGATCGACGAGAGCATCCTGCCGATCGGCAGCGCGGTGATGGCGTGGGTGGCGTACAACGCGTTGAGCGCGGAGCATTAGGCGAGTCGCGCGCGAAGTATTAGGCGAGGCGATCGACGTCGACAGACGAGAACGGGGCGGTACCTCGATGTGTCGCGTGCATCATGCACGACGAACATCGACGTACCGCCCCGGTTGTTTTCGTGTCGAACGAGCCTCCGTCGTTCGAGCACCGCGCTACGCGGTCACGGCGTCGCGCTCCTGTCGGCGCAGCGTTCCGTCGGAGGCGATCGACACGGCCGGCTTGATGATGGCCGCCATGCCGAGGCCGGCCAGGAACGCCGAGATGATTCCGTACGCGAGATCCGAGATCGCGCGATCCCACGGGTAGTAGAACCAGATCGGGCCCGACGGCTGGATGAACACCGCGGCGAAGACGCCGAGCATCGTGACGAACATCAGGCGCCTGCCGAACGAGCCGAGCGATGGAAGCGCCATGCGCATGAGCATCGCAATGATGAGCGTTGCGATCAGGAAGTGAACGAAGCCGGCGACGAACATTCCTGCCGTGCCGACCGATTCGCCGCCGGCGTGGTAGCGGATTTCGAAGAGCGGACCCTTCTCGTGCAGCGCGGTCCATTCCTCCATCGACGTCGCGCCGCCGCTGCGGTCCATTCTCGGATAGATGTAGGTGCCGGACGTGAGCTGCCCGTCGACGAGGGTGCCGACGACGGCGTCTTCGTTCGGCAGTTGCGAGAACGGCTTGTCGCCGATCCCGAGCAGACCGTACCAGAGAAAACCCGCGACGAAAAGAATCAGCGCGCCGACGAGCGCACCGGAAATGATCCGTCCGGTCATGCGAACCTCCAGGCATTGAGTGGGGAGAACCGGCGACGGGACCGCGCCGGTCAGGTGGGAAGACCTCGGGGGAAATGTACCGCTCAGGAAGTGACCGGAAGATGACGGCCGGGCTCAGCTCCGGCCCGCGATCCGCTCCTCGATCGCGCGGAGTTTCGCGAGGCGGCGCTCGTGTCGCTCGAGGTGCGAAAATTCGGCTTCGAGAAATGTCGTGATGAGCAGCTTCGCGATCTCCTCGCCGATGACGCGCGGACCGAGGCACAGCACATTCGCATCGTCGTCATAGACCGCCTGCCGCGCCGAGAACGCATCGTGCGCAAGCGCGGCGCGCACGCCGTGAAAACGATTCGCCGCAATCGAGGCCCCGACTCCACTTCCGCACAACAACACGCCGCGATCGACCTCCCCCGCGAGCACGGCCCGCGCGATGGCCTCGGCAAAATCAGGATAATCGCTCGGCGCCTCATCGTACGCCCCAAGGTCGCGCACCTCATGCCCCAGCTCCCCAAGCCACGGCACCAGCGCCGACTTCATGACAAACCCCGCATGATCCGAAGCAAAAGCAACTCTCATACAACCCCCGCCCAACAACCAAT
>DATLHO010000167.1:0-33253 GCA_035539855.1 Kapaibacterium sp. (SeqCode) | reverse complement strand
CGCGACCGATTCTCACCTGTACCCAGGACCGGCACAATGGCAGCTTCGAACGACAAGCACTCGGCGAACCCGGGGTTCGCACTGTCCCAACTTGCGAAGGCACTCCAGACATCGCAGGAGCATCACGATCCCGAGACTCGTGAGCGAGGCGTGGCAAGAGTGGCCAGGTGGATGCAGACTCTGCAGGGGATGATCACCGGTAGTCTTGCGATCGGATCCCGCACACCGGTCGAATCGGTTCCCGCTTGGGCGACGCTCGAGGTGGTCACCGGCGGCTTTGCGACGGGCAATCTGATGGCCGAGGCGCCGCTTCAGCAGCACGAGCGTGATCTTCTCGCTCGCATCGGCGAGTCGGCGAGTACGCATCCGCGGCTCGCGCTCAACGTGCATTATCTCACCGAGGAGGGAATCGGTGAGCTCCTCGAGATGCTCGAGAGCGGGTGCTATCGACTCAACGTGCCGGAAGAGGGAGCGCTGTTGGTGATCGCCTGGCTCATCGAGCAGGGCCGCTCTGACGCCGCGCGTGCATTGCTCGACGAGCTGATGCCGTTCATGTCCCGTCTTCGCTTCTATCCCGTCCCGTCGACGCGACCGATCGATATCGGCGAGCGCGTCTTCATCGAAAATGTCGGCGCCGTCATCGCGGCTTTGAAGCGAAAGCGTACACCGGCCGACATTCTGCACGAGCGCTCGGTTGTCGAATACTTCCTGCCGCTCTTCGATCGACTGGTGTCGCTCTTCCTCGAGACCATCGATGGCGAGACGCCGAGACTCTCGTCAGCGGAAGACGGAGGCGCGCCAGGGCGGGCCATCGGTGGCTGGCCGTGCAAGCAGTTCCCCGGAGGCTGGAGGGAGCGCGCGGTCGACCTTCTCTCGGAGATCAGCGCCATGCCGAGATCACCGGTGGACGAACGTAGCCTCGGCTCCGGACGGCCAAACTTCCTGCATCTCGTCAAGCGTCTCGAGGTCTGCGTCGACGATCCCAGCAGGCTCACCGGTCGCGACGTCGGGATGATCCGCCATGTCCTTGCCTGCACTATCAGCAAGAGGGGAGAGCCCGGTTCACTGGAGCATCGCGCGCTTCGCGATCGGCAGCATACCATCGCGGCCAGACCGACGGTCGCGGAGCTCGCGCGCGTCATCGTCGATCGTCTGCGCATGCTTCCAGAGGACACGGGAATCGAGAGGGTCGACGATCTGATCGGCGTGGTCACGGCCGTCGAGGCGGAGGCGTACTCAGTGCCGGAAGGGGTCGAGATCCCGCAGTCGCTTCGGCGGACGATTATGCGTGGGCGCATGGGCACAGTCGACGAGCTCGTCACAGACGGCCTCGTCACTTCCGCCGATGTGCTGGCTCGCCTCGTTCCGCAGATCACTGCCGCAGTCCGATCGGAGCCTATTGTCGATGAACGACTGCGGACCCTGTATCACGCCACCTATCGTGCCTTCAACCGGCGGCGTTCCTTGTTGCTCCTCAACCTCGAGAGTCAGGTGCGCATCGAGGAGCTCCCGTGGGTGAAGGCAATCGAGTCCATGCGACTGACGGGGCTCGGCGATCACCAGGCGGCACGCGCGACTCTCGTGCGTGTCGTGCGTCTGGCTCTCGCATATTTCCCGCACCAGATCTTCCCGAACAAATTGCTCTCGGAGATCTCCGCGCTCTCGAAATCCGCCGATATCGCGATGCCGATCGTCAACGAGCTGGCCGCGGATATCTTCATGGGTGAGTTTTCGACATCGTTTCTTAGAGCGGCCCATGATGCGGCCGACCTGCTCCAGGGCACGTTGTACGAGCGGTACTATCGCATCGATTTCGCCGCCGTGCGCGCCATCGACGACATCACCGCATCCCGCTGGGGAACGAAGACGTCGGCCGGGTTTGCTCGGATGTGCTATGTACGGGCAGGAGAGCTCGAGAATCGCGGCGTGTTCGACAGCGGCTTCGTTGCGCGCAATGGGAAGGTGATCGAGCAGCAGCAGATCCTGACGACGCACAACCTCGCGACGCTCTTCACTGCGCTCGGGCTTCGCGACGAAATGCGCGACGAGCTCCCGGAACTGGCGCGACAGTGTTTCGACTGGATATGCCGCCGCCTCGAGACTCCAATCAACGACCGACACGCGTTGAAAATCATGGCGAAGAACTGTGCGTATGCGTGGCGGCAGATGGTGTTCTATCTATCGATGGTCGAGATCGATGAGCAGGCAGGATTCGTCTCCTGGGCGAGGTCGCATCTCGGCGCACATCCTCAAGCTGCGGCGCGCCTGCATGCGTCGCTCGAGGGCCTTGCCGATGCCGTGCTGCGGCGCAGCAGTGCTCACGATCCGCTCGTCGGCTGGACAGTCGGCGAACACCCGCTGATGGTCGGATCATCCTGACGCTCGATGCGAACGTTCCTCGATTGGCAAGGGCTTTCGCTGCCTTCGCATTCGAACGGATGAGCATATAGACATTTGCAAATCGTATTGGACCCGATCGTGAACAAACCCTCGAGTGCTACCATGACGGCGGTTGCTCTTTCAGCCCTTCTGGTTTTGCTCGCGTCGGGGTGCTCTGGTTCTCAGTCGCCGCCCTTCCGACGGCAGGTGTTTGCCGACTCCTTGGTGACATCGGGAATATTGCTCAAGAATCAGGGCGACACGGCATTTACGTTGTGGCCGCGTTGGGACGTTCGCGGGATCCAGCCATATCAGTACTCCGACACGATCTGGCAGGTGAGTGAGAGGCTCACGTCACGGGCGACACGATTTGAAGTGATCGATTCGAGCGTGATGCTCATCGACGGCAGGCGAATTCTGCCGCTATCGCCGGGTCGGTCTCGCATTCGAGTCGCCTATGGAGATGCCATCGACACCGTGGCGGTGATCGTAGGCAGGGTCGGTACTCGTCTTGTCGCGATGTTTGATTCGACGAGCCTTCCGCAGCGCCCGGCCTATTACGACAGTTCCTGGGATACCATCGGCGGCTGGTGGCGGCTCGGTCGCGTCAAAGAGATTGCGGAGGGAGTCGCTCGCGACACCGTCATTGCTCGCTTTGGGAGACCTCGCGCCGTCTGCATCACGCGCAGCACGGGAATACTCACCGACTCCTGGGCGATAACGACATCGACGACGATCGCTGTTCAGAGTCTCGAGGGCAAAGTCGTCCGTTGGTACGTTGCGGACTTCCAGTCTGGACTCGATGGACAACTGTCGGAGTGAGAGCCGGGCTCGCCTGCTGCAAGCGCATCGTTCGGCTCTCGATCGCGAGCTCAAGTCGATGGCGACGCGAGAAGTAACCGCAAGCCACCATCACGGGTATAGAGCAGACCATCCGCAGTACGGTTGCCGACCACGCGGCAGCCGTGCGGCGTGCGCGACCGACCGTTCCCCACGCTCATGAGGTCATACGCCCATGCACGTCCGCAGACCGATTCCTCTGCTCGCACTGACCCTGGCATCGTCGATCGTGGTCGCCGCGTGCGGCACGAGTGACCCTGCCGGCACGACCACCCTGCCAACCCCGACCGCGACGCTGAGCGGCGTCGTTCGAGCCGATTCCGGGTCGGTCATCGAGGGCGCGTCGGTGCACTTCGGAAGCACGATGTCCACGACAGGCGCGGACGGGCGGTTCGAGCTTCAGAAGCTGCCGGTCGGGGCCGTGACGATCATGGCGAGCGCGCCGGGCTTCAATTCCCGCTCGGAAAGCATCACCCTTAACGAAGGGAGCAACACGCACGACGTCGTGCTGACGGCGACACCGATCTCGCCCGCGCCAGGCGAGTGGGGGACCCGCGCCGCGCTGCTCTACACGTTCTCCGAGATGGCGTTCGCCGAGTTGAACGGGAAGATCTACCTGCTCGGCGGCTATCCGGCGACCCGGCAGACCGTGCGCACGGTCCAGGTCTACGACATCGCGACCGACCGCTGGACTTCCGGACCGGTGCTTCCGCAGCCGAACAACCACGGCATGGCAGCCACCGTCGGAGGGAAGATCTATCTGATCGGCGGCCAGACCACGGCTGACTTCCCGCCCGACAATCCGACCTACGTGAACACGGTCTACGAGCTGGATCCCGCGAGGGGCACGTGGGTCGAGAAGGCTCCGATGCCCACGGCGCGCAGCTCGGGCGTGGCAATCGTGAGCGGCGGCAGGATCTACGTCGCCGGAGGGCGCCCTCCGCACGAGCAGGACTTCGCCGTCTACGATCCGGCGACGGACCGTTGGGAGGTGCTTCCAGACATGCCCACCCCGCGCAATCACTTCACCGGCGCGGCGATCAACGGTCGCGTCCATTTCGTCGGAGGCCGCCAGGGCCTCGGGCTTGGGACGTCCATGACGACGGCGCACGAGGTCTTCGATCCGCAGACAGGAACGTGGACGACCGCGGCGCCGATGCTGCGCGCGCGCAGCGGGATGAACGGCGTCATGGCCAACGGGTGTTTCCACGTCTGGGGCGGTGAGGGGCCGGCCGGGATGTTCCCCGACCACGACACGTACGACGCGCGGACCGACCGATGGACACGCCATGACGACATGCCGATGCCCGTTCACGGCGTCTACGGCTCGGCGTATGTCGAGGGGCTGATATGGGTCGTGGGCGGCGGCATCCACATCGGCGGCAACAGCGGCAGCCGCCACAACCAGGTCTTCCGGCCGGACATGAGTTGCGAGTGATGGGATCGATGCCGGCCGGCGTCTCCCTACACCGAGGCCGCCTCAATCTGCCGCGTGATCGTCGGATCCGTGATCTCGCGATCCGCCGCGAGGAGAAACGCCTTGCTCAAGATCGTCGAGAGAACGGTGTCGCCTTCCATCGGTAGGAAGAGCGTGCCGCGTTCGGCGGCGCGGCGCGACTTGTCGGGGACGATGCAGAGGTACTGGCTGTTCGGCTCCATCAGAATGTTGCCGCTGCCGAGGTGAATGCGGTAGACGCGCAGGTCGCCCCGCACTCGCAGGAAGGTCTCCTCGAGGTCGAGTCGATCGGCGATTTTCAGACGCGGCACCAGCCGCGAAAGAACGTCGCGCCGCGTGCGCGCGCTCTCGCCCAGCTCACCGAACGCATACGACTGCCAGTAGGTGGCGTAGCGACCGTCCGGACCACCATCCTGCCATCGCTCGTCGTTGCCGACGCTCGCGACGCCGACGAAGAGATCGACGTCGCGCATCGCTTCGCTGAAGAGCAGCGGAGGTATCCGCTCGAGCAGTACCGGCTGATAGTGCTCGTCGATGAAGCGCACCTGGTCGGTCGCAACGTAGAGACTGATTCCGCTTTCGGTCGCGTGCGCCTCGTCGATGACCGCCTCGACCCAGAAGCTCGCCGACAGCGCGCCGCCGGGAAGCTCGAGCGTCGCGCAGGTGTTGCCGGAATCGAACCATCCCTGCAACGCGTTGCGCCAGCCCCGCGTCTTGCAAAGCGCGTTGAACTGATGCTGACGGAGGATATGCGCGGCGAAGCGGTTCGAGTAGGTACCGGTCGCACGCTCTGCGTCGGTCAGCAGGTAGATCTCGCGATGTGCCTGCTTGAACGGTTGCAGCACCTCATGCGTCTCGAGCCACACCCGCCAGGCGAGAACGCCGGCGGCGTCCGACTCGATCGGATGCCACAGTCGGACCGACGTTGCCTCCTCGAGCCTCGCGACGCGACGGCCCTCGACGTCGACCATCGAGCCGTCGTGCCAGATCGCCGGAATCGTCACGCCGTCGATCGTGAGGCTCCAGATCAGACGACGCGCCATGACGCCGATGAATGGATGCTCGAGATAGCGCTCGCGCCAGTCCGCCGGTTGCCAGGAGCGCTCCTCGAGCAGAAGCCGCTCGATGCGGTCGCGATGCGCCAGCATCACTTTCGCGATCTCCTTCTCGATCTGCTTCAGCTCTTTCACCTCGTCGGCGTGCTCACGCTTCACCGCGGCCGGAGGACTCTTCGCGCGCCGACCGTTGGCGCCGATCCATTCGAGCGTGACGTTGGATCCGACGATGCGAAGCTCGGCGGTGAATTCGCCGAGGGTCTCCTGCCGGATGCCTTGTTCGTCGAGCCCGAACGTCGGCACGGCAATCTCCTCGAGGTCGCGCGTCGACATCCCGCGCGCTGCGGCGGCTCGCTCCATTGCCTTCTCGATCTGGCGGTGCGCCTGCAGGTTGTTCGTCGTGCGGCGCAGCTTCGCGAGCTGTGCGACCGCCTCGAGGCCGGGAAGCTGACCGAGGGCATAAATCGCAGCATTGCCTGCCCGGATAGAGCGCGCGCCGACGCCGGGGATTTTCCGGTAACAGGCTGATCCCGCCTCGCAGATCGCGCGTCCGAGACCTTTGTCGTCGATCAGCGTTGCATACCAGAGCAATCCCTTCAGGAACTGGTAGTTCTCCTCGCGCGTCACGCTCGCCGGCGTCGATCCGAGCGACCGCAGCCACCGCTCGAGCCGCTCCGCGACGTCGCCTTCACTCACTGCAGAGAGCCGCGCGCGCGCCTCCTTCGACCACTTTGCGGTCGGCGTCGTGCTCGTGGCGGCGAACGCATGCTCGACGAGTCCGGCCCATGCGGAGCGACGTTCTCCTTCGAGCGTCGAGAGCTCCTCGCAGATGCTCGCGGCCCACGGCTCGCTCGGCAGGATCCAGTCGATCGCATCGACGGCGAGGCTCTTTTCGATCCAGCGGCGGAGCGACTTCCAGGTCTCGCTGTAATAGTGTTCCTGGGCGCGCTCCTCATGCTTAACCGCAAGGCCTACGAGCGCGGCGCGGGTCTCGGGCGTCAATCCCTCCGTGGCAATTCGCCTGTCGACGGCCGCCATGAGAGGCTCGACGAGTGAGTCTGCTCCCGGACTCGCATCGGTGACCGCAGCGGGCAGGAGCCCGATGAGCTCGACTGTCGAGATCGCGAGCCCGTCGTCGAGAAAACGCTGCGCCAGCAGCGAGCAGAGGGAGTACACCTCGTAAGGAGACATGCGGTCGCCGTAGTCGGGCATCCCATACTTGTCGGCCTGCTGGAATCCCGCGCGGATAAGAATCGCGAGAAACATCCGCGTGCGCTCGTCCGATGGCGTCGAGAGGATCGCGCGACCGGCCTCGGTGCGGTCTGGTGCTCGGATCTCGGCCGCACGTCGCTTCATCTCATCCCAGGAGCCGTAGAGGACGATCTCTCCGGAGTCGTCGGGGACCGCGATTCGCGCTCTGCCCTCCTCGTCGAAGACGTATGTCCCGTCGCGCCGGTAGGCGTTCGGGCCGCCGAGCGCGCTGATCTCCTCGAGCATCCGAGTGATCGTGAGCTGCTGTTCGAAGTAGGGATCGCTCGCGTGCAGTGGATAACCGTCCGGACTCGAGTCGGGACTTCCAACGGCGCGTCTGAGCCAGGTGAGCAGAGAGCGTGCGTGCATGGCGTTATCCTCCGACGAGCGGAACGAGCCGGATGAACGTAGCGGTATCGATCGTCTCGAGATCGATCTCTTCGTCGAGACTGTCGACCTGCCGCTCACCGACGAGGATGAAGAAGCCGTTGTGCAGGAATGCTTCGACGGCGACCTCGACCTGCCGGCGCCAGTCGACAGGCCTTCTTCCCGAGTCGCGCGGTCCGTTGAGCTCGACCTCCTCCGGTCGGGGCTGCACCAGCCCGCGGAAGGGAACCTGGAGATTCGCATTGTGCCGGCGGACCTCGTCCTGCACGCGATACTCGATGAGCTCGCGCACACTGATCCGAGGCGCGGGCACCTCGAGCACGAACGAATCGATAACGCCGCCGGCGGGCCGTTCGTCGGAGATCGTGAGAGTCGGCATCGTGTTCTCGGATTGTTCGATCCGGCCATGGGCCTCGTCGTGAGTCGTTCTGCTCTGGCTGCGAGCGGCGCCTGATCAGGATACCGGCGAGATCAGTCGAAAGCAGATGCTCTCGCCGTCGCCAACCCTCTCGCACTCCACCGCCCAGCCGACGCTGCGATATCGCCCGACGACGTCGTCGACGACGTTGGTGTCGGTACCGTCGGCGAGCGGGAATCGTACGACACCGTGCGGATCCACGAGGTCGCCCGCATGCTCGCGCAGGTAGTCGTCGATGACGTCCTCGAGGATCGCCGCCGCGAGGTCAGGCCGGTCTGCCTCAGGCCCCGCGTTGCGCGCGCGTTCGATGCGCTTC
Source organism: Kapaibacterium sp. (SeqCode) (assembly GCA_035539855.1). Lineage (GTDB taxonomy): Bacteria > Bacteroidota > Ignavibacteria > OLB7 > OLB7 > DATLHO01. Next base: position 25,151 of record DATLHO010000167.1, on the reverse strand, counting down.
TTGAGATGCTCCGGTCGTACTGCCATCGTCGTGTCGATCTGAATGGTCCTTCACACCGCGAATGGCTGGCAAGGTAATCGACCTTCGCGAGCGGACAAAAAGGTGCATCATTGCACGCGCACCGCGGACCGCCGACAGCCGCGCTCCCCGCAGACAACAATCTCGCTCCCTCTTGCGATGAACAGACTCCTCGTCACCCCGCTCGTCATTGCGATTGCATTGAGTGCGCGCGCCGCCGCGCAGGAGACCGCGCAAAGCGACACGACCCGCCGCGACGCCGGTGCCCCCGACACGACGGCGCCCGCCGTTGCGGCGACCGATTCCGCACAACGGGCTCCGTGGCGCGTCGCATGGCGCGTCGTCGCCTCGCATCTCTATCACAGCCATCCGAGCGATCCGAGTGTTCGTGAGCCGCGCGACGTCGATCAATCCGTCGTCGCTTCGGTCGGCGACCACCCGCTCTATCACGGCGCGACCTACGCACGCGTCGGCGCGAACATCGCGGTCGTGCCCGGAGCCAGCGTCGACGGCGAAATCGTTGCCGAGCACCGGGGCGTCTCCTACGGTGTCTATGCCGTCGACGAGATGATCGTCTTTCCCAGAGTCCTCCTGTCCTTCGATACGACGTTCACGATCGCCGGCGAGCCATTGCGGGCGATCGCCCAGGCGGGACACTTCAGCGACGTGCGGTGGGGTGAGGGGCTGACCTTCTACAACATGGACGGTCAGGGCTCGAACATCGAACTTGGCTGGCGGTGGGTGCGCATCTGGCGCCGGCAAATCGGCGACGCGCTCTACGGCATCGGGCTCGGCATCGGCGACGTGATGGATCTCGGCGTCGGTCTGCTCGACGTTCCGATCGTCGACGGACTCGAGGCCGATGTGAGACTCTCCCACGTCGACTACTTCGCGTCCGGAGGTAATGGCACCAGCGGATCGCTCGCGCTTCAGTACGCTTCGCTCGCGAGACTGTACCTGCAGTACGAGCTTCGGGATCAAGTACAGTTCACCGAACCGAGCGCTGACCGCTCTGCCGTGGTCATCGGCCTCGCCGGTGCTCACGAGCTCGGCGATTTCGCGTTCGATGGTCGCGCGGAGTGGAGACGCTACGGAGCGGGGTTCAACGACGGTCGCATCAATCGCGACGTCAAACTGCGCGGCAACGGATCCACGATCGGTGAATTCCTTTATCCGCTCGACTTCTACGAGCGCCCGCTGAGCCAGTGGGCGGTCTTCACCGAATTCCAGGAGCAGGACGTCGAAGCGATGACGCTGCAGATCGACGCATACTACCGGCTTCCGTATTCGTTGATCATCATCGGCGAGATCGATCTCAACGCGGTCTCGACGTCCGGCGGCGTGTCGACGAGCATCGATCTGTTCAACATCGGGTTCGGATGGGAGCCGTCGCCCGGCACGCGTCTGACGCTCACCAGCACGAACCGTGCGATGAATCTCGACCGGCACTATCCGACGGTCTCGGCCTACCGCGACCCGGTCCTCCTGATGACCGCCCGGGTCGAGCTGCGATGAATTGTCCGCCTCGTATCTTGCGATCTCCTTCGACATCCCTCGAGTATCCTCCGCATGACGCACCGCATCGCGCCCCTTCGAATCGCTCTGTTCTCGTTCACACTTTTCGCACTGTCGACGGGCAGTCTGCACGCGCAGGGAGGCTCGCCGCCGGTCGTGCTTTCCGAGCGCGTCGGCCCGTCGCTCGACTCACTCGAGATCGTCTACTTCGGCCTCTTCCCGCGCATCGGAGCCGTGCGCTCGGCGTCGGTCGGACGTGACGCGGGCGGCCGGATGCGCTTCGAGGTCGACCGCGTCGATCGCGACGACACCGTCGTGACGATCGACGAGACGACCGAGCGCGCACTCGTGCGCTACGTCGAGGAGTTTGAGCGGATGGAGACGGGCGACGTCCCTTATGTCCACGACGCGGGAGTGCCCTTTCGCCTGGAATCCCGTCTCACGCTCAACCGGGCCGTGCGCGTGGAAACCGTCGACGGACAGATAATCACCGGCGCGCTGCTCCACGTCGACGATCGTGGCGTCATCGTGCTGCCGGGTAGCGACGAGTACGACTGGCGACGACTGCGCAATGATGCAACGGCGCTTGCCGGCCCGTCGATCGAGCGCGTGGTGATTTCCGGACCAGTCCCGGCAGCGGTTGCGACCGGGGTCGCGACATTGGGGGCGGGAGCGGCCTTCTTCTACGTCAACGCGGACGACCGACCGACGCTCCTTCCGCTGTCGATGGCCATCGTGTTCGGAGGGCTTTTCGGTGGCGCCGCGACATCGTTGTACTCTGCCGATCAGGTGATCGAGGGCGACCATACACGCTACCTCGAGCGTCGAGAGGCGATTGCGGCGCAGAGGGTGTTCTCGGGGATCGAGCCGCCGGAGCTCCGCGTATACGCCGACGAAGCGCTCCCTCGAGCCGTTGCGGCACTGCCCCCGTCGCGTCCCGACCGCACGTTCGCAACGATGGGCGTCAATCGAATAAGCGTCGCGATCAACGCGACGGCAGCGGCTTCCGACGCCGGATCGACCTATCAGTTGCGTGACGTACTCGATGGTTCGGTTCGAACGGTGCGTGCCTCGCTTGCGGGACTCGGCTTCGGCGCCGAGGTCGCCTACGATCTCACGACGTGGCTCGACGTCGGCGCCGGTGTGAATTATCGGGCGACGAACCCGGCGACCGATCGCGACATCGAGAGGGTGGAGGAGCTTGGCGGCCTGCTGCTGGCACACGTGAATCTGATGCCCCGTCGAGCACTGGGGCGATCGGAGCTCGAGCTTCTCGTCGGCGCAGGCGTTGGGTACTCTCGGCTGGCAACGGAGGGAGCGCTTCTGCAGACAGCCGGCGGTGGTGTGGCCTTCGGCGCATCGATCATGAAGGGCTCACTGTCGGCGCAGCTGCGGGCGCAGGCTCGCTTCAACTTCACCGATCGCCTCGGCCTTGCGATCGTCGGCTACGGCCAATGGTATCCGCCGCTGTCGGTGCCTGAATATTCGATGCAGTTTCCGACAACGCGCGAAGAGCTCGCTGTCGTCGAGGCGCACGAGATAGCGCTTTCCGGACTGCACATGCAGGTCGGTGTTCGCTACTGGTTCTGATCACTCGCCGGCGTACTTCATCGTGACGGACACGAGCGACCGGACGGCGTCGTCGGGCGTGCGAAGGAGAAACTGGACCTTGTTTGCTCGGAACGAATACGGCAGCGTCACGGAGAATCCGGCGTCTCCATCCATGACGGGAGCCTCGATGACGGTCCGTTCGGCGTCCTTCAGACGGATGCTTGCGACTGCCGGCGTGATCCTTCCGCGAAGCGTGATCTGAACCGAGTCGATGCCCGGATGCTCGATGACACGAGCATCGAGCTCCCACGGTGTTTCGGCGCGCGGCTGGGCGACGACGACGGCATTGTCGTGCGTCGACGGATTGCAGTTCGAAGAGAGCGAGAAGCTGATCTTCGGCATCGTCGCACTCGACGCGATGTCGTCGATCTCGGTGCGCGTATCGGTGATCGGTCTTTCGATGCGAAACGTTCCGCTGCCGGTAACCTCATGGCGCGACGCGACTTCGAGCTCGGTCGACGCGATGCAGCGAACCTCGATAACCTGGTTCCACTCGACGCGCCACGACGCCGTCCCGGGAGCGATGATCGAGAGCGGCGCGTCGCACGATGCGAAGGCGAGTAGCCCAACGAGTGAGAGCGAGAGGGGGATGAAGCGGCTGGGGATCATGGGGATCGATGCGTAGAATTGGGATGCGCGAATCTACGCAATTGAGTTCTTCCCGATTCGGTGCGCGCTCGGAAGGGGACGACAGGGCGCGGGTGCCTCGCTCCAGTGCGGCCGCGACTGTCATCCCCTTCGGGATCTCTCTTTCGGCGCGACGGCCGCATGTGGGTCGGTGGGGTTGTGCGAGGGCAGCGGCCTGCGGCAGCCGCGAAGAAGAATCCGCAGCGCCCCCATCGCGTCATGCGGTGATGCGACACCTAGGAAGGATCCCCTCCGGTGATGACAGGGGCGCGAATGTCATTCAAAACCTCCGAACGTTCACCAGCGGCGCGACGATCTCGAAGGGTGAGCGCTCGAGCACGACGGTCTCACCGGCGGCGTCGGTCAGAGTGCCTGAGACGAATCCCCTGATCGTGTGCATGTGCGCATCGTCGAAACTCTCGATCTCGATCCGTGCGTCGCCGGGCTCCGCGGTGAAGCGGTGACCGGGAGATCCTCCCTGCGCGTGCGCGCGGCCGAGCTGGAGCGTCTCCGACCGAAGCACTCCCGGGGCCGCCACGAGCTCCACCTGCGCCCAGCGATAGGGCAGGCTCTCGGAGCGCCAGGTCTCCTCCAGCTTCGTCTCGTACATGCCCACCGCACCTCGCGTCACGAACGGATCGAGTCGACCGCTGTCGAGCATTCCGAAAAGCATGCTCAGAAGAATTCGATCGCCCGTCGGAGGGATGATCTGAAAGTGCGCCACGACGTAATGGATGCGAACGCCCGGATGCGTCGTGTCGGCGTCGAGAAACACCGATTCGCAGAAGGCGCCTTCGCCGATCAGCGATCCGTCGCCGAGCGCGTCCGATGCCTCCCGACGAATCGACAGTGAGCCCGCGACCGAGTCTCTGCCGCTGACGGCGCCCGAATATCCGAGGGAGAGGGTGCCCTGTCCGGCGCGGACTTCTTCGAGCTCCGGAGCAACGGGCTCGCTGCATGCGGACCCTACGATTGCGCACAGCACGAGAATGGCGAGGATGCGTCGCATGATGGCCTCCGGATGTTCGAGTAAATGAAAGGCAGTGGTGATCACCGGCGCAGTGCCGGTTCCTCGGACGACTCGATGACGATGCGAGTGCGCTCGCGTAGCATCGTCGCGGCGGGAGATGCCGACGCCGCATACGATTGGGCGATGCTGGAATGCTCTGGTTTTGTCTCCACGATATTCGTGCGCGACCCGAGCGCAGAGCGGATTGTTTTACCGATCGAGTCCGCGTCTGCGCCGGTGATGACCACGCGATCGTGCTCGCCGATGTGAGCGATCGCGCTGCGCACGTCGACGTTGGCGATGGAGCTGCGCCCGCTGACATCGGCGGTGGCGGCGTGCACGTCGGCGATCGCGCGCTCCTGCGCTCCCGGCACATCGATCATGGTGCGGCGTCGTGCGATCGGCTCGGCGACGACATCGATCGCGAGCGTGTCGGATGTGGTTTCGCCGCCGTGGGTGAGCAGTCTCGCGACGATCGGCTGTTGAGTCCCCTGGCGCGTGAACGGGATTCGCAGTCGAAGGCTGACGGGCTCGAGGCCGTCTCCGCGCAGCGTGTCGAACGCGGTCGCTCCGCGCGCGAGGATGACCTGCCAGGCTCCTGACGACACGCTCGGCTCGACCTTGACGGCCTGCGCCGCGAATCCCTGTTCGATCCACTTCGATTCGATGACCCCGAGCGACGGAGGATCGAGCGACACCGCGACGAGCATATCCCCGCCACTGGAATCGAACGCAACACCTTCGAGCGGTACATCCTCGACGATGAGCTGCGAGGGATCGAGAGCGAATCGATTCAGGATGTCGGTGCGCAACGAGTCGACCGACTGCCGTGCGGTTGAGCGTGAGGCGTTCGAGTGCACGATGCTGAGTCGTGCGCGCCCGTTCGGATGCGCGCGCAGCACGAGTCCCACCACGCCCGCCGCGTCGTCACTCATCGCGCGATCGTCGAGTCGGAGGATCGAGTCGAGCATCGCGCGCGCGTCCGCGGGTGTTCGTGCCGGACGCAGGCGCAATGCGCCGGCCCGCGTGATGGCGATCAGCGGCAGCACGGCCGTCGTGCGCGTGACTTCGGCACGCGTCGTTCGAACACTGAGTCGATCGTGTCGCGCGCCGTCGTCGCCGATGGCGTAGAGGCTCACGGACGGAGGAGCGAGTGGTACATCACCGAGCCCGGGTCGCGTTCGACCTGCAGCGTCCAGCGCGACGCGCAGCGAGAGCATGCCGGCGAGGCCGACGCGACTCCAGCCGGCGCCCTCGAACGGCGACGTGAGATCATAACGCAGGCGCAGTTCCGGGACGAGTGAGGTCGAACGGCCGAGACGGATCTCGCCAAGAACGGAGAGCACTGCCGCAGCCGAGAACCTGTTCTGTGGGATCGTCCCCGAATCGAGCACGAGCGTTCGGCCGTTGTCGCGCACAGGGTGACGCTCCGGATTCGTCCACTGCGCGTTTCTCACGTTCTCCGGAAGCGACTGCGTGCTCTCGAAATTGCTCGCGGTGCGATAGCCGAGCGAGCCACCGAGGCCGAAGCCGATCAGCTCGGTGGGCTTCACGGTGCCCAGCAGCTCGTACTCGACGCTCGTGAGCGTCAGTGGGAACCGGTTGAGGTTCCGCACGGTGACGATCGTATCTCCCGGAAGCAGAATCGAATACTCGGGCGAATCCCACGTGAACTCCGTCGTGAGGCGTGAGCCGTTGACTCGCGCAAGGAGGCCGAGCATGCCGTCTCCCTCTTCGCGAGCCCAGACGCCGACCGCCGCCACGGCGACGTCACCGGTGGTCGGCTCGTCGAACGACCAGTAATTGTCGATGCCGGTGAAATCGCCATCGATCCAGGCGTGCTCATAGCCCGCCCCGCCGATGGCGCTCCATGAGAGCTGCGCACTCGAGCTTGCGACGCAGACGATGAGACCGAGGATCGCGGCGAGCGAGATCCGGCGCGGTGACGAAGACGTGAGGAGCGTGGTCATGACGCAGGGGATGAGTAGGTTCCGACAGTCGTGCGATGCGATTCGGATCAAAGACCACGCGATCGTCACGATCCTGACCGGGACGTTTGTTTTCGTCCGCGGTCAGGATCCGCCGCGACGCCGAGTCTTTCCCACAGATCCCGGGAGATGATGCATGATGACTGACGTCAGCGTCTCGGTTCTCGACCCGGCGCGGAGCCTCGTCGTCGAACCGGTCGAGCGCAGGGCACTGTCGAGCGACGCGAGCCTGCTGGAGCGATTCCAGCGGGGAGAGAACGCTGCGCTCGTCGAGCTCTTCGACCGTCACAACGAGCGCCTGCAGGTCTACGCGCGGAAGATCCTTGGCGACGCCGAACTGTCGCACGACATCACGCAGGAGGTCTGGATTCGTGTGCTCGGCCTGCGCTCGCGGCCGCGGCGCATCGACAATCCCGTCGGCTTTCTGCTGCGCATCGCGCGGAACCTCTGTCTGAGCGCGTTGAGCCGCCGTCGCGTGCACGAGTCCCTCGACTCCATTCCCGAGCCGATGCGACCGGCCGAGCCGGAGCGGACGGCACTCGAAGAGATCGCCATCGCCGCGCTCGATGAGCTCCCGTTCGATTATCGAGAGGTGCTGGTGCTGACGGTCTACTGCGGGTATTCGACCGAGGAGACGGCGTGCATGCTCGAGAAATCCCCCGAGGCAATCTGGAAGAGAGCGTCGCGCGCGAGGGCGATGCTGCGCGCCGCTGTACTGAGCGAGACATCCGGTGGGAGAGCCACGCCATGAGCAGAACCGACATCGACCGCGCAATCGATCGCTATCTCGACGGCGCCATGGGCGCGGCGGAGCGCACGTCGTTTCTCGCACACGTCGAGCGCGACCCGGAAGTGGCTCGCGCGCTCGCAGCAGAGCGCGCGATCCGATCGGCGCTCGCGGCCGATCGCGCATTGCTCCCCATCGATAGGGCTGCTGGGCGTGGCGAGCTGCTCTCGTCGCTCGCGGCGCTACCGGCGCCGCCGGCGCCAACGTCGGCACTGTCGGCGGGCGGCACGACCTCGTTCGCCGCCACGGCGATCGGCTCGGTGATCGTCGTCGCCGTCACCGTCGTCACCATGCTCACGAGCTCGCCGACGCCGCACGAAAATCAGAATATCGCACCGACGCCATCCCGCACCGTCACTGAATTGTCCGTACCGGTTGAGGAGCCTGCTCCTGCGATTGCACCGGTCGTCGTGGCGGGGGTCGACAACGTCGCGGCGCGAGAGACAGCGGTGGTGACGCGTGCAGCAATTCTTGCCACGACCCAACCCGCGATGCAAATGCGAGCGTCGTCGTTGAGCTCCGCCGCGATCGCTCAATCGGAGCATACGATTGCACCGAATGTGAGCGTCAAGGCGCCCGGCGATGACACGGCACTCGAAGGACCCGAAGTCGCCGAGCTGCCGGTGATCAATCGGGATTCGGTCGATCTCGAGGTGAGGATGGGGCGGTAGGTTCCAGACGATGATTCGTCGCGGAAGAATTCTCCGAGGTGCACCATGATGACTGTCGTGCGCTCTCTTGCGGTGGCACTCGTCTGTCTGGCATGCGCGGACGCCGAGAATCAGCGTGACGCCGTTGCGAGGGACACCTCGAGCGACCGCGTTGATTCCATGAGCGATTCGTTGCGTGCGTCGACGCCGCCTCCCGAAGTCGCGCCCCAACCGTTCGATTCGAGCTTCGAGCACTACATTCAAACCGTTCCTGAAGAGAAGCTGGATTCGATCCCGATGCCAAGGACGCCGGGATGATGAATCACGTGGGACCTCGCCTCAACACGACCGCCCCTGTCACGCTCGGAGGGGGCCTTTCTTACGGCGCGACAGTCGCATGTAGGTCGGTGGGGTTGTGCGAGGGCAGCCGCCCGCGGCAGCCGCGAAGAAGAAATCGCAGCGCCCCCATCACCACATGCGGTGATGCGACTGCAAAGAAGGATCCCCTCCGGGAATGACAGGGGCGCCGATGTCCGGGACAGTCGAGGCGACGAAGCGCGCGTGGCGCGCTTCGTCGCCTCGTTTCATCTGCGTCGCTACGGCGCAATCTCGAGAGCGAACGACGCCGTCTCGTGATAGTCGTATCCGCTTATCCGTCCGCCTCCGGTGAAGTGCTTCGCGTACACGTGCAGCGAGACGCTGAACGTGCACTTGCGCAGTACCGTCGTAGTTCCGTCGGGGTTCGTTTTCGTCAGCATGGTCTGGAACGTCTCCGTGCCGGAGCTGACCGCGACGCCGTTTTCGCCGACATCGGTGTGGTTCGTGCCTCCGGACGGCGCGAATCCGAGCGAGCCGGTGCTGCCGTTGAGGCCTCGCTGCCAGCCGATAGCGTAATGCCACATGAACGAGTTGTCGTCGCCGAGGCCGGTGTCCTCGACGCCGTTGACGTGGAACGCGCGGAAGCCGATCGCGAACGTGCTCGCCGCCGTGTCGGTCATGAATTGGCATTCCTCGGTGTTGATGACGCCGTTCTTGCGCAGGTCGACGATGTCGCCGCCGACCGGCGTGTTGTCGACCCAGAAGACGTGCGCCGCATCGGCGTACGGAACCGGATCGGTGTCGCTCGCGGTGTTCCAGCGCCGGAACTGGAAGGGCTGCCCCGTGCCCGGTCCGGCCGCGCCGTTCGGTTTGATGCGCGCGCCGGCGCCGTCGAATACTTCGATCACGAGCATGTAGCGTCCGTCGGGGAATTGCGTTCCGGCAGTGTTCCACACCTGGTGATACTGCCCGCTGAGGTAGCGATGATCCGGTGAGCTCCAGTACGGCACGCGGAAGAGGTCCGGCTCCGGTCCGACCGGCGTCGGTCCGAGCGTCTCGGGAACGCGGATCACATCGCCCGGGATGTCGACGAGCTTGTCCCACGTCACCGTGTCGTCGAGGACGATCGGCGCGCCCACGGCGGCGCCGGCGTCATTGACGGAGTAAACCTTGAGCCGGTAGTACTTCACGATCGGCTCGAGCTCCGGCGAGAACCAGAGTCGCAGTCCGAGCGCGCTGCCCCACGGGCAGTCCGGCGCGTAGCCGGTCGTGTACGTTCCGTCGTCGACACCCAGCGCGGGGAATTGCGACACGCCATTCTGCGCGGGGAAATTGAAATGGAACGTGCCGTACGATCCGACGTGCTCGAGCATCACGAACGCCGTTCCGTCGTTCGGCGGCGGATCTCCCGGTCCGTCGGCACACACGCGCGCCAGCGGGTTGTACGTGCGCACGTCGGCCTCGCCCGACGCGCTGAAGTAGTCGTGCGCCGCAACGCCGTCATAGACCACCGTCAGCACGCCGTTGACCAACTGCCGGATCCTGTACGCGTACGTCGTCACGCAATGCCGATGCAGCGAGTGACTGTGCGCGCGCAGGTAGCAGAAATCGAAGTGTCCGCCCGGCTGAATCGCGGTCTGCCCGACCTTGCGCACCGAGCAGCGACAGAACAGCGGGTAGAGGTAATGCCGCTCGAGGATGTAGCGCCGCGCCTCCTCAGAGGCCATCGTGCGAAGCGCCAGGTAGTCCCGATGCAGCGACTCCGGCGGCACCGCCTTGAGATCGATCGTCGACCGCCGCCGCTGAATCGTCCGCGCGCTGGCTCGAAGAAGCTGCGGTGAGAACGGAGCGGGATCGGGTCCGGGCGTCGGACCTGGACGCGGCACCGGTCGCAGTCCCTTCAGCGGATCGGGAATGGGGTCGGGAATCGGATCGGGGATGGGAATCGGAAGGATGTCGAGGATCTCGCGCAGGCGATCGAGGAGGCTGGGCACGTGAATGTGGATGTGCGTGCAGCAGCATTCGCGCTCGAAAATCTCGACGATGCCGTCGCACAGCGGCTGGCACCGGAACGGGAAGTAGATGTGCGGCTTGAGCTCCGCGGTGATCGGCTTGATCCTCGCGACCTGGGCCAGCTCGAACGTCGGCGCCAGGCGCACGTCGTCGAGCAGATCCCAGTACCACGGCCGGCACTTGCGCACGGTGCCGCTGACGCAGTGATAGTGGAAATGAAAGCGATCCCACACGTCGCGCGGCAGCACGATTCCCTGCCGGCGCCAGAGCTCGAGATTCTGTTCGAGCCGGTAGCTGACGAGACTCTCCTTCGGGAGCGCCTTGAAGTCCTCGGTATCCGGACCGAGCGCGAGCGAGCGCGCGTCGCCGAGGTCGAGCGACAGGGAGCTCCCGTCGACGACACCGAGCTTCCTGACGGGCCGGCCCGATGCATCGAGCTGATACGCAGCGATGCGCGGAGCCTTTTCGTTGTCCTCGAGATCGACGAACGTGACCCGCAGGTCCATTCGCTTCTCGTTGCCTTTTGCCATGATGGCCTCCTAATGAGTGGTGCTACATCGGAGGGGCACGTCGACCGACGTGGATGTACGTGTGGCTGCGACCGAACGGAGTCCGGTCCGGGGGGCATTCCAGGAATGGGGGACGACGGGAGGAGGGAAGGGCGCGACGGCTCTCGGTGCCGAGTCAGGTCTGGTCCTGCTGTGAGTGGCACGCGCGGGAAGTTAGCCGAAGGGGGAGGCAATGTCAACGCGGGGTCGTAGTGGATTACCCTCGCGAGAGGCGCCCTGTCATCCCCTTGGGGAACTTTCTTTCGGCGCGACGGCCGCGTGTGGCTCGGTGGGGTGGTGCGAGGGCAGCCGCCTACGGTTGCCGCGAAGAAGAATCCGCAGTGCTCTCATCGCGACATGCGGTGATGCGGCACCAAAGAAAGATCCCCAGGGGGATGACAGTGGGGCGTGGGACTCGCCCCAACACGGCCGCCCCTGTCACCCCCGGAGGGGGCCTTTCTTACGGCGCGTCGGCCGCATGTGGGTCGGTGGTGTAGTGCGAGGGCAGCCGCCTGCGGCAGCCGCGAGGAAGAATCCGTAGTGCTCCCATCGCGACATGCGGTGATGCGGCACCAAAGAGAGATCCCCAGGGGGATGACAGTGGGGCGTGGGACTGGGGAATCGAGGCGCAGTGCGCGCGCAGCGCGCACTGCGCCTCGCCCTACAACGACGCGCAACTGTCATCCCCTTGGGGATCTTTCTTTCGGTGCGACGGCCGCATGTGGGTCGGTGGGGTGGTGCGAGGGCAGCTGCCTGCGGTAGCCGCAGTGAAGAATCTCCAGTGCTCCTATCGCGACATGCGGTGATGCGCAACCAAAGAAAGATCCCCAGGGGGATGACAGGGAGGTGCGGGATCGGGAGAAGCGAGGCCCCGTGCGCGCTGTGCGCGCACGGGGCCTCGCCGCCCGCGCGGTGTCAGAGTGATTGCGTTCCCTTCAGTCGCCGCACGAGCTCTTCGCGCTTGCCGCGGGCGACCTTCAACCGCGTGCCGTCGCGCAGGCGAACGGAATAATCCCCGCCACCCGATACGCTCAGCGCGTCGACGAGCTCGAGGCGCACGATGATCGAGCGGTGGATGCGCAGGAACACCGCGGGATCGAGCTGCTGCTCGAGCGTCGACATGCGCTCGCGAATGACGTGGCGTCCGTCGACGGTGTGGATGTGCGCGTACGGCCCGTCGGCAGTGATGTGCTCGACCTGGGCGACCGGGAGGAAGCGGTGCTGACCGCGAACCTCGACGGCGATGCGCTGGAGGTATCCCGCATGGGGCGCCGGCTCGGGATCGTTCGGAGCCTCCGCGCCACCGGCGTCGATCAACCGCGCGAGTGCCTCGCGGGCCGGTCCTATGCGCCGCAGCAGCGCGGCGTCGCGCGCGCGCTCGAGCGCCGCGCGAAATCGGTCGTCGTCGAAGGGCTTCAGCAGGTAGTCGACCGCCGCGAGCTCGAACGCTTCGATTGCGTGACGGTCGTATGCCGTGATGAAGACCGTCGGCGGCATCCGCGAGATGCCGACGCTGCGAACGACCTCGATGCCGGAGACGTCCGGCATGTGCACGTCGAGCAACACGACATCGGGCGCGTGACTCAGCACCGCCTCGATGGCCTCGCGCCCGTTCGTCGCGACCGCGACCACGTCGACATCAGGGGTCGTCGCGAGCAGGTCGAGCAGGCGCTTGCGTCCGAGCGGCTCGTCGTCGGCGAGGACGATGCGCGTCGGAGCCACGCTCGGCGGTGCGTTCATTTCGGAGCTGTGCGTCATGTCGGCGGTTCGTCGTCGTGCTGTTCCTGCCACGGAAGATCGAGGATCGCCTCGGTTCCACCGTCATCGGTTCGACGAACGATGAGCGACGCGTCGCCGGCGAAGTGGGCCGAGAGCCGCTCGCGCGTGTTGCGCAGGCCGATGCCTCCGTCGCGTTCGGTGATCGGCGCCGCGGGCTCGTCGCGTCCGGAGCCGTTGTCGCGCACGGTGATCTCGAGGCGATCGACGTTGTCGCGGGCGACGCGTCGCGCGGTGATCACGATCGTGGTCGCTCCGGCCATGCGACGCGCTGCCGCATGCTCGACGGAATTCTCGACGATGGGCTGAAGGATGAGTCCGGGCACGAGCACGCTCAGCGTATCCGGCTCGATCGTCTCGATGAACTCGAGTCGCCCCGCGAATCGCACCGCCTGAATTTCGAGGTAGTCGCGCAGGAATGCGAGCTCCTCGGCGAGCCGCACGTCGCGGGATGCCTCGTCGTCGAGCACGCGACGCAGCAGCGACGAGAGCCGCGCGACGATGCGACGCACCGTCGCCGGGTCGTCGCCGGCGAGCGCGCTGACGGCGTTGAGCGCGTTGAAGAGAAAGTGGGGATTGAGCTGCGAGCGCAACGCGCGCAGGCGCGCCTCGCTCAGCTCGGCCGCGAGCGCCGCCGCCTCCTCGCGCCGCTCCGCGGCCTGCACCGCGTAGTTGCGCACGACGCCGGCACCGAGCACGACAAGGTAGATCAGGAATCGCAGCGGTAGCCGCGGTATCGGTCCGCGGGGTCCGCCGCCGAATCGCGGCCCGTCGCCAAACCGCCCACTGCCCCGTGGCTCTTCGGGTCGTGGACCGTCGCCACGTGGCGGCGGACCACGTGGCCCGAACGGGGGCCGCGGCGACTCGCTCTCGATGCGAGGAGGCGGACCGAGCGCCCTGGTGGCCGCGTTCTCGACGACGCTGACGGTGACCGCCGTGACGATCGCGACGATCAGATGGAGCGCCAGTCGTCGAGCCCACCGATCTCCCTCGATCGGGTAGCGGCGCACGAGCGCGAAGATCAGCGGTGTCAGCAGGATCCACGGCAGGTACTCAGCCGCGGTGACCCCGATCGTGTGCATCGTGAACGGGTGCTCCGGATCGAGCGCGCGCACGACCAGTGCGATCGACGCGACGAAGAGCCATGCTCCGGTCACGACGACGATCTCGAGCCACCGCGGCGGCACGACGCTCGTTGCCAGGTATTTCCGTCGCCATGTCGTCATCAAGCAATCCCGTATTCGAAGGGTCAGGTTCAACCGCGAACGTCGGGCGTCCGCATGATGGGACGCCCGACGTTTCGGTTGGCCTGCACCGGCAGGCTCGGTTCACTCATCCGTCGATCGGATGCATCGCCTCAGCATCGTACTGCCGAACATATGCCATCGGGATCATTCTCCATGACCATCGCTTCGTGAAATCGATCAGCCCTTCAGCGTGTTCCAGAGCTCGAGCTGCTCGGCGGTGAGCATCGCGGCCACCGCCGCCTCGAACGTCGCGCGACAGGAAGCGACCGCCGTACGCAGCTCCTCGTTGAGCGGCGCGATGACCGTTTCGACTTCGGCGCGAATCGCGTCGAGCCGGGTCCGCGCCTCGTCATGCGTGATCGTGCCCGCACGCACTGCCGCGCGGATGGAGTCGACCGTCGGCTTGTACGGAGCGAACGCCGCTTCGCGGGCCGCGCGGTAGGTCGCCGCGGGTCCTTCGGCGCAGGAGCGCAGGTCGGCGAGGTAGGCGCGGAACAGCGAGTCCTGCGCGGCGCTCAATCCGAGCTGTGCCGCCGCGGCGCGGTAGTTCCGGATGCCGAGCGGCGCAATGTTGCCGATGCCGCCGTCGTGCCCATGACCGCGACCACCGCGGTGACCGCCGCGGCCGCCGGGTCCGCCGCGCATGCCGTCGTCACGTCCGCCGCGACGCCCGCCCAGGCGCAGCGAATCGGCGCAGGTCGAGTCGGCCGTCGAGTCCGCCAGGAGCGCCTGCTCGACGGTCGGCACTTCGGTGACGCTCACCATCAACGATTCATCGAGGAGTGTCGCGTCGTAGGCATCGTAGGTCGCCGCGACGTCCGAGTCGGATGCGTCGAGCACCGAGTCGGTACAACCGACGGCAAGCGTTGCCGACGCAATCATCATCACACCGAGTTTCAACAGGTTCGCTTTCATGAGACACCTCATCGTACGGAGGGAGGTAAACGGATTCCGCGTAGGTCGCGGGTTGCAGGACGTCGGCATCGTGTCGGAAGGCATTCCCTCGGATGTGATTGACCATCAGGCGCGATCACGCGCTCTATGGTCTGACGACAAGCTGCCGCCGCTCCTGACCGTTCCTGATCGCGGATGTCATGAACTGCACGTGCGTGTCATGAAGTGCATCGGGGGCCAGGCGCAGTCACGATCTCCGGTGCGCCGAGAACTCCGCCCGCTTCCTATGTTGAACTGATGGCAGATCTCCCACTCACTCGCATGCCGACCATGGTCAATCCCCGGACTCGCCTCGCGTTCATGATTGCCACGGCGATCGTGTTCTCCTCCGCCGCCGCCGCACAGCAGACGAGCATACGCGTCTCGGGCGACGAGCCGACGTCGCTCAGGCTGCCGATCTCGATGCGCGCGCAGGCCGCTGCGTCGAGCGGAACGGTGCGGTTCGTCGTCTTGGGGAACGTGGAGCCCGATCGCCTGGGCATCGCGCGCGGCGTGCTTCGCGGACAGATCGTCGATGCGAGCGGGCCGGTCGGCTCTTCACAATTGGTACATGCCGACTCGGCTCGACCGTCGGGCGTCGTGCACGTCATCGCGGCCGGCGGTGGATTCACCGTGCTCTGGGGTGACGAGCGTCGATTCGGGCCCGGTCTCTACGCGCGCGATTTCGATCGCGGCGGAGAGCCGCTCGCGGGAGAGCGTCGTGCGCTGCCCGGGCCGATCGTCGATCTCGTCGCTCATCCATCACATCCCGCGCTGGTCACCGTGCTGCGGCGCTTCGCACCGCCCAGCCTGCTTCTCGACGGCACGGTGCTCGACGCACGGCCCATCGACAGTGCGCGGTTCTCCGTGCCGCATCTGTTGCGCGGAGACTCGAGCCTGGTCGCGCTCGTCGGAGACACGGTGACGCTCTGGCGCCACTTTCTCGATGCGGAGGCCTCGCTGCGCCGCGGCCTCGACGTGACCGATCGACTCTTTCCTCACGCGTGGACGATGACGCCGGGAGCAGCCGGCGGCGTGGTCGTCACGGCGCTGCGCACGAATCCGATGCCGGTGTGCTTCGAGTGGGGCGCCGGTGTCTACCTGCATCAGCTCGTCGTCGACTCCGCCCTGACGACGGTCGACCGAAGCGACATCGACTCACAGTCGGTCTGCACATCGGGCTCGACGTACCCGGACGTGACCGCGGCCATGCGCAGTTGGATCGACGGCGCGCACTCGATCCGCGTCGTCTTCACCAGAAGTGGGAAGCAGCCAGGTCAGCCGGCGTACTCGAGCGCCGAGGGCTTCGACTTCGTGGTCTCCGGATGCGGCGGTGTTGCTCGCGGCACGAGGCACGCCGCCACGTGCAGAGGAGCGGCTCCGACGATCGTGCGAACCTCGTTCGACACGATGAGCGCCGTCACCGTCGACGGCGCGCGGCTGGCATCGGCCATCGCACCGGTGCAATTAGGCGTCGGCGATCGCCTGCCGCGGTCGTTCACCGCCGCTGGCGAAGCGCACGTCGCGTGGCTGCGCGGCACGCCGGTTCCCGGCGCGGCGTGGACCGACGCCGCGAGAATCTCCCGATGGACCTCCGATCGCGTCGTGTCCACCGATACGATCATGCTGTCGTCGGGACAGACCTCGACCCAGTATCAGGGCTATTCGACATCGACATCGTTCCAGACCGCGATGCCCCAGACCGACGGCGCGATCTCGCTCGTCAGCATCGGTACCGGGACCATCCATGTGAGCCCCACGCAGTACTCCGGCTCGCTCGGGATCTGGCGCGCCACCGGATCGGGGTGGAGCCAGGTGCGCAGCGGGCAGTTCGTGCAGTCGGTTCGCTACTCTGAGCCGCTCATCGGCTCCGATCCGAATGACGGCGCCGGCGTCACGGCGGTGCGCTCGTCGACGGAGGGACGCCTGCTCTACTCGAGCGACACGAACGGCACGAGCGGGGCATCGACGGTGATGCCGACGACGCAGGCGTCGGGGATCGTTCCGCTATCGACGGGAACGTGGGCCCTGGCTCGCGAGGGAGCGATCGTGCGCGTGCAGTCGACGATGGTGCTCGACTCGATCGCGATCGCTCCGCTCTCGGGGCAGATACTCTGGCAGCGCGAGCCGGGCGAATCCCTGCTGCACGTCGCGCTCGACACCGCCGCCGGAGCCCTCCACGTCGAGCGCTATTCGACCGGCCTCGCGCTGATCGGTGCCGCGCGCTTCGATATCCCGCGCGACGCCGAGGATCTTTCGCTGGCGATCGATCGAGACGATTCCTCGCTCGCCCTTCTGTACGCGACACGATCGGGCGTGCGGCTGATCCATCTGGCCCGTGACCTGTCACTGCGCAATCACAACGGACTCGTGTTCGCGACGACCGACTCGGTGGCGAATCCGACGGGCGTGTTTCTTCGCGGCCGCCTGCATGTGGTCTGGGAGGACGTGCGCAACGGCGACGCCGACATCTACGGCCGCGTGCTCGACGCGCCGTTTAGCGGCATTGTCGAGCGGCGGTCGGAGGCGGTTCCGCTGACGCTGACGGTACGGCCGAATCCCGTCTCCGGGCTGGCGACGATCGTGCTCGCGGGCAACGTCACGTCGATGACGCGACTGATGCTCTACGACGTTCTCGGGAATCTCGTGCGTGACGAGGATGGTGGCGAGGAGACTGCGGACGACGCTCGGTCGATGGTGCTCGACGTATCCGGCCTGGCGCCGGGCATGTACATGCTGAGCGTGAAGGCGGGTGATGGTGCGGTGGTACGACCGATCATCGTGCGCTGAGGCTGATCACAAAACAAGAGCGCCGGGCACGACTACCATGCCCGGCGCCCGCATCGCTGTTGCGTCATGATCCGGCGCTCGAACGCCGACGTGACACATGGGATGGTTCGAGCGATGCTGTTGACAGAGACGGTCGAGTGCGCTGCGAGCGTCCGATCGGCGTGCAGGCCTGCGTCGAGCCGACTGGCGGCCGGTCGCGATCGACCGGGATAATCCCACCACGGACCCGGTCTTCGCACGTCGAGTGGGACGAGGGCATGTCCGCACGTCGACACGTATCGGTGAATCTGCGATCTGCACGTATGACCATCCACGCGCGCAAGTGTCACACGCCGTCGAAAGTTTTCACATCCCGGAAAAAAGGGCGGCCGCATCATCGGATGCGGCCGCCCTTCTCTCGAATTGCCCATTGCAGGGGTCCCGCAGGAGATCACTCGATCTCGGTCTGCGGGTCGCAGATCAGCTCGCTGTGATCGAAGAGCTCGTCGTAGGTGCCGGTCTCCTCGTTCCAGACGAACTTGTAGTGGATCTTCACGAGCACACTGCAGCCGTCCTCGTTGACGAGATTCATGCTGAAGACGACGTGCCAGCCGTTGTCCCCATACTTCTGGTTGGACACGGCCGTGCCCCGGACCGTGTAGCTGTGTCCGCCCCAGACGCAGATGCCGGTCATGTCCTTGACCACGACGTGGAGTCCGTTGTCGTTGAACGTGATCTTGGCCGTACCGCTGAGTTCGACCAACTCCTCTTCCCAGCAGCACGTGTTAAGCACCGTCGTCCAGACCGGAACGTCACGGACGATCGACGCCTTGTTGGACGGGCCTGACGACGGGCCGCTCGGCGCCTGCGACTGATCGCACGACATCACGACGAACGCGAGGAGTACGGCAATACCGAATAGAGTCCGCTTCATAGCGAAGCCTCCCACCAAAGAATAGGTTGGATAAAAGCGGGGATGTAGGGAGCGGGGAAGGCGATGTGCAGGGGGTGAGCTGCCCGCCAGTGGGGGAGCGAAGTCGCTGCCGGGATCACGGGGGGTGATCGAGGCTTCACGCCGACGTGCGGCCGCACGTCAAGGTCCAGCGTTTGCGTTCGAACGGCGAGAAGGTAGCTTTGCGCGGTCGCTCGCCACAATAGGGGGAATCCCTAGTCAGCGATGAATAATCCCCGGCGAATCTCCCGCCTCGACGATCATCCTGCTCGATCCGCAATGAACCTCACGATCCTGCTCATCAACTCCTCATCGTCGCGCGCGATGCTGGGCGTCGTCGCGCTCTGCGCCTTCGTGCTGCAGTCGTGCGCGACGCTCGACGGCGCCGGCCAGGCGACGCTCGACGGCGCCGGCCAGGCGACTCCGCTTCGGCTCGCCGTTGCGGATTATCCCGTCCCGGTGCCCGTTGCGCTCATGGCGTTCGACATCGACGGCGGTCCGATGACGATCGAGCCGTCGGGTGTGCGCAACGCGGCGGTTGCGGCGCACGCGCGGTGGGACGGCGCCACGCAGCGCATGCGCGTCGGCATGGAGGTCGCGCCGCTGCTCATCGGAGGCGGTGTGTCGCTCGAGGAGTTCCTGAGCGGACGACTGCTCCGATTGCTGACGCGACCGCGGATCTCCTTCGCCGTCGAGACCGTTCCGGGCACGGGATTCCACACCGCGCTCGGTTTGCGCTGGATGCTGCACGACGACGCCGACCTGCGCGCCGACTCGACGCTGCTGCGTGCCCTCGCGGCCGTCGCGCCGGCGGATCGCGCCGCGCTGCTCGACTCGCTGCGACCGGCGTTGAAGGAGGCACTGTGGAATCGCTCGGTCTACGAGCTCGCACTGGCAGCGACGTGGCGCGGGCACATGACCGACGACGGATCCGCGCTGCCGCTGACGGGCTATCATTACTTCGTCGTCGCGGCGTTCCCGGTCCTCGGCACAAGCGGCCAGGTGCAGGCAGCGGCGTCGCTTCAACATCAGTCGCTGGGTCCGTCGCTATCGGATTTGCTCGAGGGCTCGCTGACCGCGCGCATGGTGTATGGCAGCGCGACCGAGCGCCTCTTCGTCGGTCTGCGCCTCGACGCCGACCGCCGGATGCCTCCGGACCATCGCGTCGAGATCGGAGGACAGCTTCGTCTCGGCAATGGGATATGGCTGCGCCCGGATATCGGATTCTCGCTCGCGGGACATTCTCCCAACGGTCCGGTAGCGACGCTGACGCTGCTGGTCGGAACCCCGGAAGTCTCGCGATAGGCGATGGTGCTCAGCAACACGGCCCGCGCGTGTTGCCGGACGTTCGCAACACAGCATCCTCTGCGGTATCTTCGGGCGACCCCCCGCGTCGGCGAACCAGCAATTCTCCTGAGGTTCCTCATGTCTACGCGAACTGCTTCGGCACTCGGCATCCTCGCTCTCATCGGACTGCTCGTCGGTCCGATCGACCTGACCGCGCAGGCCTCGGCCGGCGGCGTCGAGATCCATTCGCTGTCGATCAACACTCCCGACTTCGAGTACGCCCCGACCATCACCGCCGATGGGAGCACGCTGTACTACTGCTCCGATCGTTCCGACGGCGTCGGCGGTCATGACATCTGGGTGGCGACGCGCGCGGGCGACGGCGCCTGGGACTTCAGCGCCGCGACGAACATCGGCGAGCCCGTGAACACTCCGCTCAACGAAGGCGTCGCGTCCATCGCGGCGGATGGTCGCACGATCTTCTTCACCGGGTGCCAGCGCGACGACGGTCTCGGCGACTGCGACATCTACATCGCCGAGCTCGTCGGCGGAACGTTCACCAACATCCGGAACCTCCGCACGATCAATAGCCCCTACTGGGACACGCAGCCCACGGTCTCGGCCGACGGCCGCACGCTCTGCTTCGTCTCGAATCGCCCGGGCGCGCTCGGAGGGACCACGGACATCGATCTCTACGTCTCGACGAAGCTCCCCAACGGCGAATGGAGCGCGCCGCGCAATCTCGGCGAGCCCGTCAACACCAGGTACCGCGAGGACAGTCCGTACCTGCATCCGAGCGGCGAGCTTCTGTATTTCTCGTCGGCCGGCCACGGCGGGCTGGGGGGACTCGACTTTAACGTGAGTCGGCGCGAGGGCGACGGCTGGAGCGCACCGTCGAATCTCGGCGCGCCGATCAACACGTCGCGCGACGAGCGCTTCATCACCGTGCCGGCGTCGGGCACCGAGGTGTATTTCTCCTCCGAGCGCACCGATGTCGGCAACCTCGGCAAGCTCGACATCTTCGTCGCGACCGGCGTGACGATCCCATCGGGAATCGGCGGAACGATTGCCGCGAGCGGCACGCTCAGCGCGACGCCGAATCCCGCACGCGATAGGATCGACGTGATGCTCACCGGCCTCGATGCGGCTCCCGGCGTCTCACACGAGCTCTCCATCTCCGATGCCCGCGGCGCCGTCGTCGCGCGTCACACGCTCAACGGCGAGCGGACGTCGGTCGACATCAGCGGGCTTTCCTCCGGCCTGTACCTGCTCCGTGTCGGAGGTCTGGCAACCACGGTCATGGTTCGCAAGTAGCTCGCATGAATCGATCCCGCCCCCGCACGCTCCGCGACATCGCGCTCGTCGTTGCAGTCGTCGGCACCCTCATTGGCTCCTACACCGGCGCCCGGGCGCAGCACGGTGATGCGCGGGACGACGATGACGGGATCATTCACGGAGAGGTGATCGGCGGACGGCACGGACCGATCGCGGGCGCGACGATCTCGACGACGCCCGCGACGCGGGCGGTCGTGAGCGACAGTGCCGGCCGCTTCGTGCTCGATCGCATCCCGACGGGGCGCTACCGCGTCACGGTCGAGCGCGACGGCGCGAGCGTCAGCTTCGACTGGCGCGCGCGCTCGCGCACGAGAGCGGCGACGGTTCGGCTCCCGATCTGGGAGCTCGCGTGGTCCGACGAGTTCGATGACGCGACGCTCGACACAGCACGATGGGATGTGGCCGAGGGTGGCTCCGGCGTCGAGGATCACCTCGTGCGGTTTCGTCGCGCGGCGATGAGTGTCGCCGGCGGGCGGCTTCGCATCACGTCGGTTCCCGACACGAGCGAGCCCGGGTTCTACACCGGAGGCCTGATCCTCTCGAACGAGCGGTTCCTCTACGGGCGATTCGAGGTGCGCGCGAAGCTTCCGACCGGACGCGGACTGTGGCCGGCGCACTGGCTCTGGCTCGATCACAACGCGCCGGAGATCGACATCATGGAGCTGCTCGGGCGCAACCCGCGCAAGGTGCACCTGACCTACCACTACGGCAACGCGCGCGGCACGCGGCGCAGCCGCTCGTCGAGCTTCAGCGGCCCGGATTTCTCCGAGGCCTACCACCGCTTCGCGCTCGAATGGTATCCGACGGAATACGTCTGGTTCGTTGACGACCTCGAGGTCTTCCGCGCGCCGGTGATCCAGCCCGACCTGCCGCTGCGCTTCGTCATCGACACGATCGTCGGCGGCAACTGGGGCGGTGATCCCGACGAGTCGACGGTCTGGCCGCAGTACCACGACATCGACTACGCGCGGGTGTATCGCGCGGTCGAGTGAGCCCGGAGACGGTCGACGAGCGGAGCGCACGACTCAGCGCGCTCGTCGAGCACGCCTACGCGCGGCCGGTACGCTTCACGCTCGGTCTCTTCGCACGGGCGCTTCCCTTCTGGGTCGGCGCGGCGCTTCTCGCGCTGTGGATCCGATTCGACCGCACGCTCGTCCTGTTCTTCGGAACGCTCATCGCCGCCGCCTTCGTGATGCTCATCTTCGGCGTCGAGACCTATGGCGTCGCGATCGCATGGATGCTGGCATCGTATGGCTCGCTGCTGCTCCTCTACTGGGTCACCCGCCTTCGTCCGGTCAACGACTTCTTCATCCGACGCATCGATCCCGTTCCGCGTTGTGCCGACGGAGCACTGCTCGCGCCACTCGAGGCGCCGGCGCTCGAGGCGCTCATCGAGCGCGCCGCGAACCTGACCGGCGGACATACATTGATAGCGACGACGATCTCGGTCGAGGCCGACGTCGAGCTCGTCGAGGAGGTCCAGCCAGGATCGATGGCCTGGCGGGCGACGAGGCTGTCGATCGGACTGCCGATGCTTCTGTCGCTGACGAGCGCGCAGCTCGAAGCACGCATCGTGTGGCTTCTGACGATGCGAACCGGAGGCATTGCCGGTTTGATTCGCTTCGTCGAGCTGACGCTGGGGCTGCGGTCGTGGCTCGATCGAATGACGCTTCCGCGGTATGGTGGCGTGCTCAGGCTGGTCGATCGTCTCGAGACGCATCTGCAGCGAACGATGGGTGAGTACCGGTTCAGTCTGGGACTGATGGGCGTCCTCTCGGCAGACGCCCGAGCGGCACTGCTCGTCGGCGCCGATCGCGTCGGCGAGAGCTTCTGCGCCGTCGTGACGTACGCCACGTTCACCGTCCAGCACTGGCTGCCCGCAATCTGGAAGCAGACCATCGAGCACGAGGAGCCTCCGGAGCGTTTCTACCGGTCGTTCCGTGACGACGTGCGATCGATCGACCTGGAGGAGGCCAAGCTCTGGGTCAGCGAGATGGCGCATCACGACCGCTACGATCTCGCGGGGACACCGCCGCTCGGTCGCCGTCTCGCCGAGCTCGGCGTTACTGCGGCGCCGCCGGAGCCCGCGGCGATCACCGCCGCGGACGAGCTGTTCGACCCATCGCATCTCGAAGCGCGCCTCGAGCGCACGGATGCGATGTGGCGTGAGGAGGTGCGTCGAGCGTGGCGCCAGCGGCACGAGCTGGAGTCCGATCATCGCGAGCTGCTCGCGCAGCTCGAGGCGGAGCGTCTCGCGGGTGCGGTTCACGGCGAAGACGACCTGCTCCTGTACGCGGAGTTGACCGAGACCGTTGCCGGACCCGAGCGGGCGCTCGAAGAGTATCGACGCGTGCTCGAGCGCTATCCCGACAATGTCCCCGCGCTCGCCGAAACGGGTCGGCTCATGATCGGCGCCGGAGATGATGGCGGCGTCGCCCTGCTCGACCGCGCGATCGAGGCTCAGCCCGAACAGTACCTGATACCGGGGTACCAGCTCGTGTTCGGTCTCGCGGCGAACGTACCCGGCGCCTCCGCAGCCGCGGAGATGCGAGATCGGCGACGCGATGAATTTCTCGAGCTGCTTACCCGACGCCACATGGAGGACGGCGCGATACGCAACGAGCGAGAGACGCTGCTCCTGAGTGAAGAGCTCCTGCCGCACGGCGTGAGCGACCGCGACATCAGGCATCTGCGGCGCAAGCTCGAGCGCATGCCGTTGGTCAGTAAGGCCTACCTGGTGCGTCGTGACGTCGAGCACCTTCCTCACATTCCGAGCTACGTGCTCGGCGTTGTCTACGCCGAGTTTCCGGACGACCTGCCGACGCCGCTCGAGCTGCGCGAGCTCGGCGAGCGCATCGTCGACTCGACGGCGTGGCTCGGCGAAGTGCACGTCGTGGCGGACGATGATCCGGCGACCCGTCCGATGATCGAGCGCATGAGCACGCTGGGTTTCGGCGCCTGCGTGTTCAGGCGCGATGGGAGTGCGGAGGAGGATGCCGGCGATGTCAGTTCCGGCGCGGCGGACGAGGATGGTCCAGAGGATGAAGCAGCGGACGATGCCGTCGATGACGAGTCGCGTTACCGCGTCGGCTCTGCAAACGCGTTCGGCCGACGGATACTCCACGCAGGCGCGTTCGTCGTCATGAGCTGGGTGACCTTCGCGCCATTCGGGAAGTGGAGCACGGCGCTCCTCGTGTTCGCGGTCGGCGTGGCGATCCTGGCGTTTCTCCTGCGCCGCGGCATCAGCTGGGTCGTCGCAGTCGGCTCGCTCGTGCTCACGCCGTACTTCCTGTATCCGGTCGGAGGCTTCGTCAGAGCCATCGTCGATTACTCCAACGGCACCGCGGCTCTGCTCGAAGCCGCGCCGGCCGAGCGCTTCGGCGACATCCACTGGAACGATCTGCGGCCCATCGATCCACGATATCGTGTGCGATGGCGACTGTACAAGGGAGGCATCGGCCCACACAGCGCACTCGTGGTGAGCTCCTACAACTTCGGAGTGCGCACGATGATCGAGGGCTTCGGGCCCGCAGACGGCGCGTACGACGGTCCGCTTCCATCGCCCGACGAGGCCCGGTCGATTCTACTGCGCTCGGGCCGCGTCGTGCAGCTCATCGGCGCGCGGGACGAACGTGTCGAGCGCCGTGGCGACACGTTCTTCATCCCTCAGGATTACGTCAGGTTCTACCGCGTCTCCGGATTCATCGCATCGAACCGTACGATCGTAGGCGTCATCGTCGACGATCGTCTCGCGCTCTATGGCAGCCG
>DATLHO010000166.1:0-5190 GCA_035539855.1 Kapaibacterium sp. (SeqCode) | reverse complement strand
CCCGTCACCATCGGCACCGTCGTGCCCCGTGCTCATGCAGGAACTGACACCGCGACAGGCCTCCATCCTCAAATTCATCGAGCTCTTCATATCGAAGCACCAGCAGCCTCCGGCCGAGCGTGAGATCGCGGCGCACTTCCGGATTCATCAGAGCGCCATCCGCAAGCATCTCAATGCGCTCGAGAAGAAGGGCCAGCTCGAGCTTCGCCGCGACGGACGCAGCCGCGGCATCCGCCTGCGCGGCGTCTCCGCGGCGATTCCGGTTCCCGTGCTCGATCCCGCCGCGGGCCCGGGCGAGGCGCTCGAGTATGGGCGCTCGATGATGCTCGACGCGGAGTTCGTCGGCACCGAGGAGGCGTTTCTCTTCACGATGGAGGGAGACTCGATGAGCGATGCGGGGATCAACGACGGCGATCTGCTGCTCGTGCGCCGGGCGCAGACGGTGCGCAACGGCGAGGTCGTCGTCGCTCGGCTCGAGGGTGTGCCGGTGGTGCGCCGGTACTTCGAGATCGCGGGGCGTGTCGTGCTGGAGCCGGCGAACCGGCGCTACCGACCCGTCACCGTGCACGATCCGGGCGCGTATCTGCTGCTCGGCCGCGTCGCCGCGCTGATCCGCAGCCTTACCGGCATGTCGATTCGCAAGCGCGGCGCGTTGCGGGTCCCCGAGAGTTCCGCAAGTTCGTAGAGCAGTTCTTCCCCTCCATTCACCCTTCAGGTCGAGCATGGAGCACCGATACCTCCCTTCCGTCCGCGTCCTGGTACGCACGCTCGCTCGCATCGCCGTTCCGGCTCTCGTTGCGCTCCTCGCCGTGGTCGTCGCGTCGGCGCAGCAGGCGCCCGTCGTTCTCGCGCCCAACGGCGGCGAGAGCTACGAGATGACCGATCCGGTGGTGGTGCGCTGGAGCGCGCCGGACTCGCGCGCGGTGCGCGTCGAGTACTCGCCGAACGGAGGCCGCATCTGGATCGTCGTCGACAGCGCCGTCGACGCATCGCTCGGCACGCTCAGCTTCATGCCGGGGTATCCGACGCTCTTCGGTCGCATCCGCGTCACCGACGTCGATCGCGACGATCTCTTCGACCTGTCCGATGGAGTCTTCACGGTGCTCGAGGCGCCCTCGATCGCGATCTACTCGCCGGCCGAACAGGATCGCGTCATCCGGGGCTCGACCCACGTCATCACGTGGCTGGCCGGACGCATCGCCCGCGTGCACATCGAGTACAGTCCTACCGGAGGTACTCCCGGCTCGTGGCAGCGTTTGGCGACCAGCGTCGACGCGCGTCGCGGCTGGTACGAGTGGGCCGTGCCGACGACGCTCACGTCGCTCGGCAAGATCCGCATCCTCGACGCCGACGGACCGACGATCGGCGAGACGGGGATCTTCCAGATCGTCGACCCGATCACGCCGCGACCGTTCATCCGCCTGCTCGTTCCCGACGGCGGCGAGGTCTACACCGTCGGTGACGACATCACGATCGCCTGGGCCGCGTCGGGTCCGACCGCGAACATCGCCGTCGATCTCTCGAGCGACGACGGCGCGACCTGGACGCGCATCATCACGCGGCCGAGCGGACCGGCGATCAGCTCGATCGTGTGGTCGAGCGCGACGCCGCCGGCTCCGGCGCCCGGACGCACCTACCGCATCCGCGTGACGACGGAGCTCGGAAGCGATGCGTCCGACGGTAGCTTCGAGCTGCGTCGTCGGATCGTCCCGACCATCACCGTGCTCTTCCCGAACGGCGGCGAGTCGTTCCCGACCGATACAACGATCAACGTGACGTGGAGCGTGGCCGACCTGGCAGGGACGCTCGACATCGGCTACTCGCTCGATGCGGGCGCGACCTGGCGGGCGATCGGCTCGGCCGACGCTGCCGCCGGCTCGATCGCGTGGGCGATCCCCGACTCGACCACGCGCCAGGCGCTGGTGCGCGTCGTCGCCGGACCGATCGGCGACACGTCGAACGCCGTGTTCTCGATCGTGGAGCCCGAGGAGGATTCGTTCATCGAGGTGCTCTCGCCCAACCTGCCGACCGACGAGTGGGCCGAGGGCTCGTTCGCGATGGTGCGCTGGCGCTCGGCCGGCGTCGCAAAGGTCGACATCGCGCTGTCGACCGACGGCGGCGCGAGCTGGGGCAGGACGATCGCACAGGGCATGACCGCGACGATCGGACAGTACGAGTATCGCGTGCCGCACCTGGCCGACACCGTATTGACGTCGCTGCTCGTGCGCGTCAACGCGACGGGCGCAAGCGCGCCGTTCGACTACTCCAACGCGACGTTCCGCTACCGTCCGACCATCGCCGGCGTACGAGGGGACGTCGCGCGCGAGCGTCTGCTGCTCGCGCCGAACCCCGCCGTCTCGAGCGTGCGCGTCGGCTGGACACGACCAGCGTCTCGACTGCGAATGCTCGACGTGCAGGGACGCGTCGTGCGCGACGTCGAGGTCGTGCGCGAGTCACGCGATGCGATCCTGTCCGAGCTCCGACCGGGTGTCTATTTGCTGGAGCTCAGCGGCGGCGAGGAGATCGAGCTGGGACGACTGGTCGTCCGCTGAGTCACGTGCGTCGCGTGCCGTCCGCGCGCGACTGTCCGCTCGAGTGCGCCAGCGGCGACGGCGCGGGGCTCATGGCATTCAACAACGGAGAGCGTCAGGCAGATGTGCGGTCGATATACGCTGGCAACGGACGTCGAGGAGTTTCTGAGGCTGCTCGAGCTGCAGGTGCCGGAGGAGCTGCGGCACCCACGCCGCTACAACATCGCGCCGAGCCAGCCCGTGCTCGGCATCGTCGCCGACCCGCATCCCCGGCTCGAGATCTTCGAGTGGGGATACCTGCCGTCGTGGGCAAAGCCGGAGCGCGAGATGAAGCCGGTCATCAACGCGCGCGGTGAGACCATCGCCGAGAAGCCGTACTTCAAGGGCGCCTATCGGAGCTCGCGCTGCGCGCTGCTGGCTGACGGCTTCTACGAGTGGCAGAAGGTGGGCCGCGAGAAGCATCCCTACCGCATCACCCTGAAGGAAGGCGGCGTCTTCGGCATGGCCGGACTCTGGAGCAACGTCAACGACGGCCACGGATCGCAGCACGTCACGTGCGCGATCATCACCGTTGGCGCCAACGCGGTGATGAAGCCGATCCACGACCGGATGCCGCTGATCCTCGACATCCCGTCGCTCGAATTGTGGCTCGATCCCCGCGCCACCGCGCGCGAGCTCGATGCGCTGCTGGCGCCTCCGCCCGCGGAGATGATCCGCGCCTACGAGGTGAGCACGGCCGTCAACTCGCCGTCGGTCGATCGTCCCGAGTGCATCGAGGGACTCACCGGCGGCGAGGCATAGCACCATGCGCTATCTCTACATCTTCCCGCATCCCGACGACGAGTCGTTCGGACCGGCGGCCGCAATGGCGCAGCAGGTGCGCACCGGCAGCGAGGTGCATCTGCTGACGCTGACGCGCGGCGGCGCGACGAAGCGACGGTTCGACCTCGGTCTCTCGATCGAGGAGATGGGCCTGACCCGCTACCGCGAGATGCTCGATGTCGAGCGCGTGCTCGGCCTGACGAGCATGACCGTGCTCGACCTGCCCGACAACGGACTGAAGGAGCTCGATCCCCGCGATCTCGAAGCGATCGTCCGCGAGCACATCCTGCGACTGCGCCCGGATATCGTGGTCAGTTACGCGGTCTTCGGCGTCAGCGGCTTCGAGGACCATCTCGTGACGCACGCGATCGTCAAGCGCGTCTACGTCGAGCTTCGCGACGAGCATGCCTCGTGGCTCCGACGCCTCGCGATGTTCACCCTCAGCGCCGACGATCCCATCGCCAAGGGCTCGCCGTTCGGATTGCGCGGGTCGCGTCCGGAGGAGATTGATTGTGTGCTGACGGTCGAGCCGGAGGACCTCGAGGCGCTCCATCGGGCGCTCGACTGCTACGTGACCTACCAGCCGATGATCGAGCGCTCGAAGGTGCGCGAGATCATCACCCGGGAGGTCAGCTTCGAGATCTTCGGCGAGGATCACACTCCGCCGCTCGGGTCGCTCGACGAGGCGCTCGATCGGGCGTCCGGCGTCGCACGCGGCGCGGCGCCTGACGAGGCGCTCGATGACTGAGCGCAGCAGCGAGTCGCACCATCTGCGTGGCATTCTCTTCGTCGTCGGCGCGGCACTCTTCTGGAGCTTCGGCGGTCTGTGGATCAAGCTCGTCGAGATGAACGGCCTTGCGGTCGCCGGCGGGCGCAGCGCCATCGCGGCGGCGCTCGTCTGGATGTACATGCGCGGCGCACGTCCGCGCATGACCCGCGAGATGCTGCTCGGCGCGGTCGCCTATGCGGGCACCGTGATCTTCTTCGTGCTCGCCAACAAGAACACGACCGCCGCCAACGCCATCCTCATTCAGTACACGGCCCCGGTCTACGTCGCGCTGCTGAGCAGCCGCATGCTCCGCGAGCGCATCGGACGACTCGACTGGCTGACGATCGTCGTCGTGATCGGCGGAATGGTTCTTCTGATGCTCGACGGCCTGACCAGCGGCGGGCTCTTCGGAAACGTCCTCGCCCTGGTCAGCGGCGTCTTCTTCGCGCTGTGCGTCATCGCGATCCGGATGGGCCGCGGCGGCAACGCGATCGGGATGGTGCTCTACGGCAACGTGCTGACCGCGGTCATCGGCCTTCCGTTCGCGGTCGCGACGCCGCCGGGAGCCAACGATCTTCTCTACCTCGCGCTGCTCGGCGTCGTACAGCTCGGGCTCGGGTACATTCTCTTCGTCGAGGGACTCAAGTCGGTCTCCGCGATCGAGGGCGCGCTCCTGCCAGTGATCGAGCCCGTGCTCAACCCGGTCTGGGTCGCGATCTTCGCCTCGGAGCGACCCTCGGTGGTCACGATCATCGGCGGCGCGCTGATCGTCGGCGCGGTCACACTGCGCTCGCTGACACGCGCCCGGGGATTGCCATCGCTCACGCCACGGTCGTAGATTCGACGCGGTCTCCGCCGCCACATTCCTTCATGATCCGAGCGTCGTTCGAGCCTCCGCCGATTCGGCAGGCGACGCCACACGAGCCATCTGCCATGGTCCGCACGATCGTTCTCTTCCTGCTGCTGGGAGCCCTCGAGTCTCTCGCCCAGCCGACCGTCTTCGTCGCGTACGACGGAGCGAGACTGTATGCCGACGCCGACTACCTCTCGGAGATCGTCGACACGCTC
>DATLHO010000165.1:0-24724 GCA_035539855.1 Kapaibacterium sp. (SeqCode) | reverse complement strand
CCTGGTGACGACGAGCCTGGATGGCGAGCGTGTCGTGGAGCGTCAGCAGACGGTGAAGCTGACGTCGGCGACGACGGGCGGTCTCCGCCTGTCGGTGGCGCCGAACCCGGTTCGCGCGACGGCGACGATCACGCTCTCGGGTGTGACGTCGAGCTCGACGGTCGAGCTCTACGACGAGGCCGGGCGCCTGGTGCGCGACCTCGGCGTGGTGACGACGTCGGGGACGATCGCGCTTGATGCGAGTGACCTCGCCAGCGGCAGCTACACGGTGCGCGTGCGCGCCGCCGGCAGCAGCAGCGTGGTCGAGCGCATCACGGTCGCCCGCTGATCGAGTCGAGACGAAAGAGCGAAGAGCCGGCCGCACCTGCGGCCGGCTCTTCGCATTTGGATAGATTCAGCGTCCTTCCGACGCAGGTGATCATGCACAAAGCCCTGCCGGCGAGAGCGCGCGCGGTGGAACAAATCGCCGCCGTCGCCGTCTCGACGTTCGCCTCCGGACCGTCTCTCTACCTACTGCACCCCGACATGAAGCAGCCCCACCATCACCCAGGTTTCTCATCCAGTCATCGCCGCATGCAGCGATGCGTGCTCGCCGTCACAGCCGCGCTTCTCATGCCGCTCCTTGCGCACGCTCAACGCTCGGGCGTCGTCGAGGGGGTCGTGCGCGACTCGGTCACGCGCGCGCCGCTGGTCGGCGCGACGGTGATCCTCCGCGACGCCGCCGACACGACCTCGCGTGCGCTCGGGGACCTCACCGATGCCGCCGGCGCGTTCCGCATCGAGCGCGTTCCGATCGGCCGTCCGATGGCGCTCGAGGTGACGTTCGTCGGCTACACGAAGCTCGAGCGTGAGCGCGTGTTCCTCGGCGAGTCGACGACCGAGCTGCGCATCGACGACGTCATGCTCGCGCCGTCGTCGATCGGCCTGAAGACCGTCACCGTCCAGGGCTCGCGTCCCGACGTCGTCGTACTCGCAGACAAGACCGTGTACTCCGTCGAGAACAATCCCACCTACACCGCGACGAACGTCAGCGAGCTGCTCGGACAGATCCCCTCGATCGACGTCGACCCCGACGGCAAGGTGTCGCTTCGCGGCGACGACAACGTGACGATCATGGTCAACGATCGGCCGCTGACGATGCCGGTCGATCAGCGCAACAAGTTCCTGCAGTCGCTTCCGGCGAGCATGATCAAGGACATCGAGGTGCGAACGTCTCCCGGCGCGCGCTACGACGCGAAGAACCAGGCGGGCATCATCAACATCGTCACGCGTCGCACGATGGGCGACATGCTCGGCGGCAACGTCAACGCGGGCGTCGATTCGCGCGGCGGCGGCAACGGCGGGGCGGGTCTGTACTTCAACGGCGAGCAGCTCACCGCCTCGCTCGGCGGCGGTCTCTTCGGGTCGCGCAACACCGGCGAGAGCACGACGCGGCGCTGGAACTTCCTCGATTCGATCGAGGCGAGGCTCGAGGGATCCGGGGCGAGCGAGTCGACGTCGGGATCGTACCACGCCTACGGACAGGTCGACTACAAGGTCACGCCGCAGGATCTCGTCTCGCTCTCGTTCAGCACCAACGGCTGGACGTCGGATTACACCTCGCACACCGACAACACGTTCTTCGGCGCCGGCGGCGCGATGGTCACGCGCTCGGCCGATACCAGTCGTCCGGGATCCGGGGCGGGGAACGAGGGAGGCTACACGAGCGCGTCGGCTCTGATGAAACACACGTTCGAGGGCGATCACGCGATCTCGCTCGACGTGAACTACAACGCCAACGCGTACAACGGCTCGAACAACTACTCGAGCACCTACCACCGCGCCGGCGGAGAGCTCGACTCGACGCGCAGCAGCGCGCGACGCTCGGCATACGACCGCACCAGCACGACGATCATCACCGCGCTCGACTACGAGAACCCGCTGAGCGACGCGCTCACGCTTTCCGGTGGCGCGAAGAACGAGATCAACCTTCTCGACAACAGCACCGCGATCGAAGTACTCGATCGCGTCACGCAGGCGTATGTGCTCGACACGCTTCAGTCGAACCACTACCGTCCCGAGAACTCGATCTATGCCGGGTACATCGGCGCGTCGTGGCGGCCGATCAAGGAGCTCGGCATCCAGGCCGGGCTGCGGCTCGAGCACGCGACGGTCTCGGCGGCCTATGCGACCGGAGCCCCGATCATCGAGCGAACGTACACGAACCTCTTCCCGAGCGGAACGGTCACCTACAACCTGACCGAGGAGCACAGCCTTGGCGTGAGCTACCGTCGCAGCGTCGCGTTGCCGGACATCGACGCGCTCAACCCGACGCGCATCCGATGGAGCGACCTGTACGAGCAGTCGGGCAATCCGGATCTCGAGCCGGAGTTCACCCATCACGTCGAGCTGAAGTACAACACGTTCTGGGGCATGGGGAACATGGTCGCGTTCTCGCCCTACTACTCGACGACCGCCGGCAATATCGAGACGAGCCAGCGACTCGAAGACGGCATCACGTATTCGAGCTCCGCGAACTTCAACGGCCGATACTCGCTCGGCGCCGAGACGTCGATCTCGATGCGGCCGATGTCGTGGCTCAACTTCCGCGTCGGCGGCGACGTGTACCAGCTCGTCAACCGTGGCAGCGACATTCCCGGCGATCGTCACAGCACCGCGGTCGGCTACGATGCGAACGTGTCGCTCAACGCCGACCTGCTCGAGGGCATGACCTTCAGCATCTCCGGCTACTCAAGCGTGCCGGCGGCGGTGGGCGGCTCGAGCACGAGCGGCTTCAGCTACTGGAGCCTGAGCCTGCGCCAGAGGCTGCTCGAGAAGAAGCTGACGATCTCGCTGCGCGTGAACGATCCGTTGAACCTGCAGGAGTGGCGCAACGACTACGAGTCCGACGGATTCCGTACCGAGTCGAGGAGCAAGTGGTCGTCGCGCTTCGTCGGCCTCAACGTCAGCTACGCCTTCGGCACGCAGCCGCGAATGGAGCAGCACAAGGTCGAGAAGTCCGAGACGAAGGGAAGCGGTGGATCGAGTGGGGCTTCGGGTGGCGGCGGCGGCGGAGGCGGAGGCGGAGGCCAGTAGGCCTCCGCCGCGACGAACATCCGCCGATCACTCGCGCACGACCTTGCCGGACCATCGGCCGGCCGGCGTGCGGAGGTCGACGAGGTACAGACCCGGCTCGAGCGACTCGACCGGAATCTCGATGCGCAGCGTGCCGGCCGAGGCCTCGCGCGTCAACTCACGCACGACCGCGCCGGCCGCGTTCGAGACGACGAGCTCGACACGACCAGGCCGCTCGACGTCGAGCTCGACGACGAGGCGATCGCGCATCGGCTGCGGCATCACGCGCACGCTCGTGGTCGCAAGGGCCGGCAGCGGCACGCCGCTGACGAGCACCTCGACGATGTTCGACGTGCCGATGCATCCGAGCGAGTCGACGACCTCGACCCAGTATCGACCGGAGCGACGGGGAATCCACGTGGCGGTATCGGCGTCGGCGATGTCCGCGTCCCCGACGTGCCAGCGATAGATGCGATAGCCGGACGCCGCCCGCAGCACGCCGACGCTGTCGCGCAGCACCGGCCGGGGACGCTCGCCGATGCGGAGTCCGGAGGCCAGCGGCGCGACCGGACTCGCCGGACGGGTTGAGACAAGGCGCATGGCGTATGAATCGCCGCTGCCGAGTGAATCGGGAATGGCGATCGGAAGAATCCCGCCCAGCGAGTCGAGCGCGCCGCCGATGGGCGTCGTCGATCCGACGACCAGCGGGCGCGCGAACGATCCCGTCGCGTCGGAGAGCTCGACGACGAACCGATTGCCGGCGCGAAAACGCCCGCCGGCCGCAAAGCCCACCGACAAGGAATCCCCCGCGCAGAACTGGAGTCCGGAGAGCGTCGTCGCCGCCACCCACGTGGTGTCGGCCGGCGGACGAATCTCGATGATCCGGTCGCTGGCGTAGCGTTCGTAGCTCGGCCAGTGCCGGCCGTCGCGATTGCTCGTCGCGATGAAGACGCGGCCGTCGGGCGCGACGCAGAGATCGCGGATCCGACCGAACTCCCCGACGAACCAGGGCACCATCTCCTCGACGCTCGCACCGGAGGCATCGAGCTTCAACTGCAGCAGGCTCAGCGTCGGGTTGTCGGGCGTCGGCGAGACGAGACCCATCGACGCCATGAGCAGTGAGCCGCGCCACTCGTCGATCAGCAGGTGGTCGTAGTACTCGAGTCCGGCCGGCGCGACCGACGGCGTGAACGCCCGGATCGGCTCGACGACGTTGGAGTCGGCGCAGTACGCCCCCTCGTTCTCGTCGTGCACGCCGTCGCAAAGTCCCTGCACGTGCGGCCACCCGTAGTTGCGACCCCGCTTCAGGATGTTGACCTCGTCGTCGACGAGGTGCGGCCCGTGCTCCGACGCGTAGAGCGTTCCGTCGGGACCGAAGGCCAGGCCCTGCGAGTTGCGATGGCCGGTCGTCCAGATAAGGCTCTGCGGCCACTGGTAGTGCGGCCAGGGATTGTCGGCGGGCACGCGACCGTCGAGGGTCATGCGCAGCGTCTTGCCGAAGATCTTCGTGTGATCGACGGCATCGAGAGCGTTGGAGCCCTTGTCGCCGATCGTGATGTAGAGCATGCTGTCCGGTCCGATCGCGAGCCGGCTGCCGCCGTGCGAGATCCCGGCCTGGATGCTGTCGAGAAGCTCCTCGTCGCGCCACAGCGTGTCGCGGCGCGGGTCGTA
The DNA here is from genome assembly GCA_035539855.1 of Kapaibacterium sp. (SeqCode). GTDB lineage: Bacteria > Bacteroidota > Ignavibacteria > OLB7 > OLB7 > DATLHO01. The sequence goes on along the minus strand of DATLHO010000165.1, from coordinate 19,999 downwards.
GAGGTAGCGGGTCACCCGCTCGAGGATCTCACCGTCGCGCACGTAGGCATCGACGATGTAGACGTACGGCGTCTCCTCGAACCGGGGATGCAGCGCCATGCCGAGCATGCCGATCTCGGCGAGGTCGAAGGGGTTCGCCAGGCGCAGAAGCTGCCGGCGCGCGCCGGTCTCCGGATCGATGCGGCTGACGCGCCCGGGACGCTCGGTCACCCAGATCCGGTCGTCGGGTCCCCAGAGAATCTCCCACGGAATCTCGAGTCCCTCGACGACGGTGCGATGCTCGAACGGCTGTGACCGGGCCGTGGCCGTCGCCAGCAGGGTCAGCAGGAGAACGGCAATGAGGTGACGATTCGAAACCAGCATGGGTAGAAGCTGTTCGAGATTGGATTGATCCCGGCGAAATGCGCGCGCCATGGGCGATTGCCGCGGCGGGAGAGTGGATCGGCAGCGGCCGTGGGGAGGCCGCAGGCAGGGATCAACGATACGAAGACGCGGGCAATCATACGAGGCCGCTGTAACCGACGTCGGCGTCGTGGTACGTGTATCGTGAAGCCGGCGCGGCGCATCGGGAGGTCCCGTGCGCCGACGCTCGCCGGTGGATGACGACTCATCACCCACGGGCCGTACCGGATGGCAGACCGGCGCGACCACACCCCAAGCTCGGAGCGTCGCGTGAGGAATCTGATCATGCTGCCGCTATGGCTTATGGCCATGGCATTGACCGTCGGCGCGCAGACCGCGCCCGTTCCTTTCGAATACCAGTCACCCCGCCCGGCGGCGGAATGGGTCTCGCGACGAAGCGCGATCATTCTGCGCCCGGGGCCACTTCTCGATCGCACCAGTCTGGAGGCGCCGACGCTGCTTGCCGTCACCGGCGAGATCAGCGGCGCGCACGCGGGACGTCTCGTCCTCGCCGCCGACGGGCGCACGATCGTCTTCACCCCGGATGAGCCGTTCGCCTCCGGAGAGCGCGTCACCGTCGTCATGCGCGACGGGCTCCGCTCGAGAGCCGGCGCCGCGATCGCAGCGACGTCGTTCCGTTTCACTGCCGACACGACGCCGCAGGAGATCATCGAGGCAGCGCGCTGGCCATCGGAGATCCCGGTGACGGAGGCGCCGTCGGCGTCGACCGCGTCGGTGGCTCCGTCGGACTTCCCCGCGCTCACCGTCACGACCGTCAACGATCCCGCGCCCGGCCGCATCTACCTGGCGAACCTCGCCTTCAACCAGCAGATCGGCACGACTCCCTACCTGATGGTGCTCGACAACGATGGCGTGCCGCTGTTCCGCGAGCGCAAGGGGCAGCCCGCGTTCGACTTCAAGCGCCAGGCGAACGGCACCGTGACCTACTACGACACCGAGCGCAGCGTCTACGTCATTCTCGACAGCACGTACGCCGAGCTCGGAACGGTCAACATCGGCTCGGGCTACCAGACCGACGTCCACGAGCTGCTGGTGCTGCCGAACAGCAACGTGCTGATTATGGGGCTGGCGCCGCGCCGCGTCGATCTCAGCGACATCGTGACCGGCGGCCGCAAGGATGCGATCGTGCTCGACATGGTCATCCAGGAGCTCGAGCCCGACGGCACGGTCGTGTTCGAGTGGCGCTCGGTCGATCACTTCGCGGTGACCGACGCGACCTACGAGGATCTCACGGCCGAGACCGTCGACCACGTCCACCCGAACTCGCTCGACTTCGACACCGACGGCAACCTGCTGCTGTCATCGCGCCATCTCGACGAGGTGACGAAGATCAGCCGCACGACCGGGGCGATCATCTGGCGGCTCGGCGGAAAGAACAACCAGTTCACGTTCACGAACGATCCCGACCGCTTCTCCTACCAGCACGACGCGCGCCGCGTGGCCAACGGCAACATCCTTCTCTTCGACAACGGCAACCATCACCCGACACCGCACTCGCGCGCGGTCGAGTACCGGCTCGACGAGACGGCGATGACCGCGACGGTCGCGTGGCAGTTCCGTCACACGCCGGAGATCTACTCCTACGCCATGGGCAACGCGCAGCGGCTGCCCAACGGCAACACGATGATCGGATGGGGAGCGAACAACACGATCACCGAAGTGCGTCCCGACGGAACGGTGGCGTTCGAGATGACGATGCCGAACGGTGTCTTCACCTACCGCGCATTCCGGTTGCCGGCGGCCTGGCGCGTGACGACCGAGCTGGTGAGTCCCGCCGCCGACACGCTCGACATCGAGCTGGCGCCGGAGCTCATCTGGGAGCGCACGGGCGGCGCGCGGGCATACCACGTGCAGCTTGCGACCGACGACGCATTCGAGCGAATCGTTCACGAGGAAGTCGATCTGGCGGCGACTTCGACCGGCGTCCCGGTCCTGATGGAATGGACGCAGTACTTCTGGCGCGTGCGAGCGATCGGCGATGAGATCGACGGCGCGTGGTCACCGGCCCGCAGCTTTACGACCGGAGGCGTTCCGCACGTGCTGACGCTCGTCGCGCCGCCGCAGGGAGCGACGAACCTGACGATGGCCCCGGCCCTGCGCTGGGCGCCGTTCGCCGGCGCCACGTCGTACGACGTGCAGCTCTCGGCGAACGACATGTTCTTCAACGACCCGGTCGTCGACACGACCGTTGCCGGCTCGATCCTGTGGCTCGAGGCCATCGGCGCCGGGGATCGCTACTACTGGCGCGTGCGCCCGAGTGGCGCATCGGGCACGGGCAACTGGTCGCAGGTGTGGGACTTCCGAACCGCGGCCGAGATCGCCCCGGCGCTGCCGGAGCGCATCACGCCGGTGCTGCCCGCCGCCGGTTCGACCGTCGGCGCCGGCGCGGTTCGATTCCTCTGGCAGTCCGACACGTCGACGGAGCACTTCCGGCTCCTCGTCGCCGCCAACCCGTCGATCGACGGCGGTCCGATGGATGACGGCATCCTCGTCGACACGACCGTCGCGTCGCTCGAAGCGATGACTCCGGCCGGAGCCCTGACACCCGGCATGTACTGGTGGGTGGTGCGTGCGACCAACGCGCTCGGCGAGCAGTTCACGAGTCCCGTCGGGAGCTTCACGGTCGACGCGACCATCGGCGTCGTCGCCGAGCGCGCCATCGTCGGCGCGAGCACGCTGACGCCGAATCCCGCGGGCTCGAGCGCGCTGCTCACGGTGACGCTCGCGCGCGCTAGCGACATGAGCGTCCGCATCGTGGACCTCTCGGGCACGACCGTCGCCGAGCCGTTTGCGGGCGCGGTCCGCGCAGGAACGCAGCGCATCAGCCTGCGCCTCGACGAGCTCGCCGCCGGCATGTACCTCTGCCTGGTCACGACGCCGGAGGGAACGACCACGCACCGGCTTGCGGTCGTGCGATAAGTCAGGAGAGCAATGAACGACGGAGGGGATCGTGGCGCCTGCCGCGATCCCCTCCGCAGTTTCCGTCGGTCATGTCACGCCGTCGTCGTGACGGCGCGCCGCTGAAGCAGGTAGAGCTCGTCGTCCTCGAAGGCCCACTCGACGTCGCTCGGCGCGCCGAAGTACTCGTCGCAGCGCCGCGCGAGCGCGGCGAGCTTCGCCAGGTCGTTTGTTCCGAGACAGAGCTCGTACACGCGTTCGCCCTCGACCGGGCGCTCCTCGACGCCGTTGTCGAGCGGGACGATCTCGACGTCCTTTTCGCCGGCGAGCGCTTCGACGACGGTGCCGTCGCGGAGCATGCGCCAGCGATCGGGCGTGACGATCCCCGAAACCACCGCCTCGCCGAGTCCCCATGACGCCTCGATCACGCGCTCGTCGGCGCCGGTGACGGGGTTGGTCGTGAAGAGCACGCCCGCGGTCTCGGCCGCGACCATGCGCTGGACGACGATGCCGAGACGGGGCGCCTCGTCGAGTCCGAGCTTGCGCCGGTAGGCGAGCGCCGAGGCGGTGCCGGCCGATGCGCGCACTTCGCGGATCGCCTTGATGAGTGCCTCCGCGCCGCGAACGTTCAGGCACGTCAGGTGCTGCCCGGCGAAGCTCGCCTCCTCGGAGTCCTCGCCGACGGCCGACGAGCGCACCGCCATGGGGCGTCCCCGCAGGCGCTCGACGATGCTCTCGCACAGGTCCATCGCCGCCTTCGACGTCAGCATCGCCTCGACCATCTCGACATCGAGCGCCAGTCCGGGCGGGACCTGGAGTCCCGCCTGGAGCGTGCGTGCCAGGCCGGCGGCCTTGCCGCCGAAGCTGCTCTCGTCCAGAGCGTTCTCGAGCGCTTCGATCCTCATGAGAGCACCCTGACGGTTCCCGCGTCCCCATCGATCTCGACGAGCGCGCCATCGCTGATGAGCGTCGTCGCGTTGCGCGCGCCGACGACGCCGGGGATGCCGTACTCACGGCTGACGATCGCCGGATGCGAGAGGACGCCGCCGCGGTCGGTGACGATGCCCGAGAGGAGTGGTAGGAGGATGTTGAAGGCGGGCGTCGTGATCCTCGCGACGAGGATGTCGCCCTGCTCGATGCGGTCGAAGTCACCGGGGTTGAGCACCAGTCGGGCAATGCCCGTGCGCTTCCCGCCGCTGGCGGCGAGTCCGCGCACGAGCGCGCGGCTGCCGGACTCGCGCGACTCGTCCGACATCGCGCCGAGGTATGTCGTCACCGCACGCTGCAGTCGCACGGCGCCCTTTGGCAGCCAGTCGTCCGGCGGCGGCGATCCCGGGGCCGGACCGATCAGCTCCGGCGCGTGCTCCGACGTCGCGGTGCGTCGCCACTCGAGATGCCGCTGCACGTCGTCGGCGCTCGGGCCGCCCTCGCCGAGCAGCATGGCGCGGAGCTCCGAGGTCGTCGCGTCGAGCGCGGCCTCGGGCTCATGAAGTCTGCCGCGGACCGCAAGCCTGCGTCCGGCCTCCAGCACCACCAGGCGCACGGCGCCGAAGCTGCGCAGCGAATGGAACGCGAGGTGATCGCGCATGTGATAGAGATCGCGCGCCTCGGCGTAGAGCTCGTCGAACGCGGCGCGGTGCTCGGCCGGCACGCGCGAGCGCAGCCGATCGAAGGCTCGGGCGCCGGCACGGGCGGCGTCGTCGGCGCGACCCGCGGCAAGTGCGCCGCGCAATGCCTCGACGAGCGTCGACGGCGTCTCGCGCAGCGTCGGATACCCCGGCGAGAATCCCGTCAGCGAGTGGCCGACCATCGCCATCCACTCGCGCGTCGCGTCGCCGAGAGCGTCGGCGCGTGCCTCGAGCGAGTCGATGAACGCCGCCGGATCGTCCGTGCGCTCGAGATCGCTTCGAGTATCGGCGTCGTTGCGCACGAGCTCGACGACCTTCATCATCTCGGCCAGGCCCGTGCGCGAATCCGGCGAAGCCCCGCGCAGCGCCTCGAGGATCTCGAAGACGCTCGCGCCCGTCCACTCCTTCGCGTGCGCCATGAAGTCGCCGACCGGGATGATGCGCGAGCAGTTCATGCGATGGTGCACGTACGTCGAATCCTTCATGTGGCGATAGCTCGCTTCGATCTCGGCGACGAGCGCTTCGTCGTCGAGATCCGACAGCGCCAGGCCGAGCAGTCGCTGCGCCTCGCGGTCGACCGGCGGCGCCCACACCGTGCGATAGAGCTCGAGCTCGTGGCGCCAGATGCGCTCGTTCATCGACTGCTCGGAGCGGCGCACGCGACGGCGCAGCTCCGGATGCAGCCTCGTCAGCAGCTTGAAGACGGCCTTCGGCGGAGCGCCCTTCGGCTCGGCCGGCGCGCCGATCGGCCGCACGCACGAGTAGACGAATCCGTTGACGAGCGCGGCCTCGATCGTCTCGAGTAGGGCGCCGTACGCTTCGAGTCCCTCGCGGAATCCGCGCGCAAAGCTCTCCTCGAACACCCCGTTGACGAACCGGGGCATCGGACGCTCGCAGTGCGCGGCGTCGAGCGTCCAGCTTCCCGGACGCGGCTTGGTGAACGGTGCGGGGGGGATCGGTGCGGTGGCTCGCCCGGCATTGCCCGTGCGCGCGTCTGTCATCGACTCGGTCATCTCGTGTTCCTCGTTCATAGTTCGTGTGATCAGCGTCCTGCGCCCGTGCCCCGGGCGCTCTTTCTCTTTCGTTGTGTCGTCTCCGGTTTCTCTGCCTCGATCTGCGCGGTGAGCGTGTGCGTCGCCCAGGCGATCACCTCGCCCGCCTCCTGCGCGCTGACGCCGAAGCGCTCGTTCATGAAGGAATATCCCTCGAAGCCGAACATCAGCCGGATCAGCCCGTGAATCGCGTTGGCGCGACGCTCCTCGAGGTGCCCGGTCAGCGGCTCGAGCAACTGCGCGACCGCGCGATCGCGGCGCCGGCGGCTCTGCTGGCCGACCTCGCGGAAGAGCGAGGTCACCATCGCCGTGCGGAAGACATCCCGCGCGCTCTCGTAGTACTCGTACATCTGCTGCGCGTTGGCCGCGAGCTCGTGCCAGTCCTTCGGAAACGCCGGCGCCTTGAGCTCGCGGGAGAGCCACTCCTGGATTCCCTCGAACAGCGCGTCGCGGCTCGGGAAGTAGCGATACACCGTCGGCACCGACACACCGGCCTCTCGCGCTACCGCCGCGAACGACAGCTCCTCGAGATCTCCCGCCCGCATCAGGCTCGCCACCGACGACAGTATCCGCTCCCGCGTCTGCTCCGCCTGCTCCTCGCGGAGCTGACTGGTGTAGCTACGCCGCTTTGGTGATGGGGTTGCTTTATTCATGAGAGTCAAACTATAACGAATAGTGTTCGAATGCAAGCGCCCCCGTTCAAGCGTCCCTGGAAGGGACGCGAACGGGGGCGCGAAGGGATGCGGACCGGGAGTTTTGGGGCGCGAAGGGATGCGGACCGGGTGCTATGGGACGCGAAGGGTCCCAACCGGGCGCGAACGGTCGCCGCCTGGCGCGCTACAGGCGCTGGATCACGCGCAGCGCACCCACGCGCAGACGCGCCGTTCCGATCGCGGCGTGCAGGTCCATGCGATGGTCGCGCATGGCGTCGATCTCCTCGGTCGTCACGTTGTCGTTGATCTGGCTGAGGTCCTCGAGGCGGTCGATCTCGGCCTGAAGCCGTGTGAACATTGCATCGCGAGCGTCGGTGACGATCGACCGCATCGCGTCGGACGCAAGGCTCAGTCCCTTGTCGAGCATCACCGGAAGCAGCGCGCGCTTGACCGGCTCGCGCTCGAGCATCCGCCCGATGTCGCCGTTGCGGAACGTCGCCGCGGCCAGCAGCGCGTCGTCCGACGCGTCGTTGAGCGCGTGATCGACGACGACCCGCAACGGACGCGGCGGAAGAAACCGGTCGACGTGCAGCGACGGAGGTGCGACGCACTCGACGATCGCGGTGATCTCGAGGTACAGGCGCTCGCCCCCGATCGCCTTCCAGACGCAGTACGAAGCGTTGCCCGCCTCGCCGTCGAGCAGCAGGTCGATGACCGTGCGCACGAACGGATGATCCCACGTGAGAAACGCGAGATCCTCTCGGCCGAGCGCGCGTCGGCGGTCGAACGTCACGGCCATTCCTTCGTCGGGGAGCTCCGGAAACGCGTCGGTGAGCACGTGCCCCGGACGCAGCACGTACGTGCGTCCCTCGAGGTCGTCGACGGTCACGCCGTAGTAGTCGAGCAGGCGCACCATGTACATCTCGAACGAGCGGTCGGTGTCGGCCTCGCGGATCAGCGCCGCGAGCTCGGCGGCCGTGCCGGGCTTGTTCGAGTTGAGCTGCAGCAGGCGGTCGTAGCCGTGCTGTAGCTTCTCGGCGACACGCGCGCGCTCCTCACGCGAGCGCTCGACGAGTCGCGCGATCGAGTCCTCGTCGCGCCCCTCGCGCGCGGACGCGACCTCGGCGGACAGCGCGCGGGCGATCTCCTCGGCGCCGTGCAGGTTGTGCTCGAACGCGTCGAGTCCCTCGTGGTACCACCGGGCGAGCACCTCCGAGTCACTTCCCGGAACGTAGGGCACGTGGATCCTCACGGTCTCGCGCTGTCCGATACGGTCGAGACGTCCGATGCGCTGCTCGAGCAACTCCGGATCTTCGGGCAGGTCGAAGAGGACGAGGTGGTGCACGAACTGGAAGTTCCGCCCCTCGCTGCCGATCTCCGAACAGATGAGAATCCGCGCGCCGTCGTCCTCGGCGAAGTACGACGCGTTGCGGTCGCGCTGCACGAGCGAGAGTCCCTCGTGAAAGAGCGCTCCGTTGACGCTGATCTCGTGCTGCAGCCGCTCGTGGATCGTCTCGGCGAGCTCGCGCGTCCGGCAGATCAGCAGGACCTTCGCGCCGTCGAGCTCGCGCAGCAGCTCCGCGAGCCACCGCACCTTCAGACCGACCTCGTCGAGCCCGCCGTCGGGCGCCAGTCGCGTGAGCGTCGCGGCGCGCTCGGGGAAGCCCGAGAGTGCCTGTCGCGTATTTCTGAACATGACGCGCCCGGTGCCGAAGCTGTCGAGCAGGTCGCCGACGATGCGCTCACGCGCCTGCTCGCTTCCCGATGCGAGCTCGGCGGCGTGCGCGGCGATGCGCGGTGAGTCGCCGGCGATCGCAGCGAGCTCCCCCGGCGCCGGCGTCTCGCCACCGATGATCCTGTCGACCAGACCAGCCACGGCCTCATAGCGCTCGGCTTCCTCGAGGAACCGATCGAGGTCCGCATACCGATCCGGATCGAGCAGCCGCAGGCGCGCGAAGTGACCCTCCGGACCGAGCTGTTGCGGCGTCGCGGTCAGCAGCAGCAGGCCCGGCGTGCTCGCGGCCAGCGCCTCGACGACGCGGTATCCGGTGCTCGCGCGCGCGACGCTCCACTCCAGGTGATGCGCTTCGTCGACGATGAGCAGATCCCACCCGGCCTCGAGCGCCTGCGCCGCACGTCGCTCGCTGGAGACGAGCAGATCGATGCCGCAGAGGATGAGCTGCGTGTCGAGAAACGGGTTCGCGTCGGGATCGCCTTCCTCGATCGCCTCGCAGCGGTCCTCGTCGTAGATGCTGAACGGAAGGTTGAATCGGCGCAGCAGCTCGACGAACCACTGGTGCACGAGGGGCTCCGGGACGAGCACGAGCACGCGCTCGGCACGGCCGGTCAGGTGAAGACGATGGAGGATCAATCCCGCCTCGATCGTCTTGCCGAGGCCGACCTCGTCGGCCAGCAGCACGCGCGGCACGAGCCGTGACGCCACCTCGCCCGCGATGGAAAGCTGATGGGGAATGAGGTCGATGCGACCGCCGACGTATCCGCGCGCCGGCGACTGCGCGATCCGGCTGCGAAGGGCGATCGCCTCGGTGCGCAGCTCGAAGAGCCGCAGGTCGTCGACGTGGCCCGCAAACAGCCGCTCCTCCGGCGCGCTGAAGCTGATCGTGTCCGAGAGCTGGGCCTCGGAGATGTCGCCGTCGGCCGTATGGTACTGAAGCAGGCCGCCGATCTCCGATCGGCGATCGACGACGAGCTCGGCGCCCTCGTGCGTTCGAATGCGGTCGCCCTCCTTGAACGCCACGCGGCGCAGCGGTGCGCTCGAGAGCGCGTAGACGCGCTTCTGCGCCGCGGCGGGGAAGGAGATCTCGACGCGACCGGAGCCGACCGCGACGATGACGCCGAGGCCGAGCTCGGGCTCGCTGTCGCTGACCCAGCGCTGACCGACCGAAGGAGAGACGTTATTCATGACGAGAGGAGGCGAGAAGGCGAATGGAAACCACGAAGATACCGCTACCCGACCCGAGAATTTCGCGCTGAGAAACACCGTCACGATGGCGTCGCTCCGAGATTCACGCGTCGCGGACGCGTGCGGCGCACTTTATTTTTTCGCGAGTGGCGCAACGCTTGACATCGCCGTCGTGACGGTGTACATTTGCGCCGCGCTTACCACCCGGCCGTGCCGGACAGCGCACCCCCCACGTCTCCGACATCTCCCCCAAGGAATCCGTCGCGACCCCCCCGCCGCTGTTCATTCGCGTTTACCTTTTTCTCCCCTCTTCCGCTCGTCGTTGGCGTTGCATCGAACGCACCGTCGTGACGGAATAAATCCAGTCGTACTGTCACCCCTGTTCGAGCGGTGGAATTACCGTGTCCACCGGCGACAGGAATCCGTGCGCCGAATTCTCACCGTTGGATTGACCGACACGAGCGCGCGTGCCCGCATGCCGTTTCAGTTCGTCCGCACCAGAAACGAAAATTCGCCTCGCCACTGACGTGAGCCCGCGCGGCCCACGCCGGAAATCAACATCTACTTCACAGAATTTCCGAGGATCGCTCAATGAAGTCCACCATGACCCTGTTTGCCTTTCTCGCGATGATGATGTTCGCCACGTCCGCGACCGCGCAGAACGGCAGCACGAACATTCGCGAGGAAGTCTGTACGGTGTTCTACAACCCGTGCTGTGACGAATGGATCGAGTCGTGCGTCGACGTCCATTACCGGCTCGATCGCGACGGCAATCTCGTGCACATCAATTACCAGGGCTCGGGAACCGGTTCGAACGGCACGAACTATGTCATTTCGTCGTCGCAGAACGCGGACTCGCGCATCCAGGACAATGGAGCGGCAAATTACACGGCGACCATCAAGGTCAAGTACAACGCGACCGGCTCCGATTGCGGGTTCTCGGTGCACTACACGATCCACGTGACGATCAATTCGAACGGCACCGTCACGAGCGAAGTGCAGAACATCCGCGTCGTGTGCGAGAACGGTACCGAGCTACTGTAGTCGTCGCAACGGCGACGGCTCGATAACAGGGCGCCAGGGAGCGGCTGATCGTTGCCCCCTGGCGTTCCTGCGTCCATGGCGTTTACGCGACGCACGACGGGCGACCCGGAACTCCGGGGCGCCCGTCTCGTCAATGCTCCTTGCCGTGAATTCGGATGGCCGGCGTCGCGGGAGCCGGAGGCGGAGCCTTGGGTCCGTGCAGCAGCGCGCGCGTCGCATCGTGCGACGGTTGGTTCAGGACGGCCGACGGAAGACCCTCCTCGACGACGACGCCCTCCGACAGCACCGCGACGCGCGTCGCGTACGCCTCGACGAACTCGACGTCGTGGGTCGCGATGAGCAGTCCGCGACCGTGGCCGGCGAGCTCGCGGAGTGTCTCGCCGAGCGCGCCGCGGCGCGCCGGATCGAGCGCCGACGTCGGCTCGTCCATCAGCAGCATCAGCGGTCCTGGCGCCAGCGCGCGCGCGATCGCGACGCGCTGCGCCTCGCCGCCGGAGAGCTCGCGCGGATATGCGCCGGAGCGCGCGGCGACGCCGAGCTCGGCGAGGAGCTCCATCGCTACTCCGCGGGCGCGCTCTGCCGTCCATCCGAACGCGTGCACGGGCGCGAGCGTCACGTTCTCGAGCGCGGTCAGGTGCTCGAAGAGCGAGTGCGCCTGGAAGACCATGCCCACCGTGCTTCGCAATCCCTTCAGCGCCGATTCGCGCGGGACCGGTCCCGGCCGCAGGGCGAAGTCGCCGACCGTGATCGTGCCCGCACTGAAACCGAGCAGCGCTGCGACCGAGCGGAGAATCGTCGACTTGCCCGAGCCCGAGAGGCCCATCAGCGCGCAGATCTCGCCCGGTCCGACGGTGAGGTCGACGCCGCGCAGCACTGCGCGCTCGGCGCGCATGACTTCGAGTCCGCGAATCACCAGTGACGCGCTCATGCCGCGCTCCACCTCCGCTCCATCCGCCGCGCCGCGCGCGACAGGGGAAGCGACATCGCCATGTACATGATCGCGCAGATGATGCCGGGTACGACCCAGCTCCCGACGTTCGTCGCGTAGATCGCCGTCTGTTTCGTCAGCTCGACGACGGTGATGACCGACACGAGCGAGGAATCCTTCAGCAGCGCGACGAAGTCGTTGGTCATCGGCGCGAGCGCCAGGCGCAGTGCCTGCGGACCGCGGATGAGACGCAGGATCTGGAATTCCGAGAGTCCCAGCGTGCGCGCGGCCTCGAGCTGCGATCGGGGAATCGCCTCGAGCGCCGAGCGGTAGATCTCCGATTCGTACGCCGCGTAATTGAGCCCAAGTCCGAGCACCGCGGCGATGAATGCGGGGAGCCGCACGACCGACGAGAGACCGTAGTACAGCACGAAGAGCTGCAGCAGCACCGGCGTGCCGCGCATGACCTCGACGTAGATAGCGAGCGCGCCCTGAACGATCGGCGGACCGTAGACGCGACCGGCCGCGACGGCGATGCCGAGTCCGACCGCGAGCGCCATCGCGAGGCACGACAGGGCGAGGGTGATGCCGGCGGCGCGCAGCAGCGCGGGCACGTACGTCAGCGCGGAGCTGGCGGCCGGAGTCGGAGCGGGCCGCGCGGAATCTCTCGTCGCGACGGAGCTGGCCGAGCGCCTCAGGAATGCCGCCTGCGTGCTGTCCCACACGCCCCATGCGCGGAAGGTCTTCTCGAGCGACCCGTCGCGCATGCGCGCTCGCAGGATCGCGTCCGCGGAATCGCGCAGCGCCGAGTCGGCGCGCGCGAGCACGCCGACGTAGTGCCCGACGGCGACCGGCTCCGGCTGGATGACGAATCCGCCCATGCGCTTGAGCGAGCGCTCGGCGATCACGTGGTCGAGCAGGACCGCGTCGACGCGACCGCCGACGAGATCGCTGTAGGGATGGACGTCGTCGTCATACGAAATCGGAACGAGCCCCGTGCGCGCGCCCTCGCGCTCGAGGATGTCGTAGGCCTTCGTCGAGCCAAGCGTCGCGACGCGGCGGCCGGCGAGATCGGCAAGCGTGCGGAAGCGATCGCGATCGCTCGCGCGCACCGCGAGCACTTCGCGAAACTCGAAGTAGGGGATCGTCAGCGCGTGCTGCGCTCTGAGCTCCGCTCGGTCCTCGATTCCCGAGAGTCCGATCTCGAAATCACCGCGCTCGACCGACTGTGCGATCGAGGCCCAGGTGACCTGCACGAAGCGCGGCTCGCGTCCGAGTCCGCGCGCGATCATCGCGGCGATCTCGACATCGAAGCCGCGCACGACCGATGGATCGGCGGCGTCGGCCTCGACGAACGGCGCGCCGCCCTCGGCGTCGCCGCCCCATCGAAGGAGCGGTCGCGAGGTCTGGGCAATCGTCGAGGCCGTCATCATCAACAGCAGCGCAAGGGCGCGCATCACGGCGGCAGTCGGCATGGCGTCCGGGTTGGGGAGTGTGCGTTGGCAGAACGGGCGAATGTAGAGAACATCGCGCTGCGATCCACGCGTCGATGCGACGAGTGCGCAATGTCGAATGACCGGACATCGCCGAGCGCCGACCGTGTAGTATCTTCGCGCTCTCCTCCTCGACGACGTGGCCGGACTCTCGTTGTGCGGACCTATCGCGGCCGGATTCCGCCCGCGCCCTCGTCATCTTCGCGACGGTCCTCCCCGATCAACACAGTTCTCGCCTCGACAGACATTCACCTCTAATGGAGCAGCGAATGAGCAGCGTTCGGGTTCTCGTCGGCACGCGCAAAGGCGCGTTCATCCTCACGTCGGACGAATCGCGCGCCAGCTGGGACGTCAGCGGGCCGCACTTCGCCGGATGGGAGATCTACCACATCAAGGGCTCGCCCGTCGACCCGAACCGCCTGTACGCCTCGCAGTCGAGCGGATGGTTCGGCCAGGTGATCCAGCGCTCCGACGACGGCGGCGCGACGTGGGAGACCGTCAACAACGAGTTCGCCTATGACGGCGTGCCCGGCACGCACCAGTGGTACGACGGCACGCAGCATCCGTGGGAGTTCAAGCGCGTGTGGCATCTGGAGCCCTCGCTGAGCGACCGCGACACGGTCTACGCCGGCGTTGAGGACGCGGCGCTGTTCCGCTCGAGCGATGGCGGCGCGAGCTGGCAGGAGCTGCCGGGGCTGCGCGAGGCCAAGGGCAGCCTCTGGTCGCCGGGCGCCGGCGGCATGTGCCTGCACACGATCGTTCAGGATCCGAACAACGCCGACAAGATGTTCGTCGCGATCTCGGCCGCGGGCGCGTTCCGCACCGATGACGGTGGCACGTCGTGGCGACCGGTGACGAAGGGATTGAAGTCGAACTACGAGCTCCCCGATCCCGCGGCCGACGTCGGTCACTGCGTCCACAGCATCGCGATGCACCCGTCGAACTCCGACGTGCTCTTCATGCAGAAGCACTGGGACGTCATGCGCACCGACAACGGTGGCGACGAGTGGTACGAGGTCAGCGGCAACCTTCCGACCGACTTCGGCTTCCCGATCGCCGTGCACGCGCACGAGCCGGAGACGATCTACGTGGTGCCCATCAAGAGCGACTCCGAGCACTTCCCGCCCGATGGAAAGCTCCGTGTCTATCGCAGCCGCAGCGGCGGCAACGAGTGGGAGGCGCTGACCAACGGTCTTCCGCAGAGCGACTGCTACGTCAACATCCTGCGCGACGCCATGGCGGTCGATCAGCTCGAGAGCTGCGGCATCTACTTCGGAACGACCGGGGGACAGGTGTACGCCTCGCCGGATTCGGGCGACACCTGGAGCGCGATCGTGCGCGATCTGCCGCCGGTGCTCTCGGTCGAGGTGCAGACGCTGCCATGATCCGAGTCCAGCTACCGGCGCACCTGCGCACGCTCGCGCGCGTTACCGGCGAGGTCGAGCTCGATCTCGCCGGACCCGTCACGCAGCGCGCGATCCTCGATGCGATCGAGGATCGCTTTCCGATGCTGCGCGGCACGATCCGCGAGTACGGCACACTCAAGCGCCGCGCGTTCGTGCGGTACTACGCGTGCTCGGAGGATCTCTCGCATGATGATCCCGATGCTCCGCTGCCGGAGGCGGTGGTTGATGGGAGCGAGCCGTTTTTGGTTGTGGGGGCGCTGGCGGGGGGGTAGACCTCACGCCCCCGCGCGACCTCACCCCCCCGGCCCCCCTCTCCGAATACGGAGAGGGGGGAGAGGGTTGGGAGTGAGTTGGGGAGAATCGGTTGTACTAACGTGGGATTCTGGTGGTATGAAGTATATGCTTTTGATTTACGGTGACGAGAACGAGCTCGATCAGGGGGAGCTCGAGGATTGTTACCAGGAGTCGACGGCGCTGGCGCGGGATATCAGCGCGGCGGGTCAGTATCTGGGGGCATCGCCGTTGCAGCATACGTCGACGGCGACGAGCGTGCGGGTGCGCGGGGGCAGGCGGGTGGTGACCGATGGGCCGTTTGCCGAGACGCGCGAGCAGCTCGGCGGATTCTACCTCATCGATGTTCCGGATCTCGACGGGGCGATCGCCATCGCCGAGCGCGTGCCGATGGCGCGGCGCGGAACGGTCGAGATACGGCCGGTCGTCGAGCTGCCGAATCTGCCGGAGAGCTCCGCGACGTGAGCCTGAAGTATCGGCGCGATTGCACGATGGTGCATGCGCGGCGATGGCGTCTGCGCGGCTACGGCGTTTCGAAGGCGCGCCGACATCACTCGGTGCGAGTTGAGGGAATCGTTTTCTACCACCTGTCGAAAAACTGAAGGGCCGTTCGACATGAGTCAAAGCAGGCGCCGAGTCGCGGCGTGCGCGGTGGTGCGATCATGAGCATTGCCGAGCTTCACCGGCGCGAGTACGGACACATTCTCGCGAGCCTCATCCGTGTCGTCCGCGACATCTCGCTGGCGGAGGATGCGCTGCAGGAAGCGTTCGCCGCCGCGCTCGAGCAATGGCCGCAGACCGGTCAGCCGCACAACCCGGTTGCGTGGCTGTTGCGGGCTGCGCGCAACAAGGCGATCGATCAGATCCGTCGCTCGGTCATGGCCGAGCAGAAGCGCGACGAGATCGCCGCCGCCATCGCGCCCGAGGAGGACGCGCCCGTGCCCCTGGACTCGCTCCGACTGATCTTCACCTGCTGCCATCCGGTGCTCGCACCCGAGGCGCAGATCGCCCTGACGCTGCGGACCGTCTGCGGTCTGAGCACCGAGGAGATCGCGCGCGCGTTTGTCGTGCCGGTCGCGACGCTCGCGCAGCGGATCGTCCGCGCGAAGGCGAAGATCAAGTCGGCGCGCATCCCCTATGAGGTGCCGGCCGACGAGGAGCTCGCCGCGCGACTCGACGGAGCCCTGGCGGTCGTCTACCTCGTCTTCAACGAAGGCTATGCGGCGAGCTTCGGCAGTGATCTCGTTCGCGCCGATCTCTGCGCCGAGGCGATTCGCCTCGGTCGCGAGCTCGTCGTGCTGCTCCCGGAGGAGCGCGAGCCGAAGGGCCTTCTCGCGCTCATGCTCTACAACGACGCCCGCCGCGCGACGCGCACCGACGCCGAGGGCGAGCTCGTGCTGCTCGAGCACCAGGACCGTTCCCTCTGGGACCGCGAGCGCATCGCCGAAGCGAACGCCCTGCTCGACGACGCCCTTGGCGCAGCCAGCGCCGGAACTCGAAACGGCGCAGGGCGCTCGGCCCACTCCGGGACGCGAAGTGGCGCAGGGCGCTCGGCCCGCGCCGGAACGCGAAACGGCGCAGGGCGCTCGACCCACGCCGCGACGCACTCCGCAAACGGTCGCGAATCGAGCGCGCCGGGCAGCTACAGTGTACAGGCGGCGATCGCGGCGTTGCATGCGGGGGCGCCGTCGTTCGAGCAGACCGACTGGGCGCAGATCGCGGGGCTCTACGGCGTGCTCGCGCGGCTGCATCCGTCGCCGATCGTCGAGCTCAACCGGGCCGTTGCGATCGCGATGGCGGAGGGACCCGAGCGCGGACTCGCCCTGCTCGATGCGATCGAATTGCCCGGCTATCATCTTCTTCCGGCGGCGCGCGCCGACCTGCAACGGCGGCTGGGACGCTTTCCCGACGCTGCCGAATCGTATCGCAGCGCGCTTGCGCTGGTCAACAACGACGCCGAGCGGCGCTACCTCGAGCGCAGGCTCGCCGAGGTCGAGGGCGAGGGGTGACACGGTCTCGACGTACCGAGGAACGACACAGCAAACCAGAGAGGTGTTCGATGGAGGTGAATCCGTATCTCAACTTCAAAGGCCAGTGCGAAGAAGCGTTCACGTTCTACGCGCAGACGTTTGGCGGAACGATCGAAGCGATGATCCCGCACGCCGGAACGCCGGCGGCAGAGCACGTCGGCCCGGATCAGCAGGACAAGATCATGCACGCCCGGCTGAAGGTGGGCAACGCGGTCTTCCTTGGCTCGGACGCGCCGATCCAGCAGTACGAGAAGCCGGCGGGATTCTTCGTCTCCCTTGGCATCGATCAGCCAGCCGAAGCCGACCGGGTCTTCGGCGCGCTACAGGAAGGTGGTCAGGTGGTGATGCCGCTCGAGCGGACCTTCTGGGCCGAGCGCTTCGGCATGCTCATCGACCGCTTCGGCACCCCCTGGATGATCAACTGCCAGGGCGACACCACCTACGAACCCTAAACCAAACCCCAACCCGCTCCCAACCCGTCAACCCCTCCTACTCCCCCCTCTCCGCATGCGGAGAGGGGGGCCGGGGGGGTGAGGTCGCTCTCACCGCTGCAGATACCCCGCAATCGACATCCCAACGCCCACCGACGGCACGCTCGGACGCGTAATCCACGTCTCATGCCGTACCAGCGAATTGAGTTTCGGCGAGTACCAGATGGTCGTCTCGATCACGATCGGCGTGCGGATGCCGAAGCCGCGGGTCTCCTCGACGGTCTGCGTCACGCGCGCCTTGACAGTGACCAGGTCGCCGCGCATGACGAGGGCTGACGTGATGCCGGTGTCGAGTCGCTCGGTTCCGAGGAAGCTCGCGGACATCGACTCCTTGTACCGGTAGACGGTCGTGTCGGTGCGCAGGAACGTCGTGTCGACGAGCGTGGTCCTGACGGCGTTGGCCTTCGAGCCGATCGGAAACGGAATCCACCGCTCCCTGATCCTGAAGAGACCGTCGATCTGCTGGTGAGGCTGGAAGATCTCGACGTCGCCGTTGTCGGCAATGTGCACGTACATCGTGTCGCCGCTGCGCGTGCGGCTGGTGTCGGTGCGGCTGACCAGGCGCATGACGTTCGCGCGTCCCGCGTAGGAGCTCGTGTCCGGCGAGACCGTCACCCAGCGTGTGCTGATGGTGCCGGGGATGCGCACGCGGTTCTCGCCGAAGGCGTAGGCGTCGACGCGCATCGTGAAGTTCGGCGCCGGAGCGAGCGTGCTCGCGGCGGGGCCGGTCGACGGATCGCAGGCCGTGACCGCGGCCGCGCAGGCGAGCGCGCCGCCGAGGAGCCAGGTGTGTATGGTAAGCTTCATGAAGTTCTAATGGGATTGAAGTCGAAGTGCTCGCAGGGTTGATCGATCAGCGCGCGGTGCCGGGGATGCCGAACATCCAGACGAAGCCGAGGTGGGCCGAGGCGGTGCCGCTGGAGAACGTGCGGCCGTCGGTCTCGCCCGGCAGGAAGCCCGGATCGTCGGTCATGTCGCTGAGCGCGTAGCCGGCGCCGATGGTGATGCCGAGCCAGCCGATCTTCTCGTCGAGCAGCGGGATCGCTCCCCAGATGCGTGGCTCGATGAGCATCGAGAGCCCGTCGGCATCCGCATCGAGCTCGAGCGTGCGCTCTCCGGCATCGCTGCCGTTCTGATACGTGCGCGAGCCTCCCATCGGGAACCCGAGGTTCACACCGAGCACGAGTCCCTTGACGTTGATGCCCGGCGTGAGGGTGAAGTAGTTGACCATGCGCCGCTCGCGCAGGTCCTTGTCATTGTACCAGTAGAAGTCTCCGCCGCGACGATCGAGTCCGAGCGACAGCCATGCGCCGACGACGTCGTTGATCGGGTAGCTTGCGTCGACGGTGCCGCGCCAGGCGAAGACGGGCGTGACCTTCCAGTTGTCGGCGGGGTCCATCAGCAGCGAGGCGCCGCCGGCGAAACCCGCGCCGATCGACAACATCTTCGTCGCGCCCGTCGACGACGCGCGTTGCGCGGTCGCACTCGAGGCGGCCGCGAGCAACAGCGCCGCGGCGCCGAGCACGAGCTTGTGGGTGAGTAAACGCATACCGTGTGTGAGGGAACGGATGAATGGAATCCGGCGACGATGCTCGCCGGTCGATGCATGTGGAGCGAGGTAGGCGGGAGGCGCTTGTCGGGTAGGGGAGGAACGCCCGCGGGGGAATATACGAGGGGCGCGCCGACGACCCGCCCGTCGCCGTTCGGGAAAGTGTGTCGTTCGCCTCGGCACGACGTCCGTAGCTTTTCGAGCCCGCTGCTGCGGCACGGACCAACAGTCAATCCATCAACGCCATGCACGCCATCAACATCGCACGGAAGCTCGCCTCCTTCGACGAGCACTGGTCGCCACGCATCATCGCCGAGCTCAACGGGCAGCAGGTGAAGGTCGCGAAGCTCAAGGGAGAGTTCATCTGGCATCACCACGAGCACGAGGACGAGCTGTTCATGGTGATCAAGGGACGACTGCGGATGCGCTTCCGCGACCGTGACGTCGAGATCGGCGAGGGCGAGTGCATCGTCGTGCCGGCGGGCGTCGAGCACATGCCCGTCGCCGACGAAGAGGTGCACATCCTGCTCTTCGAGCCCGCGTCGACGCTGAACACGGGCAACGTCGTCAACGAACGGACCGTGGAGCCCGTGCGCGATGTCGACGGTGCATGAAACGAAGAACCCCGCGACGTCGTGCCGCGGGGTTCCGGAATGTGCTGCGAGTCGTGTTCCGCTCAGAACGGAGGAGACCCCCATCCGTTGCTCGCATACGCCTTGCGGGCGATGTGCAGCAGCGGGAGGTTCCGTTTGAAGGCCTCGGGCTTCACGACGTACGTCGTGCCGTCCCTGTCGCGGATGATGAGATCGAGCTCTCGGCGGATTTCGCAGTGGTAACGATCGGCAGTCAGCAGGCGACCTTCGCTGTTGAGCTGCCAGAGTTCCTCGACGTCGGTGATTTCCATGGGGGCACCTCCTGGTTTCTTGCCAAACCGGTGTGTCGTGGATGCCTGGACCTGCATCCGTGAGGTTAGGAGTCGTCAGGCGGGCGGTGGTCACATGCAAACGAGCGAGCCCGGCCGGAGTTGGTCCAGTCGGGCTCGTATTCTCGATGGTTCCGGGCACTGGCACCATCGTTCGACCGTCGGGCACGCAAGCGACGTGATCGGGCATGACACGCCAGCTCGCTGACGCACATTGGGGGGCTGTACGTCGTTCTCTCCTCCGACGCGCATGGGGGGACGGGGGGGC
>DATLHO010000164.1:0-4245 GCA_035539855.1 Kapaibacterium sp. (SeqCode) | reverse complement strand
GGGAAACATCGCGCGCGACCGGCGCGACCGCAAACGCTTCGTCGTCTCCGAGCGCGAGGGCAAGTGGGCGTTGACGCGCTGGAAGGTGGTCGAGCGCTTCGAGTTCGCGACGCTGCTGGCGTTGCGGCTGGCGACCGGGCGCACGCATCAGATCCGTGTTCACTGCGCGCACATCCGCCACCCGATCTTCGGGGATCCGACCTATGGCGGGCGCTCGGTGGTCTATCCCGGAGTCGGCGCGCGACACCGCCAGCACGTGGCGAATCTCCTGGCGATCATGCATCGGCAGGCGCTGCACGCGCGTCTGCTGGGCGTGTGGCATCCGGTGACGGGACAGCTCATGGAGTTCACGAGCGAGCCTCCCGCGGACATGCAGCGGCTCATCGCGGCCCTGCGCGCCGAGTAGGAGGTCGACGTGAATCGGTTGTTCGTGCGATGATCGCCGGCCGTCGCCGGAGGATCAACCGGTGACGGCGATCGTGTCTCGGCGGAGCCGCCGGCGTGCGTACTTTTCGCCCAACGACAATCCTCGAACACCGTCCCCGAATCCCGATGCGCCGTCGCCCGAGCATGACACGAGCACTCGTCCTCGTCGGATCGTTTCTCGCCCTCTGCGGCTGCCTGTTCGCGCAGCCGCGTCCACAGCCCACGCCGCAGCCGGCGAAGCCGTCGCCCTCGACGTCGCAGCCGTCGGCGCCGCGATCCTCGCCGCGCGAACGCGCCGAGGAGCTGGCGCGCCGCGCCGTCGAGGCGATGGACGCGGGACAGCTCGATCGCGCGCTCACGCTGCTCGACAGCGCGATCAAGCTCGACCGCACCGAGCCGGCCTATCGCTACGAGAAGGCCTACGCGCTGCTGCTGAAGCGCGACTACTCCGGAGGACTCGCGGTTGTCGAGCCGTTGCTTGCCGACACCACGGCGACGGATTACTACTACCAGCTCGCCGCGGCACTGCACACCGGACGCGGCGACAGCGCGGCGTCGATTGCCGTGCTCCGCGCCGGACTCGAGCACTTCCCGCGCTCCGGGCCGCTGCACTTCGAGATCGGCAGTCGCGCCGAGGCCGCGGGCGACCTCGTCGGCGCGGTGACGGCCTACGAGCAGGGGATGCGCGCGCAGCCGGCGTATCCGGAGAACTACTACCGCGCCGCCCTCATCCTCGCCGGCTCGAGCGAGCGCATCTGGGGTCTCATCTACGGCGAGATGTTCATGAACCTCGAGCGCCAGACCGAGCGCACCGCGCGCATGGGCACGGTGTTGCTCGAGACCTACCGTCGTTCGATCGCCGTCGGCGGCGACACCTCATTCCAGATTCGCTTCAGCGAGCGGATGCGCGCGCTGCACGTGATCGGCACCGAAAAGACCACGGAAATGGTCGAGGCGATGGGTCGCCCGGAGTGGCTCTTTGAGATGACCGCGATGCAGGCGCTCGCGGTCTCCGACGCCTGCCGCGCCCAGGGCGTCACGCTCGACTGCCTCGACCAGTTCCGCACGGAATTCAATCGACGGTGGTTCGCGCAGAGACTCGACACGAAATTCGCAAGCCCCCTCTTCGACTGGCACAAACTCCTAATCGACCTCGGCTACTTCGACGAATACAACCACTGGCTCCTCGGCGCCGGCGACCCAGACGAATTCTACGCCTGGGTCGACGCAAATCCGGAAGCATTCGAGCTGTTTCAGAAGTGGTTCAGGGTTAATGGGATGGTGATGAGATAAGCGGGGGGTAGTGCTGTGGGGGTTTGTGGTGCTGGGTATTTGTTATTTGTTATTGGTTATTGGTTATTCTTGCGCATCAACCCCCGAACCTCGCAAACCGACCCTCCCCGATAACAAATAACAAAAAACAAATACCCCGGTTCGTGACATCTAACATCTAACCCCTCCTCCGCATCACCAATACCCCAAACCCAGCAAACACCGCCGCAACCACCAATGCCTGCAACGCCATCATCAGGTCTCCGCTGACGAGTGAGACGGCGGCGCCGACGGCGAAGAAGAATGCGAAGCTCAGCAGGCCAAGGGCGAGGCAGCCCGCGCGGCGGAATCGTTCGTCAAGACGCATCGAGGAACCGGTGAAGGATCGAGAGAATTATTCGTCGGGCTCCCCGTGGGAGCCCGTCGTCGGCTATTCGCGAATGGTCCGTGTCGGCCGGACGCTGCACGTCGCGGGCACGACCGCGACCGACGAGGCGGGGGCGATCGTCGGACTCGATGACGCCTACGCACAGACGATGCAAGCCATCGCCAACATCGAGAGGGCGCTGCAGCGGGCCGGGGCATCACTCGGCGACGTCGTCAGGACGCGCATCTACGTCACGGACATCGAGCGCTGGCAGGAGGTCGGGCGCGCGCACGGCGAGCGCTTCGGCGCGATCCGCCCCGCATCGACGATGGTCGAGGTGCGCCGTCTGATCGATCCACGGATGCTCGTCGAGATCGAAGCGGACGCCATCTTGTCCGAGCGCGGCGTCTGAACATCGCATATTTTCCGACGACACAAGCCAGCGTCGAGGAACACGAGCATGAGTGATCCGGGTCTTGGGGCTCGCCCCGTCGGCAACGAGGTGATCGTCGAGCGCAGCATCAGCGTTCCGGTCGAGCGGGCGTATTCGGCCTGGGAGGATCCCGCGCAGGTCGCGACGTGGTTCACGACCCGGGCCGAGCAGGACGTGCGCGTGGGCGGGCGGTACGCGAATGCCGATGGCGACAGCGGCGAGTATCTCGAGGTCGTGCCGCGCGAGCGGCTGCGCTTCACGTGGGAGCAGCCGAAGGCGGCCCCGGGCTCCAACGTCACCGTCGAGTTCCTGCCGGAGGCCGAGGACATCGTGACCGTCCGGATCACGCACAACGGCCTGACCGCCGACGACGTCGCCGGCCTTCAGGACGGGTGGGACTGGGCGCTCGATTCGTTGAAGTCGTTCCTCGAAACCGGTACGGCGATCCCGTACGAAGACTGGCAGAGTCGCAAAGAGATGGGGTATTGATGCTACGTCTGGGACACATCGAGCTCTTCGTCGCCGACCCGGTCGGCTCCATGCCGTTCTATCGCGACGCGCTCGGCTTCGAGCTCGTCGAAGTGCAGGGCGACAAGGTGGTCTGGCTGAAGTCGGGAGACACCGAACTGCTGCTGCGCCCGGGCGCGAACGACACGCCGGCCGGCAACTACCAGCGCGCGCCGATCGCAATGGTACTCTACACCGACGACCTGACAGCAACCACCGACCGCCTCGCCGAGCACGGAATCCAGATCCGCGGCAACGACGGCCCAGGCTGCCTGACGTTCACCGATCCGGATGGGCACTGGTTGCAGTTGGTGGAGTTCGTATAAGCGTTGCAGGTTGTTGGTTATTGGTTATTGGTTATTAGTTATTAGTTATTGGCTATT
Source organism: Kapaibacterium sp. (SeqCode) (assembly GCA_035539855.1). Taxonomy (GTDB): domain Bacteria; phylum Bacteroidota; class Ignavibacteria; order OLB7; family OLB7; genus DATLHO01. The sequence goes on along the minus strand of DATLHO010000164.1, from coordinate 857 downwards.
TGCTCTTGACAATCGCAAAGCTCTCAACACAACCAATAACCAATAACAAATAACAAAAACCCCAAACCGCGCTTCGTGACATCTAACCTCTAACATCTGACTTCGAACATCCAACCCGCCAAATGCCAAGCGTCCGCTTCACCAGTCACCTCGCCAAATTCTTCCCCGGCCTCGGTCCGACGGCTGTTGCCGGGAGGACTGTTGCCGAGGTCGTTGCGGAGCTGAATCGGCGGTATCCCGGCCTTGCCGACTATATCGTCGACGACCAGGGATCGCTTCGCAAGCACGTGAATATCTTCGTCGGCGACCGACTCGTTCACGATCGCGTCGGGCTTCAGGATGCCGTCGGCGACGGCGACGAGCTCTATGTCATGCAGGCCCTCAGCGGCGGCTGAGACATCCTACCTCAAACTCCAATCCCGTAGACCGTTCCTCATGAGCACCGAGCACTCCGTTCTTCTCCTCGGCACCCGCAAGGGTCTCCTGATGTTCGAGCGTCATGCCGGCGGCTGGCGTGTCGCGCGCACTGCATTTCACGGGGCGCCCGTCGCCTATGCGATGGAGGATCCGCGCAGCGGAACCCTCTGGGCGAGCATCGACCACGGTCACTGGGGCCAGAAGCTCCATCGCTCGCGCGATCACGGCGTGACGTGGGAGGAGGTGACGTCGCCGAAGTATCCGGAGGGCGCGGAGCTCGGCGACGGCAAGCCCGCCTCGCTGAACTATCTCTGGGTGCTGGCGCCCGGCGGCGTCGACGAGCCGGGGCGCATCTATGCGGGCACCGAGCCGGGCGCGCTCTTCGTCAGCGATGACGACGGCGATTCGTTCTCGATGGTCGAGTCCCTGTGGAATCATCC
>DATLHO010000163.1:0-1606 GCA_035539855.1 Kapaibacterium sp. (SeqCode) | reverse complement strand
AGGACATAACGCCATCGACCTCGTCTCGCTCTCGCGAGTCGGTCGTGACGCGTATCCGTCGCGGAGAAGTACGCCCTTGTAAGTGTCCCGGTCATTGACCGGCATTGGCCCATCTCCGCCGCAGCGTGGAGATGGGCTTTCTCGTTTGCGCGCTGCGGCGGCGATGGCTCCCCTTTCACTTCAGATGTTCGAGAGCTCGAACGGAGCCTGTGATGAGTACGATCAATCTCGAGCGCGTCGACTTCCATTACTCGGCGCCGTATGCGCAGGTCTTCTCCGGGCTGTCGCTCGCCATCGACACGTCGTGGCGCACCGCGATTCTCGGACGCAACGGCCGCGGCAAGACGACGCTGCTGCGGCTGATCTCCGGAGAGCTCTCCCCGACCGCCGGCGCGGTGCGCACACCGCTTCGATGCGTGCGGCTTCCGCAGGCGCCACAGGAGCCGACGCCGACGCGCACGGTCATCCGCCGCACGATCGCGCCGTTCGATCGTTGGGAGAGCGAGATGGATCTGCTGCTCGCGGAGGGCTCGGATGGAGCGATCGCGCGCTACGGTGAGATCCTCGAGGACTATCAGCTCGCCGGCGGTTTCGAGATCGATGCGGCGATCGAGCGCGAGATGGCGGGACTTGGTCTCGACGTCGCGCTGCTCGAGCGTCCGTTCGACTCACTCAGTGGCGGCGAACAGACTCGCGCCATGATCGCCGCGCTCTTCCTCATGCGCGACGTCTTCGCGCTGCTCGACGAGCCGACGAATCACCTCGACATCGACGGTCGGCGCGCGCTCGCGGAATACCTCCGGTCGAAGCGCGGCTTCGTGCTCGTCTCGCACGACCGCGAGCTGCTCGACGCGGCCGTCGATCACGTGGTCGCGCTCGAGCGCAGCGACATCCGTGTGATCGCCGGCAACTACTCGACGTGGAAGGAACAGCACGATCTCGTCAACGCATCCGAGCAACATCGCAACGAGCTGCTGCGTCGGCAGATCGCCTCGCTCGAGCGCGACGCACGACAGCGAAGGACGTGGAGCGACGCCAAGGAGGACTCGAAATGGGGCGCGCCCGATCGCGGCTTCGCATCGCATCGGGCGGCGAAGATGATGAAGCGCGCGCTGCACGCCGAAGCGCGCGCCGAGGCGGCGATCGAACAGAAGCGGGGATTGCTCCGCAACGTCGACACGACACGCGCGCTGCAGATCGAGGCGACGACCGGAAGCGATGGAATTCTCTGCCAGCTCGAGGACGCGACGATCGCCTTTGGCGACCACGTCGTCGTCGAGGGCGTCTCGATCGCGATCCGTCCGGGCGAGCGCGTTGCACTCGTCGGCGCAAACGGCTCCGGCAAGACGTCGATCATCCGCGCGCTCGTCGGCGAGCTACCGCTTCGCTCAGGGTTCGCGTGGTGTCCTCCGCGCCTGCGCGTCGGCCGTGCGCATCAGATGCCGCGATGGTGCGAAGGACTCCTTCGCGAGCACCTGCGCTCCGAGGCGATCGACGAGACGCACTTCCGCAACATCATGGCGGCGATGGGTGTGGTCGGCGACATCCTGGATCGTCCGCTGGAGACGTTCAGCGAGGGCGAGCGCAAGAAGGTCGACCTCTGTCG
>DATLHO010000162.1:0-18332 GCA_035539855.1 Kapaibacterium sp. (SeqCode) | reverse complement strand
GAAGATGCGCGAGCCGCCGAAGTCCGGCTGGTCGCCGCCGACGTTCGCCGTCAGCGTGTCGACGTAGCTCTGGATCTGGTAGGCCTCGCCCGCCTTGAGCGTCACGTTCTCGGCACGGCAGAAGTTCAGGACCTGTCCGTTCGGGACGATCGTGATGCGGGTGTCGTCGTAGGCAGCGATCACGAGGATCTCGGCCGAGAACATCTTGTTCCTCTTGTTATAATCGAACTCGCCTCCCGGCGAGATGTCCTGGCCGATCTCGCCTTCCTTCGCGGCGGCGTAGTACTCGTTGCCCCAGGCCTCGACCGGGATCGGCGTCCATGCCTCGGTGCCGAACTTCGTCACGAGGTACTGGTAGACGATGATCGGCGCGTCGGCGTCGATGCTGAACGTGTTGTCGACCGGCTTGCAGTGCTCGGTGACGATCGGCGCCGGAGCCGCGGTGGAGTCGCCCATGACCGTGACGACCGAGAACTTCCCGGCCTCGGTATGGACCGTGTCGCGATACCCGCGGCTACGAATCATCACGGTTGCGTCGACGGCCGAGTAGATCATCAGCATCGCCTTGTCGACGTATGCGATGTTCGGATAGCGCGAGTCGAACGTGTTCTTCGTCGTGTCCGGGAACGCGACGACGAAGCGATACCCGCCGGAGAGGGTGATCTGGTCACTGCCGGTCGCCTGCGCGCTCGCGGAGACGGCCGCGAGCATCGCGACCGCCATGAGCGTCAAAGCGGGAATACGGTGGAGAGGATTGACCATCGGAGCCATCGGGGATCTGAGTATCGATCGCTGAGACACGTTCACTTGCGCACGAACGCACGGCTGTATACCGCGCCGTCCACGTCGAGCCGCACGTGATAGACGCCGGGTGCGAGCGTGGCCGCGTCGAGGCTGACCGTGTGTGTGCCGATGCCGCGATCGGCGTCGAGCACCGTCGCGACGCGGGCGCCGCGCTCGTCGTAGAGCTCGATCGTCGCGTGGCCGCGACGCGCGAGCGTGAAGCGGATCGTCGTCGCGCCGTCGGTCGGGTTCGGACTGATCGCTTCGAGATGCGTGGTCGAGGCGAGCTCGATCGGCGCCGACACCGGCTCGGTGACGCGGGCGATCCAGACCGACGTCGTGTCGCAGTAGTTCCGCGACGACCACAGCCGCGCCGTATCGCGGAATTCGCCGACCGCGCTCGCGGTAAAGGTCACCGTGACGTCGACGGACCGGCCGGCCGCCAGGCCCGTGTCAGCGAGCATCGCCAGATCGGCCGCGCTGATCGAGTACTCCGGTCGACTGAATTCGAGAACGTCGCCTCCGCTGGGATTCTCGAACGTTGCGATCCCACCACCGGCATTCACGATTCGCAGCGTTCGCGAGTTCGACGCGCCCACCGGCATCGCCCCGAAATCGATGTGATGGATCTGCAGGCATGGCTCGTTCGTCGCCGCGCGCACGGGGATCTTGTAGTCCGAACAGCCGAACGACACGACGAGGGTGTCGTTGTAGCTCGCCTTCGGACTGTTCGCCAGTGCCACAACGCGGACGACCACCGAGTCCTGTGCCCCCACCGTCAGTGGAAAGGCGCCTAGCCAGAGGATTCTGAACGCGGGAATGGATCTACGCAGTGCGATGTCGGCGATCGGGATCTCATGCGTGGTTCGATTGCGGAGAACGATCGCGAGCGTGTCCTCGTCGCCCTGCACGAGCACGCCGAAGTCGATCGGCGACTCGCTCGTCGCGAGGCGATGCGAGGCGTACGTGAACGGCAGGCGCGTCGCCTTCCCGGTCTTGTCGGTGATGACGAGGGTTGCGCTCGCGTCGAGCGTCCGATCGATCGGTCCGACGAACATGATGGCCTTGACGGCGCCGGTCAGCGGGACCGGATTCTGGCTGACGATCTTCGCGTTGACGCCGTTTTCGAGCGCCGCCAGTCGCAGTCCGACGGGATCGTCGTTGACCGACTCGACGTTGACGGCGGTGCCGAAGCAATCGGATGTCGCCCGGATCGCAAGCGAGTCGCCCGGAGCGACCACCACACGGTTCGGCGCCAGCGGATAGCCGTAGGCGATCGCCAGTTTCTCCTCGTACTCCGACGGGTGCAACGGCATGGAGCCCGTGCCGTCGGCCGACCGGTCATCGGACCCTGGCCGAGCGCCCTCGTGATCGTCGTCGCGATCGCGCACGAGACCCGGGCGGTACTCCTCGTGGCCGCCCCTGGCCAGACCGCCGTAGACGAAGCCTCCGAAGCGCGCTCCGTTGCGACCTTCGAGCCAGTGATCGACGCCGGGCGTGACCGCCATCGATCCCCAGATCAGGTCGGTGCCCTCCATGCGGCGCTGGAAGATGAAGTTCGATCCGTTCTTCAGGTACACGTCATTCATGTGGCTCGTGTCGACGACCACGTTGATGAAGTGCTCCATGCCACCCGGATGGCTCGATGCGTAGTACGGTGCGAAGCTCACCCACTGCTCGCGCGGGGTCAGCTCGACCATGTATCCGCCCCAGCCGTCGTACGCGGCGCCGATGTAGCCGCCGAAGCCCTGCGTCGTGCCTGCATACTTGACGACCGCGGCGGCGTGCATCATCGCCTGCGCCGGCTTGTCCGTGTAGTGGACACGGGCGAGGTTCGGCGTGTGGCGGATCTGCGCGAAGTCGGCGACGTCGATCGGCGCGTCATACTGGATCGGCACGCCGCCCTGCACGAAATAGCCCTGCGTCGGACTGCGGTCGAGGTCGGTCGTCGCGTAGACGCGCACGAACTCGGCCTTGCGCTTCTCCGACGGATCCTCGCTCGGCGCGCCGGTCGGCTGCCGTCCGTCCCATGTCGGCATGTACACGAACTCGGTTCCGTGCTGCTCGACCGGCGTTACCCACTCGATCAGCATGTTCTTGAAGATGTTCTTGCCCAGGCCGACGTTCTCGTCGATCGTCTGCGCGCGGGTGTTGCCGCTGATGACGCCGACGGGCTTCGTCGAGAAGATGCGCGAGCCGCCGAAGTCCGGCTGGTTGCCGCCGACGTTCGCCGTCAGCGTGTCGACGTAGCTCTGGATCTGGTAGGCCTCGCCCGCCTTGAGCGTCACGTTCTCGGCACGGCAGAAGTTGTGGACCTGTCCGTTGGGGACGATCGTGATGCGGGTGTCGTCGTAGGCAGCGATCACGAGGATCTCGGCCGGGAACATCTTGTTCTTGCGGTTGTAGTCGAACTCACCACCCGGGGAGACGTCCGAGCCGATCTCGCCCCCCTTCGCGGCGGCGTAGTGCTCGGTGCCCCAGGCCTCGACCGCGATCGGCGTCCAGGCTTCGGTGCCGAACTTCGTCACGAGGTACTGGTACAGGATGATCGGCGCGTCGGCTTCGATGCTGAACGTGTTGTCGACCGGCCTGCAGTGCTCGGTGACGATGGGCGCCGGGGCCGCGATGGAGTCGCCCATGACCGTGACGACCGAGAACCTCCCGGCCTCGGTATGGATCGTGTCGCGATACCCGCGACCACGGATCATCACGGTTGCGTCGACCGCCGAGTAGATCAGCAGCATCGCCTTGTCGACGTACGCGCTGTTGGGATAGCGCGCGTCGAACGTATTCATCGTCGTGTCCGGGAACGCGACGACGAATCGATACCCGCCGGAGAAGGAGATGCGCTCACTGCCGGTCGGCTGCGCGAGCGCGGAGGCGGCCGCGAGCATCGCGACCGCCGAGATCATCACCGCGAGAGTACGTCGAAGAACGTTGGGCATGGGACCAATCGGGGATGTGAGTATCGATCGCTGAGACACGCTCACTTGCGCACGAAGGCACGGCTGTATCCCGCGCCGTCCACGTCGAGCCGCACGTGATAGACGCCGGGCGCGAGCGCGGCCGCGTCGACGACGACGGTGTGCGTGCCGATGCCGCGCTCTGCGTCGAGCAGCGTCGCGACGCGAGCGCCACGCTCGTCGTACAGCACGATGGTCGCCCGGCCGGCGCGTGCGAGCGAGTATCGCAGCGTCGTCGCGCCATCGGTCGGATTCGGATGGATCGCTTCGAGGGCCGTTGACACCGAGAGCTCACGCGGCGCGGCGACGGGGTCGCCGACGCGCGCGACCCAGTAGGAGATGTCGCGGCACTTGCGGACGGACGCCCACAACCGCGCCGTGTCGCGGAACACGCCGGGCTCGGTCGCGCTGAACGTCACGGTGACGTCGATATACTCGCCGCGCGCCAGTCGCGCGGCCGCGAGCCGCACGAGGTCCGGCGCGCTCACCGTGAACATCGACTGAATCCACTCGAGAACGTCGCCGCCGGACGGGTTGTTGAACGTCACGATCCCTCCGCCGTCGTTGCTGATTCGAAGCGGTCGCGCGGCCGACTGTCCGACCTGCATCGTACCGAAGTCGAGGTCGCCGATCTGCACACAGGGGTCGGTCGTCTCGACCCACACCGGAATCTTGACGTCGGTGCAGCTGAGCTTCACGAACACGGTGTCGCCGTAGCTCTGGTCCGGCGACGCCGGGTTGGCCTCGATCACGACACGGAGCGTGTCGCCCGGTGCGAGCGTGATCGGGAAGCTCGTCGGCGACTTCACCGTGAACGCGGGGTTCCGATGGATCAGCTCCGCCTTCTCGATGACGACCGCGCGGCCAAGCGGGTTGGTAATGCGGAACGACAGCGTTGCCCGGGTGCCCGCGGTCATCAGGCCGAAGTTCAGCACCGTCTTGTCGAGGTCGACACGCTCGGCGTAGTAGGTGAACGGGACGCGCGTCACCTTGCCCGTCATGTCCTTGATCACGACCGTGGCCGAGGCGTCCTGTAGCGGATTGATCGGAGTGATGCAGACCGTCGCCCTGACCGCGCTCGTGATCGGGAACGGATCCTGACTCACGATCTTCGCGTTGACGGCGTTGTCGAGGCGGACCGAGCGCAGTCCGTCCGGATCCGGGTTGAGCGCCTCGATCGTCACGCACGTGCCACTGCAGTCGCTGACGGTCGTGATGCGCAAGGAGTCACCGTTGCGAACGGTGAGACGCAACGGGGCCAGCGGGTAGCCGTAGGCGATCGCGAGGTACTCCTCGTATTCCGACGGGTGCAGCGGTTGGGCGTCGTCGCCGGTCTGGCCGCCGCGATTGGCGACGGCCGATGGGTCATCGTCGCGGCGGTCGCGCACCACTCCCGGACGATACTCCTCGTGACCGCCCTTGGTCAGACCACCATACACGTAGCCCGCGAACCGTGCGCCGTTACGTCCCTCGAGGTAATGATCGATGCCCTGCTGCACCGACATCGAGCCCCAGATCAGGTCGGTGCCCTCGATGCGACGCTGGAAGACGAACCTCGACCCGTTCTTGAGGTACACGTCATTCATGTGGCTCGTGTCGACGACCACGTTGATGAAGTGCTCCATGCCGCCCGGATGGCTCGACGCGTAGTACGGCGCGAAGCTCGCCCACTGCTCGCGCGGCGTGAGCTCGACCATGTATCCGCCCCAGCCGTCGTATGCCGCGCCGATGTAGCCGCCGAAGCCCTGCGTCGTGCCGGCGTACTTGACGACGGCCGCCGAGTTCATCATCGCCTGCGCGGGCTTGTCGACGCGATGCGCGCGCGCGAGGTTGGGTGTGTGACGCACCTGCTGCACGTCGCCGGTACCGAGCTCGGCATCGTACGGGATCGGCACGCCGTTCTGCATGAAGAACCCATTCGTACCCGCCTCCTTCGCATAGACTCGGACGAACTCGCCCTTGCGCTTCTCCGACGGGTCTTCTCCCGGCGCGCCGGTCGGCCGACGCGCGTCCCAGGTTGGCATGTAGACGAACTCGGTTCCCCACTGCTCGACAGGCGCCAGCGCCTCGATCTGCATGTTCCGGAAGATGTTCCCGCCAAGGCCGATGCCCTCGTCGATGAGCATCGCGCGCGTGTTGCCGCTGATGACGCCGACGGGCTTCGTCGAAATGATGCGCGAGCCGCCAAAGTCCGGCTGGGCATCTCCGGCGTTCGCGGTCAGCGTGTCGACGAAGCTCTGGATCTGGAAGGCCTCACCGGCTCGCAGGACGATGCTGTCGACGCGACACTCGGTGTGGACCTGTCCGTTCGGAACGATCGTGATCCGCGTGTCGTCGTAAGCCGCGATCACGAGGATCTCGGCCGGGAACATCTTGTTCTTGTGGTTGTAATCGAACTCGCCGCCCGGCGAGATATCCTGTCCGATCTCGCCCGGCATCGCCGCGGCGAAGTACTCATGTCCCCACGCCTCGACCGGAAGCGGCGTCCATGCCTCGGTGCCGAACTTCGTCACGAGGTATTGGTCGACGATGATCGGTGAATCGGACTCGATGCGAAACGTGTGGTTGACCGGAGTGCAGTGATCGATGACGATCGGTCTCGCGGCGCTGATGCCGGAGCCTCCCATCAGCTCGACAGTCCTGAAGCTGCCGCCGGTGGTCGTGAAGCTCGAGTTGTAGCCGGAACCCTTGACCGTCACCTTGGTGTCGACGGCCGAGTAGATGAACAGGATCGCCTTGTCGACATATGCCTGGTTCGGATATCGGGCGTCGAACGAGTTCTTCGTCGTGTCAGGGAACGCGACGACGTACAGGGTCCCCGCGGAGTTCTCGATCTCGTCGCCGGGACCCTGGGCCCGCAGCTCCGCCGCCGCGAAGAGCAGAGCGATCAGCAGCAACAGCGACGACATGGTACGATGGAACGTAGAAGCCATGGGAAATCCGGAAGTGTGCGTGTGGGGATGCGCGCGCGCGACGTCCGTCAGGACGCGTGTGTCGGCGCTGCGTGGGAGTCCGGGACGTGATGCAGTGCGTAGAGAAATGCCCATACCGATGCCCATCGGCGACGGAGACGAGATCGCGCTCGTACTCGACGCATGAGTGAGGAGCCGCATCGCGGCCCGAATTCAGTCACGGGGGGAACGACGAGCCACGCACGTGGGGAATGAATGGGCGACGCTCCCGGGCCTAACACGACAACCGTGCCGGAGGTTGGCGAACACGAAGAAATGGCGTGGAATGGTGCGTTGCGGGGAACACGAGCGAAGCGAAGAGCGCTCGATGGTGCGCTTTGGTCACGAAGCGTGGCGACGTCTCACGCCGGCGCGGCACCACCACGCGCCTCACCGTCCATTAAGACCTGCTCGGCTCAGCGATGTCACGCAGCGGGAGCCGCGTCATCCTCGAGCACGACGACGGCGATCGCGAGGGGACCGGAGTGCGAGAGGGTCAGGTGGATGCGCAGGTGACCGTAGCGCTCCTTCATGGTGCCGCTGAGCTGAATATGGGGAGGTCCGCCGGGCCGCCGAGTGACGCCGACCTCGCGCCATCGAAAGCCCATGCGCACGCCCGTGCCGACGGCCTTGCTGAAGGCCTCCTTCGCCGCGAAGCGCGCGGCGTAGTGCTCGCCGACGCGATAGCGGAAGCGGCGGCAGTACGCGACCTCCTCGTCGGTGAAGACCTTGCGCTCGAACTGCTCGCCGTAGGTCGCGAGCGCGGCGTCGATGCGCGGGATCTCGGAAATGTCCAGTCCGATGCCGATGATCACAACGCGATCCCTCCTTCGGTGTCGGCGCGCTTCTCCTCCCGCTCGCGAATCTCGAGGCGCTCGTGGCCGACCAGGACGATGTCGAGCAGCTCGGTGACATCCTCGAGCGTGTAGTCGGCGTTGATGACCTGGTTGCCCCAGGTGTCGCCGTACTTCGCGAACGCGGTGCGCATGCCGATCGCGGCGGCGCCGACCATGTCGCGCTCGGCCCAGTCGCCGACCATGATCGCCTCGTGCGGCTCGACCTCGAGCAGGTCGAGCACCATGCGGAACGGCGCCGGGTCGGGCTTTCGCTTGCCGGTGTCGTCGAACGTCACGACGTAGTCGAAGATGTGGTGGAAGTTCATGTAGCACAGGCGCAGCCACGCCTCGCGCGTCGGCGCGTCCGAGACGATGGCCAGCTTGACGCCGTGCTTGACGAGCTCCATCAGCGTCGCCGACACGTGCGGGTACGGCTTCAGCGCCGCCTCGCGCGCGCGACGATAGGCGACGATGCCCGCCGACAGCACCTTGTAGTCGATGCGCCCGAGCGACGCCTGCAACAGCGTGTCGAAGACACGCTGATACTCGATGCCCTGCTCCTGATAGATCCTGTCGATCTCCCCCTTGATCGACGCGACGGTCATGTTCAGTCCCGCATCGATCATCGCAGTGATCGCAGCATCGACCGCCTGCCGCTTCATCGCCATGAAGTCGACGAGGGTGTTGTCTAGATCGAAGACGACGGCTTTGATCATGGGGGTTGTGGTTGTTGGTTATTGGTTATTGGTTTTTTGTTATTGGTCTTTTGTGTTTGGACTGGTGTCGAGGTGTTCGTCGGGTCTGACCAATAACCAATAACAAAAAACAAATAACAAAAACCCCGCTCACCGACGACCGAATCGACATCACCCCCCAAACCCCTCATCCACCAGCAACTCCCCCGCCTGCGTGGCGGCGACGGCGAGCTCGTCGCAACGCTCGTTTTCGAGATCGTTGTTGTGTCCTCTGACCCACTTGAATTCGATGTCGTGCGTTTCGAGCAGCGGGACGAGGCGCTGCCAGAGGTCGACGTTGAGCACCGGCTTCTTGTCGGCCTTGCGCCAGCCGCGGGCCTGCCATGAGCGGAGCCAGCCCTTGGTGATCGCGTTGACCACGTATTCGGAGTCGCTGTGCAGCGTGACGCGGCACGGGCGCTTCAGGCTCTCGAGCGCCGAGATCACGCCGAGCAGCTCCATGCGGTTGTTGGTCGTGCGCCGGTATCCCTGCGAGAGCTCGCGGCGCGTGTCGCCGTGCATCAGCACGACACCGTAGCCGCCGGGTCCGGGATTGCCGGAGCAGGCGCCGTCGGTATAGATGACAACGTGGGTCTTGTCGGACATCGATCCTGAATCGGGTGAGCGAGTGAAGTGGCTGGGCCGGTCGGGCACCGACGCCGGGCGCAATGTAACAATGATGGTCGAGGCGGCATCGCGCCGCACCGTTCGAGTATCCCGGAGCATCCAATCACCAGGATGACACAGGTCAGGGTTTCGGCATCCGGGACCGGGTAGATTCCCCCGGCGCCGCTCCCCGGCGGCGATCACTCGAACAGTCCAGGACAATCATGGCTCAGATATCGGCCTTTCTCGAAAGCGGGACTCGCGTCCGCATCACTAACGGCCGGCACGAATGGCTCGCCGACGAGCCCCTCGATGCCGAGGGCACGGACATGGGTCCGATGCCGTACGAGCTTCTGCTCGGCAGCCTCGCCGCGTGCACGGCGATCACGCTGCGACTCTACGCACAGCACAAGGGGATCGAGATTCCCTGGATGCGTCTCTCCTACGAGCACGATTACATCGAGTCCGATGGCGCCGACGGCGGTCGCTCCGGACGCTTCGAGCGCATCACCGCGCACGTGACGATCGGCGGTGACTACGACGACGCCCAGCGCGCCCGACTGACGCAGATCGTGGGACGCTGCAAGGTGCACAAGACGCTCACCGAGAGCGTCGAGATCATCGACGAGGTCGTCTTCGCCGATCTGGCCGAGACCGTCGCCTGATTCACCGACGGATCGCCTGTGCGTCAAGCGCGGGACAGTCAACGCGCACCCTCCAGAATGCGATGAGCGGGTCGACCTTGGTCGGTCCCGCTCGTCGCATTTCCGCGTACATTGCCGCCACGCAGACCACGAGAACCCCCATGCCTCCGAAGAAGAAATCCAATGCGAGCGCGCCTCCTCCGGATCGACTCGCACCCGACACCGATGCGAAGCGCGTTGACGCAAAGCGCACTGACGCAAAGCGCGATGACGCAAAGCGCGCCGACCCAAAGCGCACTGACGCGAAGCGCACCGATGGCAAACGCACTGACGCGAAACCCTCCGACGCGAAGCGCGCTGACGCGAAGAGCACCGATGGCAATCTCCTGAATGCGAAGCGCACCGACAGCGGTCGCGCGCCATCGAAGAACTCCGCTCCGCCGCGTCGGGCGAAGAAGGGCACCATCGAGGACGCGATCGAGCTCGCCGTGCGAGCGCATCGGGGTCAGGTCGACAAGTACCACCTTCCGTACATCGTCCACATCTTCGGCGTCGCCGCGAAGTGCCGCACGATCGAGGAGAAGATCGTCGCGTTCCTTCACGACACCGTCGAGGACGGCCATGCGACGCTCCAGCAGTTGCGCCGTCTCGGATTCAGCGAGCGCGTCATCGCCGCGGTCGAGTGCCTGTCGCGCCGCAAGGGCGAGAGCTACGAGGCGTTCGTCGACCGCATCGCGCCCAATCCGCTCGCGCGCGTCGTCAAGCTCGCCGACCTCGAGGACAACATGGACGTCCGGCGCAGCGACCGCGCGATGAAGGACAAGGATGCCGAGCGCATGGAGAAGTACCGCCGCGCCTGGCAACGTCTCGCGGCCCTCGTCGTCAGCGACGACGTGTAAACGACGAAAGGAACCGAGGGGCTCCCCGATTCCTTCCGTTCGATTCTCGATTGTCGAGCCCGGCGCTACTTGATGAGCATCGCGTCGCCGTAGCTGTAGAAGCGGTAGCCGTGCTTCAGCGCGTGCTTGTATGCCTTCATCACCTTCTCACGGCCGGCGAACGCGCAGGTCATCATCAGGACCGTGCTCTCGGGACGATGGAAGTTCGTGATCAGGCGATCGACGATCTTGAAATCGTACGGCGGGTAGATGAACTTGTCGGTCCAGCCGCGGTTCGGCTTGACGGTGCCGGCGGTGAGCACCGAGCTCTCGAGCGCGCGGACGACCGAGGCGCCCACGGCCACGACGTTGCCCTTCGACTTGATCGTCTTGTTGATCACCTCGGCGGCGGCCGAACCGATCTCGAAGTACTCCGAGTGCATCTTGTGCTTCGTCAGATCCTCGACCTCGACCGGATCGAATGTCGAGCGATTGATGTGCAGAAGCACGCGGGCGATCTTCACCCCCTTCTTCTCGAGCTTCGTCAGGAGCTTCTTCGAGAAGTGGAGACCGGCCGTCGGCGCGGCGACCGAGCCGTTGGTCTTGGCGAAGATCGTCTGGTAGAACTCGCGGTCGTCGTCGGTGGCCTCGCGGCCGATGTACGGCGGCAGCGGCATCAGACCGATCCGCTCGATCGTCTTGAAGAGGTCGCCGGTATGGTTGAAGCGCACCGTCCGCCCGCGCGAGGTCGTGTTGTCGATCACCTCGCAGTAGAGCTTGCCGTCGTCGAAGTAGATCTTGTTGCCGATGCGGACCTTCCGGGCCGGATCGACGATGACGTCCCACAGGGCGTCCTTCTGCGACAGCTCCCGCAGCAGCATCACCTCGATCTGCGCGTTCGTCTTCTCCTTCTTGCCGATCAGGCGGGCAGGAAACACGCGCGACTCGTTGACCACCAGGCAGTCTCCCTTCTGGAAGAAATCGCTGATGTCGGTGAACACCCTGTCCTCCATCTCGCCGGTCGCCCGGTCAAGGATGAGGAGCTGGGCCTCATCACGGGGATTTGCGGGAAATTTTGCGGTGGCAGACTTGGGAGCCGTGTAGCGGAAGTCCGAGAGTTTCATGGGCGAAGCATGCCGGTCAGTTAGTCAGTTCCAGGCAGGGCGCGGAGAGCCTCGATCGTCCTGTCGCGCATCGATCGAGCGCCTTGACAAACTGCCCCGGATTCGAGTCCGACACGGTGACCATCGCTAGACGCGGGCACAGGGCAATCTTTAAGCTACGAAAATACGTTCGCGCAACAGGGGAGCGCAACGTCGATTCCCGCCGCGGGACTCGGATTACAGCTCATTACGGCCGGCTCGAAATCTGCCGGAATCGTTATAATTCTCGCCAATTCGACCCCCCGTCGGCAAGTGACTTCTCAGTACCCCCCGCGCCCGCGCATGCCTGCCGGCACGAATGCCCGCGCCGACGGCCGTAGGAAACATTGCGGATGCATCGTATAATCCTTGAATTCGCCAATACATCGGCAGGAGCCACCCAATGAGCCATTGTTCCAACGTGCGAGCCCTCGTCGCCACCATCATTCTGTTGATCCTCGCCGCGCCCGCGCTTCCGGCCCAGTTGGGTCCCGGCGCGCGGCGGACGGTCGGATTCATCGAGAACCGGGGGCAGTGGAGCGGACCCGGCAGATTCCTCGCCCGCTACCCGGGCCTCGACCTCTGGGTCACCGACGACGCGCTCGTCTATGACTTCAACCGCTCCGAGGGCGCCTCGCGCCGCGGTCACGTCGTGCGCATGGAGGTCTCGCTCGGCTCCGGCATCGCCACCGCGGGCGACCCCATGACGGCCCGCCACGCCTATGTCGACGGCACCGACCGCGCCGACTGGCGCCTCGACGTTCCGACGTACGGCGACGTCGCGCTCCGCAACGTGCGCAGCGGCGTCGACCTCGTCCTCTACGACGACGGCGGACTGCCCCGCTACGACTTCCATGTCGCGCCCGGAGCCGACCCGCGGCAGATCGAGCTGCGCTTCGACGGCGCCGATCGCATCGCGCGCGGCCACGACGGCTCGCTGCTGATCGCGACGAGCCTCGGACAGGTCGAGCAGCGCGAGCTCCTTGCCTACCAGGTGGTCGATGGACAGCGCCGACGGGTCGAGTGCGCGTTCGAGCTGCGTGACGCCTCGACGGTCGGCTTCAGCATCGGCGCCTACGATCGCCGGCACCCGCTCGTGATCGATCCGCTGACGTTCAGCAGCTTCATCGGCGGCGCCGACGACGACATCGTCAACGGGGTCGCGGTCGACTCCAGCGGCGGCGTCTACGTGGCCGGCGAGACGTTCTCGCCCGACTACCCCTATACGACGGGCTCCTACTTTGCGACGCTGCGCGGGGCGACCGACGCGTTCGTCTCGAAGCTCTCGGCCGACGGCTCGACGCTTCTGTACTCGACGTACATCGGCGGCACCGATGTCGACGCGGCGCTCGACGTCGCCGTCGACCGTCTCGGCTTCGCCTACGTCGTCGGCTCGACGAGCTCGAGGGACTTCCCCGCGCGCGCCGGGTACGACTCCACCTACAACGGCGCGATCGATGCGTTCGTGCTCAAGCTCGACACGCTCGGCCGCTCGCTCGTGTGGTCGTCGGTCATCGGCGGCAGCTCCGACGACATCGCCACCGCCGTCGCGGCGGAGCCGGGCGGACGCATCTACGTCGCCGGCCACACGCAGTCGAGCAACTTCCCGACGACGACCGGCGCGTTCCAGACGATCTCGAACGCGCGCGAGGCCTTCGCGATGAAGCTCGAGACGACCGGACGGACGCTCCTGTACTCGACCTTCATCGGCGGCGGTGGAGACGACCAGGCGGTCGACATCGCATTGCGCGAGGGCGTCGCCTACGTCGCGGGCACGACGACCACCGACGGCACCGT
This sequence comes from Kapaibacterium sp. (SeqCode), assembly GCA_035539855.1. Taxonomy (GTDB): domain Bacteria; phylum Bacteroidota; class Ignavibacteria; order OLB7; family OLB7; genus DATLHO01. The sequence continues at coordinate 4,998 of DATLHO010000162.1, read as the reverse complement.
CGGCTCTCCCTTCCCCGTGACGACCGGAGCTGCACAGTCGGGATTCCTCGGCGTGCTCGACGGCTTCGTCGTCGCGGTCGACACCAACGGACGCGCCGTGCGCTTCTCGACGCTCATCGGCGGCAACGGCACCGACGAGCTGCGCGGAGTCGCCGTCGACGCCAACGGAGCCGCGCACGTCACAGGCAGGACGACCTCGACGAACTTCCCGGTGACCAGCAGCGTCGTGCAGTCGACGCTCTCCGGCATCTCCGACGCGTTCGTCGCGCGCATCGGCGCGGCCGGCACTGCCTTCGAGTTCGCGACGCTGCTCGGCGGCGGCGGCGAGGAGAGCGGAGTCTCGCTGAGCGTCACGCCCGAGGGACGCACGCTCGTCGCCGGCAACACGACGTCATCCAACTTCCCGATCGTCACCGGGGCGCTGCAGCCGCGGAGCGCCGGTGGCCAGGATCTCTTCGTCACCGAGCTCGCGCCGCTCGGCCAGGCGCTGCTGTACAGTTCGTACCTCGGCGGCACCGACAACGACTCGATGACCGCGATGACCCGTATCGGCGGACTGACGCTGTACCTCGCGGGCACGACCGCCTCGCTCGACTACCCGTCGACCGTCGGAGCGCTGCAGACGTTCAACCGCGGCGCACGCGACGGCTTCGTCAGCCGCTTCGACATCGTGCAGTTGATTGCGCCGAACGGACGCAACACGCTCTGCGCCGGCGACTCGCACCTGATCTCCTGGACGGGCTCGGAGACCGTCAACTACGACCTCGCCCTGTCCGCGAACAACGGACTGACCTGGTCGCCGATCGCTTTCAGCGTCAACGGAACGAGCTTCCTGTGGGGCGCCCCCGCGGCGCTCGGCGCCGGGACGGCCTACCGCATCCGCGTGTCGGTCAGCGGCGGAGGTGAGCTCGACGCGAGCGACACGGCGTTCACGATCCTCGCCCCCGCGCGCGTCGTGACGCATCCGTCGAGTCTCACGCGCGCCGAGGGCACCACGGTGAACTTCACCGCCAGCGGCGCGGGCTCCGCTCCGCTCGGCACGATCTGGCAGCGCTCGACCGATCACGGCGTGACGTGGGAGGACATCCCCGGCGTCACCGGCACGCAGCTCACGCTCGGCTCGATCGACGCGGCCGACGACAGCCTGCAGGTCCGCGCGCTCATCCACAACCAGTGCGACACCGTCGCGACGCGTGCGGCGACCCTGGTCGTGCAGGCGCTGCGCGTACTGACACCGGCGGGCGGGGAGACCTTCTGCATCGGCTCGACGCAGACGATCACCTTCTCGCGCCAGCACGTCGGCGCCGTCAACGTCGAGCTCTCGACCAACGGCGGCGTCAACTGGACGGTGATCGGCTCGAACGTCGACGCCGACAGCTTCGCGTGGACGATCCCGGCAGAGCTGCGGCCCGGCACGGGCTACCGCATCCGCGTGATGCAGACCAGCGGCGGCGCCAGCGACGTCGGCATCGGCGAGTTCGCCGTCCACTCGGCGGCGCACATCATCGCCGATCCGCAGAACGTCACGGCGGCGGCCGGCACGTCGGCGAGCTTCACCGCCAGCGGCGACGGCTTCCCCGGCTACACGATCCACTGGCAGACGCGCCCGTCGTCGGGCGGTGACTGGACCGACATCCCGAACTCGGCAGTCGGCACCCTGCTGCTCTCGGGCGTCAACGCGCCGCAGAACGGCTCGCAGTACCGCGCGATCGTCACCAACCCGTGCGGCGCCGACACGAGCGAGGCGGCGACGCTCACCGTCGAGGGCTCCGTCGGCGTCGCCGGCGAGCTCTCGGCCGCGACCGCGCTCGTGGCGCGGCCGAACCCGGCCGGCGGCGAGACCGTGGTGAGCTTCACCGCGACGCGAGCGGCAACTGCGCTCCTGAGGATCGTCGACGCGCGCGGCACGACGGTGCGAACGCTCCTCGACGAGCGGATCGCCGCCGGCGATCGACGCGTAAGCGTCACGACCGACGACCTCGCATCCGGCACGTACCGCATCGTGCTGACGCTCGACGCCGCGACGACGAGCATCGGCCTGACGGTCGTGCGGTAGGCGGCGATAGCATCCGACACAGCGATCGCGCCCCGCACCTCGCCGAGAGGTGCGGGGCGCGTCGGTTTTCCGCGGTCGTGACCCGACACACGACGCCGTTCACGGCGCGAGGGCTACATTTGCGGCGCATGGATTGCGCATCCGTGCGTGCCAACCAATCGAAACCGAAGAGCCGAGATGAAAGCTGTAATCATGGCGGGGGGATTCGGAACCCGGCTGCGCCCGTTGACGAGCAACGTCCCCAAGCCGATGGCCCCGATGGTCAACCGGCCGATGATGTACCACATCGTCGAGATCCTCAAGGGACTCGGCATCCGCGACATCACGTCGCTGCTGTACTATCAGCCGGAGGCGATCAGCGGGTACTTCGGCGACGGCTCCTCGCACGACATCACGATGCACTACGTGCAGGCCGAGGCCGACTTCGGCACCGCCGGCTCGGTGCGCAACGCCGCGGAGTTCCTCGACGAGCGCTTCATCATCATCTCCGGCGACGTGCTGACGGACATCGACCTGGCGCGCGCGATCGAGTACCACGAGCAGAAGGGCGCGCTGGCGACGATCGTGCTGACGCGCGTGCCCGATCCGCTCGCCTTCGGCGTCGTCATGACCAACGACGAGGGCAGGATCACGCGCTTCCTCGAGAAGCCGCAGTGGGGCGAGGTCTTCAGCGACACCATCAACACCGGCATCTACATCCTCGAGCCGCAGGTGCTCGACCTGATCCCCTACAAGAAGGACTTCGACTTCTCGAAGGATCTCTACCCGCTGATGCTGCGCGAGGGGATGGAGCTCTACGGCTACATCGCCCAGGGATACTGGCGCGACATCGGCAACCTCAACGAGTACCAGACCGCGCACCTCGACGTGCTCCGCGGCAAGGCGAGGGTGACGCTGCCGGGCGAGCGCAACGTGATCCACGACGAGGTCAACGTCTACGTCGGCGAAGGTGCGCAGGTCGCCGACGACGCGCGCTTCGGCGGCACGGTCGTCGTGGGCGACCACGTGACGATCGAGCGCGGCGCGTACATCGTCGACAGCGTCATCGGCGACGGCACGGTCATCGGAGCCAACGCGGAGCTGCGCAACACCGTGCTGTGGAAGAACTGCCGCATCGGCGACGGCGCGCAGCTCGTCGACGACGTGCTGTGCGACGACGTGCTCGTCGGCGCCGGCGCGACGATCGGCGAGAACGTGTTCATCGCCGACCGCTGCCGCATCGGCGAGGGCGCGCGGCTGCTGGCGAACATCAAGCTCTGGCCCGACAAGGAGGTCGAGTCGGGCGCGACGCTGTCGACGTCGCTCGTGTGGGCCGACCGGTGGATGCGCGAGCTGTTCACCGACGCGCGCATCAGCGGCCTGTCGAACGTCGAGATCCAGCCGGAGTTCGCCGCGAAGCTCGGCAGCGCGCTCGGCGCGTTCGCGGGCAAGGGACGCTCGGTCGCGATCAGCCGCGACTCCGACAACGTCTCGCGGATGATCCACCGCGCGATGACGACCGGCCTGATGAGCGCGGGCGTGCGCGTGCACGACCTGCAGACGACGCCGATCCCGTTGACGCGATCGGAGCTCCGAGGCGGCAAGCAGGTCGCCGGCGTGCACATCCGGAAGTCTCCGCACGACCGCCGTAAGACCGACATCATCTTCTTCAGCGGCGACGGCAAGGACATGCCGCCGGGCAAGACCAAGTCGATCGAGCGCCTGTTCTTCGGCGAGGAATACCAGCGCGCGAGCTTCGACGAGGTGGGCAGCATCTACTTCCCGGAGCGCACCAACGAGGTGTACATCAGCCGCTTCCGCGAGTCGCTCGACGAGCAGGCGATCCGCGAGCGCCGGCTGAAGGTCGCCTTCGACTACTCGCACGGCGTCGCCTCCACCCTTCTGCCGAATCTCCTCGGCATGCTCGGACCCGAGGTGATCTCGCTCAACAGCTACCTCGACCCGACGAAGATGACCCGCGAGCGCACCGAGATCGAGTCCGCGCTGCGCAAGCTCGGCGGCGTCGTGACGTCGCTCGGCTACGACGTCGGGTTCATGATCGATCCGGGCGCCGAGAAGATCCGCGCGGTAAACGAGGAGGGCATCGAGATCAGCGACCAGCGACTGCTGACGCTGGTGACCAAGCTCTTCCTGGAGACCGCGACCGCGCCGGTGAAGAAGATCGCGGTGCCGATCGTGGCCTCCGGCGAGGTCGAGCAAGTCGCGCGCGAGCACGGCGTCGAAGTCATCTACACGCGCAACACGCACATGGCAATGATGGACGCGACGCTCGACAAGGAGGTCGCGTTCGTCGGCGGCACGCGTGGCGGATTCATCTTCCCGGAGTTCCTCTTCGCGATCGACGGCATGTTCGCGGTGGCGAAGATCATGGAGATGCTCGCGCGCAGCGGCCGGCACCTCGGCGAGCTCGACCGCGAGCTGCCGCGGCGCTACGTCACCGAGCGCACGGTGGACTGTCCCTGGGAGTACAAGGGCCGGGTGATGCGCCACGCGATGGAGCACTCCGACCGCCTCGAGCGCCAGCTCGTCGACGGGGTCAAGATCTTCCTCGGCGACGACTGGGCGCTGCTGATCCCGGACAAGGAGAAGCCGTTCTTCCATGTGGTGGCGGAGAGCTCGGATGCGGACAGGGCGCAAGCCCTGGCGCGCGAGTACGAAGAGCGGGTCCGGCGGTGGAAGGAGTCCGACGCTGACGTGCGGATTGGTGAGGAGTCACGGGCGAGCTAGCGGTACCGCCGGGGACACGCTGCGCGAGGGGACACGCTGCGCGAGGGGACAGCTTTGCAGGGGACAGCTTCGCAGGGGACAGCTTTGCAGGGGACAGCTGCGCAGGGGACACGCTGCGCGAGGGGACAGCTTCGCAGGGGACAGCTTTGCAGGGGACAGCTTTGCAGGGGACAGCTTCGCAGGGGACAGCTTTGCAGGGGACAGAGTCGGGGGTC
>DATLHO010000161.1:0-25279 GCA_035539855.1 Kapaibacterium sp. (SeqCode) | reverse complement strand
GAAGATGCGCGAGCCGCCGAAGTCCGGCTGGTCGCCGCCGACGTTCGCCGTCAGCGTGTCGACGTAGCTCTGGATCTGGTAGGCCTCGCCCGCCTTGAGCGTCACGTTCTCGGCACGGCAGAAGTTCAGGACCTGTCCGTTGGGGACGATCGTGATGCGCGTGTCGTCATAGGCCGCGATCACGAGGATCTCGGCCGGGAACATCTTGTTCTTGCGGTTGTAGTCGAACTCACCACCCGGGGAGACGTCCGAGCCGATCTCGCCTTCCTTCGCGGCGGCGTAGTACTCGTTGCCCCAGGCCTCGACCGGGATCGGCGTCCATGCCTCGGTGCCGAACTTCGTCACGAGGTACTGATAGACGACGACCGGAGCATCCGACTCGATGCGGAAGGTGTTGTCGACCGGCTTGCAGTGCTCGGTGACGATCGGCGCCGCGGCGCTGGCACCCGAGCCGCCCATCAGCTCCAGCGTCTTGAAGCTGCCGCCGGTGGTCGTGAAGCTGCTGTTGTAGCCGCGGCCCTTGACCGACACCTTGGTGTCGACGGCCGAGTAGATGAACAGGATCGCCTTGTCGATGTACGCCTGGTTCGGATACCGGGCGTCGAACGTGTTCTTCGTCGTGTCCGGGAACGCGACAACGTACAAGGTTCCTGCGGAGTTCTCGAGTTGGTCACCGGGCCCCTGCGCCTGAAGAGCTGCCGGCAGGGCCAGCAGCATCAGGGCGAAGAGGGACAGGACCCATCGAGCTCCCAACCATCGCGTGCACGATGTAGGAGTGCTCATGCTGTCACACCTCGTGTGAAAAGAGTGATGAGTGGTAGGTTGTACTGATACTGCCATGTAGGAATTCGTACTCAACGGGCGCGATTTCTCCAGAATGTCAACGCGTCCGGGGGAATCGGCGTCGGCGCTCCGGGCGCTGTGTCGGGCGACGGCCGGGCGCTGGAGAACACTATCGCGAAATGACCGGCACCCATACCGGTCCATGCACGCACAACACGGTCCCCACGCGGAACCTGTGTCGTGCCTGACCTAGAAGACCTTGAGGACGTGGAGAATGTTACACGAAGCGTTGCGAGGTCGATCGCCCAGGAAGGTCCGGCGCAATATATCGTAAAGAAACAATTCCGCTGCACCGTTTTGACGTCCGATTTCGCATTTACCCGCCCAGTCGGATGAGCTCCAGCCGCACCTGCACCACCCCCTCGACGAGCATCCCGAGCGCCTCGGCCGCCGAGCGCGACAGGTCGATGATCCGCCCTCCCTTGAACGGCCCCCGGTCGTTGACCCTGACGAGCACCTCGCGGCCGTTGGCCAGGTTCGTCACCCGCACGACGCTGCCGAACGGCAGGTGCAGGTGCGCCGCGGTGCACTCGAGCTGCACGAATCGCTCGCCACTGGCCGTCGGCCGGCCCTCGAATCGATCGGCGTAGTAGGAGGCTGCTCCGGTCTCGGTCGAGTCCAGCGGGACCGGTGGACCGTACTGCTGCGGACCTCCGCGCGCCCGGAGCTGGCCGGAAGCGAGGAGGATGAACGTTGCAATGAGGAGAATCCGCGGAATCATGAGGAATGCGGCCGGATGGAGGAGTTGGCCGAGGGGGCGATTCGGCGGCACCGGATCGAGGATGCCGCCGAATGCCGCGAGAGGTCGTTACAGCAGGCTCGTGATCTTCTTGCGGCGCAGGTAGTCGACGACTGCCTGCACGCGCTGCGACTCGCCGCGGCGACAGACCAGCAGCGCGTCCGGCGTATCGACGATGATCAGATCGTCGACGCCGACGGTCGCGATGATCTTGCCCGCGGTCCGGATGAACGTTCCCTTCGTGTCGACGGTCACGACGTCGCCGACGATCGAGTTGCCGTCGTCGTCCTTGCGGGCGAGCCGGTAGGTCTCGTCCCAGCTTCCGACATCGCTCCAGCCGAAGTCGCAGCGGATGACCAGCGCGTTGCGCGCCTTCTCCATCACGCCGTAGTCGATCGAGATCGGATGGATCTGGCCGTAGACGCCCTCGAGCGCCTCGTTGAACCGCGGGGTCCCGACGGCGGCGCGGAGCTCCTCGACCTGCTCGGTGAGCTCCGGCAGGAACTCCTCGAGCGCCGCGGCGATCGCGTCGACGCGCCAGATGAACATGCCGCTGTTCCAGAGGAAGTCGCCGGAGGCGAGGAACCGCTCGGCCGTCGGCAGGTCGGGCTTCTCGGCGAACGTCAGCACCCGGCGCACGCCGCGCTCTGCCAGATGGTCGCTGACGCCGTCGCGCTCGCCGACCTGCAGGTAGCCGTAGCCGGTCTCCGGACGTGTCGGGGTGATCCCCATCGTCACCAGGCCTCCCATCTCGAACGCCGCGTCGCAGGCGGTGTTCAACTGCTGCTGGAAGTCGCGCACGTTCTCGATGAAGTGATCGGCCGGCAGGACGATCATGACGCCGTCGGGATCGCGCTCGCCGAGCATCACCGTCGCAAGCGCGATGCACGGAGCGGTGTTGCGGCCGAACGGCTCGGCGATCAGGTTCTGCGCGGGGATCTGCGGCACCTGCTCGCGCAGCGCATCGATCTGGGCCCGATTGGTCACGATGAAGACGTTCTCGAACGGCACCATCGGCTGCAGGCGCGCGATCGTGTTCTGGATCATCGTGCCCTCGCCGACGACGTTCAGCAACTGCTTGGGCGAGCGCTCACGGCTGCGGGGCCACAGACGCGAGCCGACTCCGCCGGCCATGATCACTGCATAAAGATTCATTGGCTCCTCGAATGCGTGCTGGGGTCGTCCGCGCCGGCGATGCGCCGGGGTACGCGGCTCGAGAGGTTCGTACAGATCTCGTAGGGGATCGTCCCGGCCGCAAGGGCGAGATCCCACGCGGTGATCGACTGGTCGCCGGACGTGCCGATGATCACGACCGGATCGCCCGGAGCGACGGCCGGGCCTGGTCCGACGTCGATCATCGTCTCGTCCATCGAGATGCGCCCGACCGCGGCGTAGCGCCGGCCTGCGATCAGCACGTCGAGCCGGCCGCTGAGTGCGCGCATCAGCCCGTCGGCGTAGCCGACCGGCAGCGTCGCGATCGTCGTCGGATCCGGTGCGCGCCAGAGCCGGCCGTAGCTGACCGGCACGCCCGCGTCGATCGCGCGCGTGCCGCCGACCGCGCTGACGAGACTCAGCACCGGACGCAGTCCCGATGCGGCCTGCAGCTCCGGCGTCGGATGATAACCGTAGAGCGCGAGGCCCGGGCGGACCATCGTGTACTGGGCGCCGGAGACGTTGAGCACGCCGCCGCTGTTCGACAGATGAATCTCGGGGAACCGGAATCCCGCGTCGGCCAGCGCCGCGAGCGCGCCGTCGAAGCGCTCGCGCTGCACCCGGGCGAACTCTCCGTCGACCTCGTCGCTCGTCGCAAAGTGCGAGGCGACGCCGATGACGTCGAGGCCGCGCATCGCCGCGACGCTGCGCGTGAGCTCGACCGCGTCCTCCGGGGCGACGCCGTTGCGCGTCATGCCCGTGTCGATGTGAATGTGCACGCGCAACGTTCGACCCTGGGACTCTGCGACGGCCGCGAGCGCCGACGCGGCCGCGGCGTCGGAGACCAGAGCGTCGAGATCGTGCTCGACGTAGCGATCGAACTGGCCGCGAAGCGGGGGAGGCAGCACGACGATGCGCTCCCGGACGCCGAAGTCGCGAAGGCGGGCGCCCTCCTCGACCGTCGCGACGCCGAAGATGTCGATCGACTCGTCGAGCATCACGGGAACGCAGTGCTCGACGCCGTGACCATAGCAGTCGGCCTTGACGATGGCCATCATCCTGACGTTGCGCTCGAGGCGCGCGCGCAGCAGTCGGATGTTGGCTCTGAGCGCCTCGCGATCGATGCGCGCGTGGGTGGGACGGATCATTCGTCGTCTGGTCGGTCGGCCCCGCTGCCCTCCGGCAGCCGCGGCGGTGCGATCGTTCTCAGGAAGTCGTAGCGATAGATGCTGCGCATGTGCCCGTCGCCCCACACGACATGCAGCGCGGAGCTGCCGATGAGGTCGAGTTTGGCAATTCGTTCGGCGATCGAGCTGACCAGCGGGATGAACGTCGCGCTCGCCTGGTGCGCTCGCTGGCGGCACTCGCTGCACGGGCAGTGCCGGCGCAGCTCGCGGCCGCTGATCTGCGAGCGCGTCCCGTCCTGCCAGTCGATGGCAAGCGTCTGGTCGTCGGGTTGATGGATCTTCAGGGGATGCACGCGTGTCGGTGTTCGGTTCTCAGAAGATCCGCTTGCGCTCCTTCGGCTGCACGAGGACTGCCAGCAGCAGCAGCAGCGAGATCGCGCTGATGACGACGATCATGCCGCCGGGCAGGAAGCCGCCGTCGGCGATCGTGCGGGCGATGCCGTAGGCCAGCAGCAGGAGGGTGACGAAGAGCGCCGTGAAGACGCCGGAGCGCGCGCCCTTCTGCATCTTCAACGCGCCGCCGATGAGGATCACGCCCGCGGCGATTCCCGCGACGAGCGGTTCCCACAGTCCCGTGGTCGTATAGCCGATGATCCCGCCGACGATGGTCAGGATTCCGTAAAGCATCTCGAAGAGCGCGATCGTACGCATGGTGCGGGATGGGAGGTCGTGAGAGGAAACCGGCGCAAACATACGGGCGCCGACCGCGCGCTCCAACGTCAGCGGACCGGAACCGGTGCGACGAGCGCCTCGAACACGGTAAAGAACTGTAGCGTCTCGGCCACGTCGTGCACGCGGACGATCGACGCTCCGTTGAGCGCGGCAACCGCGTGCGCGGCCAGCGTGCCGATCACGCGCTCCTTCGGCGGCACGCCGCCGAGAAGCCCGCCGATGAACGCCTTGCGCGAGGCGCCGACGAGCATCGGCACGTCGAGCTCGTCGAAGCGGCGGTGCTCGCGCAACAGCGCGATGTTCTCGCGCGCGCCCTTGGCGAACCCGATGCCGACGTCCGCGATCGCGACCTCGATGCCCGCCGCGCGTGCGATCGCGATCCGCTCGCGCAGAAACCGGAGCACGTCGGCGACGACGTCGGTGTAGCGATGCTCCTCGAGCGGTCGGATATCACGGGGATCGTGCCCGTGCATCAGCACGTACGGCACGTGACTCCGTGCCGCGACCTCGAGGATGCGCTCGTCGTGACGCGCCGCGCTGACGTCGTTGACGATCGTCGCGCCGGCGGCGATCGCGGCCTCGGCGACTGTCGATTTCATCGTGTCGATGGAAATCTCGACGGTCGTGTTCGAGCGTCGTACGCCTTCGATGACCGGCACGACCCGAGCGATCTCTTCGTCCGCGTCGACGCGCCGCGCGCCCTCGCCATAGGTCGCGCCGGCCGGTCGCGTCGACTCGCCGCCGACGTCGATGATCTCCGCGCCGAGCTCTGCGAGCTGCAGCGCGTGCTCGATCGCCAGGGAGTGCTCGTAGCGCTCGCCGCCGTCGGAAAAGCTGTCTGGCGTGACGTTGACGACGCCCATGACGAGCGGGCGTCGCCGCGATGCGATCAGATCGGAGAGGCTCATCGTTCGCTCGTGGTTCGGTCCGCCTCGCGCGACACGTCCTGATCGGCCGCGCGTGTCGAGACGTCGGCGGCAGGGAAGTACCGGGCGAGGATCTGCGCCGCGGAGCGCCCGCTACGCGCGAGGTGCCGGGCGCCGGCCTGACAGAGTCCGACGCGGTGGCCGAATCCCCGGCCGCTGATGACGTAGTGCGATCCGCGGCGCTCGAGTCGATCGATCGTGTTGCTCGGAACGACGTTGAAGCCGAGCGCGCGACCGACGCGGATCTTGAAGTCGTCGTCGACGAACGGCGCGCGCGGCGCTCCGGCGAGCACCTCGCGCGCACGCGGCGATGCTGGCACCGTCCGGGTCCAATGCCGCCATCGATCGCCACGACATTCATCGCATCGAACAACGGCGTAGCCGGGCTCCGACCGTCCCCAGACATCTGCCGGGGTCAGCGAGGACCCGCCGCAGTTCGCCGAGTAGTAGCAGGGAAGTACGGATTCCCCCCGACCCCGCAGCAGCAGGTCTTCAGCCTGCTGAACCACCGCATGCGCCCGTCCCGGTATCTCCGTCGCGGCCGCGAGCTGGCAGTGCGTGTTGTCGCAGACATCGGCGTCGGGTGCATGACGTCCGCGATGCGTCGCGAGGTAGTTGCGCTGCAGCACCGACAGAGCCACGAGATAGGCGGTCGGATCGGACATCGACGCCTCGGAGCAGAGTGTCGTGGCCAGGTACTGCTCGCGCGCCGTGCGCGCGACGACGACGAGATGACCGTCGCGTGAGCGCAGGTCGATTACTCCGTGCAGCACTCGCCGACGCTTCGCGGCCGTCACGGTGACTGGACCGTCAGACTCGATCCGCACACGGTCGAGCGTCACGCCGTCGAGGACGATGCGGTCCGCGGCAGCGCTCACGACGAGGCGTTCGCGTCCGGTCACGACGCCGTCGACACGGAGCACGCGCGCACTGATCGTGAGCGACGTTACCCGCGGCGTGCCGAGCAGCAGCACTGCGAGCGAGTCGCGCGAAGTGATGATCGGTGCGGCGACGGAGCGCGATGCGACGGCGCGTCCGCTGGCGATGCGGCTGCCGATCGATACGTCGCCGACGCTATGCGATACGTCGCCGACGCTACGCGATACGACGCGGCCGTCGTGCGACGCGACGGCCACGGCAAGTGCGATCGCGACGAGCAGGGTCATATCGTGAAGGAGCGCCATGCTTCAGAGAATGGTCTCGAGCACTTCGCGTGCGAGCGCGGCGGCGTCGCTGCCGATGCCGCGGCGATCGAGGACGACGATCGCGTACTGCGGGCGATCGAACGGGGCGAACCCGATGAACCAGCCCGCGCGCGCTCCGGGTCGGTCGTCGATCACCGTCGTTCCCGTCTTCCCTCCGATCGACGTGCGCGCCGACCAGGCCGAGCGGGCGGTGCCGGTGCGGACGCATTCGCGGAGTCCATCGTAGATCGGACGGTACCGTGGCGAGGCGAGCGGCAGCGGAGGCTGCGCCAGACGCCCGCGCGAGGCGAGCGCCAGCGCCGCGCGCATGAGCTGCGACGGGGTCACCATCGCGGCTTCACCGAGAATCGCCCCGGCGGGAATCACGCCCGAGTGCTCGCGCGGGAGCATGCCGAGCGATCGCGCGCGCGTGGCGATCGCGGCGTTCGAGAGTCCGTTCGCCGCGTCCCTGAAGAACGCGTTGCACGACTGGGCGATCGCCTCGACGAGGCCGAGCGTTCCGTGGCCGGCGGGCAGCCAGCAGCGCAGGCGACGATCGACCGCGGTGTCCGCGGCACTGCAACCGCGCCGAGCAGCGGGATCGGCGCCGGATTCGAGCAGCGTCATCGCGATCGCGAGCTTGAACAACGAGGCCGGGTAGTATCGCGCGCTGCGCGCCTCCGACACCCTGATGCCGCCGAGCATCCGTCCGGTCTGCGCATCGGCGACCAGCACGATCGCATCCGGATGGCGCCGCTCGATAGCCCCGAGACGCAGCGGCTGCGCGGCCAGCGGCGAGACGACGAGAAGCAGGAAGAAAAGTGCCGGACGTGAGAGCGCCATCGGGTTTGTCTGGATTGCACGGTGCGGTGCAGCAACGGAGCGAAAGCCCCCGGTGCGCATAGAGCGCGCCGTCGCAGGCGCCGAGAGCGCGCCGTCGCGAGCGCCGCGGCCGGCCATCGATGAGTATAGCACTCCCGCGGCGAGCGCGAAAGCGACGGCCGGCTCATTACCGACGGTTGCGTGCGAGGGGAACGGTTCTTGATACCTTTACGGTTTACATTCGGACGAACAGGAACGCAGATGGCAAAACGAGCACAACGGTCGGATTCGCGCGAGGACGTCCAGGACGGGACGCGTCTCAACAAGGTCATCGCCGACGCCGGCGTCGCGTCGCGGCGCGCGGCCGACGCGCTCATCGCCGAGGGGAGGGTGCGTGTCAACGGCCGCGTCGTCGGCGAGCTCGGCACGCGCGTGACGCCGAACGACCAGGTCGAGGTCGACGGAAAGATCATCGGACTTCCCGAGCGGCACGTCTATCTGCTGATGAACAAGCCGAAGGACACGATCACGACGACCAGCGACGAGCGCGGACGCCGCACGGTGCTCGATCTGATCGACCAGCCGCAGCGGCTGTATCCCGTCGGCCGACTCGATCGCAACACGACCGGCGCGCTGCTTTTGACCAACGACGGAGACCTCGCCCATCGCCTGATGCATCCGCGCTTCGGCATCGAGCGCTACTACGAGGTCGAGCTCGATCGCCCGATCACATTCGCCGACGCCAAGACGATCGCGCGCGGTGGCATCGATCTCGGCGGCGGCGACGTCACCGGATCCTGCGAGGTGTTCGTCGACGACCGCGATCGTCGCGGCGTCACGATCATGCTTCGCGAGGGAAAGAACCGAGAGGTGCGACGGCTCTTCGAGGCGTTCGAGTACACCGTCGAGAAGCTCAACCGTCGGGCGTATGCCGGGCTGACGACGCGCGGACTCGCGCGCGGCGAGTGGCGGCATCTCGAGCGTGGCGAGGTCGCCGCGCTCCGCAAGCTCGTCGGTCTGCACTAGCGATGCGCGTCGCGATCGTCGGCGGCGGCGCCGCGGGAATCATGGCGGCGTTGGGCGCTCGCTCGGTCGGCGCCGATGCGGTGCTCTACGAGCGCAACGCCCGGCTCGGGATCAAAATCCTGATCTCGGGCGGTGGCAAGTGCAACATCACGCACGAGGCGTCGCCGCGCGAGCTCGAGGAGGGCTTCATCCGTCGTGAGGCACGGTTCCTCCGCCACTCATTTCACGAGTTTCCCCCATCGACTCTCCTCGAGCTCCTCCATCGCGAGGGACTCGAGACGATGACGCGCGCCAACGGCCGTGTCTTCCCCTGCAGCGGCCGCGCCGCTGACGTGCTCGAGGCGTTCGAGCGGATGCTCGATCGCGCCGGCGTCCGCGTGGCGACCGATGCGCGCGTAAGCGGCATCGAGGTCGTCGATCGACGCGTCACGGGGATTCGCGTCGGCGATCTCGTCGAGCGATGCGACGCGCTCGTCATCGCGACCGGCGGCATGTCCTATCGCACGGTCGGCACGACCGGCGACGGCATCGAGTGGGCGCGCTCGCTCGGTCATACCATCGTCCCGGTTCGCGCCGCGCTCGCGCCGATCTACTTCCCCGCGGCCCCGCCTCCGGACTGGCAGGGTGTCGCCCTGCGTGACGTCCGGTTCTCCGTCGACGCCGGATCGGTCACCGGCAGGATCGTGCGCGAGGGGATCGCGGTCACCTGGCGCGACGACATCCTGCTGACGCATCGCGGTGTCAGCGGACCGGCGGTGCTCGAGGTCAGCCGCGCCGCCGCGCTCGCGCGCGAGCTCGGCGCCGATGCCGGCCTCGTCGTCGATCTGCTGCCCGACGTCGATGCCGATGCGCTGCTCGGGCAGTGGTCGGAGCGTGTTGCCCGCAGCGGTCGGAGCGAGGTTCAGACATGGGTCGAGACGATCGCTCCGCGCGCGCTCGTGCCGTTCGTGCTGCGCGAAGCGGGTCTGGCGCCGGGTCGACGCATCAGCGAGATCACGCGCGGCGAGCGCGGCGCGCTGCTTGCGACGATCAAGGGCTGGCGCGTCGGCGTCGTCGGCGAGGTGCCGCTCGATCGTGGCGAGGTCACCGCCGGCGGCGTTGCCCTCGACGAGGTCGATCCGAAGTCGATGGCCTCGAAGCTCATCGGGGGACTCTTCATCGCCGGCGAGGCGCTCGACGTCGCGGGCTCGGTTGGAGGCTACAACCTCCAGGCGGCGTTCTCGACCGGGTGGGTCGCCGGCAGAGCGGGCGGAGGCAGTCCATGACCTTTCTCGAACTGTTCAAGACCGACGTGCGCATCGAGCGCGACATCTGCTACCGACCCGAGGACGGGGAGGACCGGCATCGTCTCGACATCTACGCTCCACCGGACGCGACGCAGCTTCCGGTCGTCGTGTACTACTACGGCGGTGGCTGGCGCAGCGGCGACAAGAACCTCTTCGAGCATCTCGGCCGGGCATTTGCTGTTCGTGGGCTCGTTGCGGTGGTCGTCAATTACCGACTCACGCCGCACGTCAAGAGCCCTGCCCACGCCGAGGACTGCGCCGCGGCGGCGGCATGGATTCAGCAGAACATCGCGTCGCGAGGTGGCGACCCGTCGCGCATCGTCCTCATGGGGCACTCCGCCGGAGCGCACCTGGCGGCGCTTCTCGGGGTCGACCGGCGCTACCTCGATCGCGTTGGATTCGACCACACGGCGCTTCGTGGTGTCGTCCCGGTCAGCGGTGTGTACGACCTCGAGGCGCATCTCGACACGACGGTCTTCACGAGCGCCGAGCACGTCTCCGAGGCGTTCGGCGATACGGAGGAGGGACTCCGCGAATCCTCGCCGCTGCGCTACGTGCGTGCCGGGCTTCCGCCATTTCTCGTTATTGTCGCGGAGGAGGACCCCGAGGGGCTCCGTCAGCAGGCGCGTGAGTTTTCCGACGCGCTGCGTGACGCCGGGGTCGATGTGTTCCATATCAGCGTCAAGGGGCGCGATCACTTCTCGATCGTTCGCCGCTTCGGTCCCTCGAGCGACACCACTGCCCGAGCGATCGCCGAGTTCGTCCATCACGTCAGCGGCACGACTGGTGAGGGAGCGAACCCGATGGATTGACACGGTACCATTACACCAAGGTGGTGGCCATGAAGGTCTTTCGGAAGATTGGGATCGCCGTTGCCGTGTCCCCCGGCATCGACGCCCTGCTCGCCGAAGCGCATCGCTACGCGAGCGCCCCCGGAGGCGACGTCGAGCTCATTCACGTCGGCGCCCGCACACCGGAGAAGGAACAGGCGATCCGCGACTCATGGGCGCGGACGGGGTCCGCGGTGGAGCCGACGATCGTCTGGCGCACGGGCTCGCCGGCCGACGAGATCCTCGGCGTCATCCGCAGCGACGAGCTCGACCTGATCATCGCCGGCGCCAACGAGCGCGAATCGTTGCTGCGCGGATTCTTCGGATCGGTGGCGCGCGCGCTCGCACGCGATGCCGATGCCTCCGTCCTCCTGATCACCGCCCCACAGAAGCCACCTCGAGCCATTCGACGCATCGCCGTCAATCTCGACTTCGACGACGACGCGCTCGTGCTGCTGCGCCGGAGCCTTCGGCTGGCCGCGCGGCTGGCGTCCTCGGAGATCGACATCGTCCACGTCTCGACGAAGTTTGCCGAGGACATCGCCTATGCCGACGGCGTCGACGCGCGCCAGCTCGAGACGATCGAGGAGAGCGACGTCGAGGGAACGCTGGCGCTGATGCGTGACTACGTCGATGCCGCGGGCATCTCGCTGGTGCCCGTGCGGCCCCAGATGATCACCGGCAATCGCGGCCAGGCGCTCGTCGACTTCGCCCGTCGACAGAACGTCGATCTCATGATCGTCCCGGCGATGCAGCGCGGGCTGATGCTCGAGCGGATCTTTCTGAGCGACCTCGAACGACTCCTCCAGAACATTCCCTGCCATCTGCTTCTGGCGCGACCGCCGGAGGACATGCTCGAGGAGGCCTCGTCGTGAGTCGATTGACGCCACAGGACATCACCCAGCTCCTGCTTGCCCTCGCGCTGATGCTCGGCATGGCGCGTCTGTTCTCGGAGGTCTTCACGCGGCTGCGCCAGCCGGCGATCGTCGGCGAGATCCTCGCGGGCATCGTGCTCGGCCCCAGCCTGCTCGGCGCCATCGCGCCCGAGCTCATGGGCTCGCTGTTTCCGACGACCGGCGCCTCGGCCGTCGCGCTCGATACGATCAACACGCTCGCGGTCGTGCTGCTGCTTCTGGTCGCGGGCATGGAGGTGGACCTGTCGGTGCTGTGGCGACAGGGGCGCGCTGCGCTGATGGTCAGCGTTCTCGGGATGATCATCCCGTTCGGCATCGGCGCGGGCCTCGCGTGGCTCGTGCCGGAGTTCCTCGGCGCGGGCGCCGGGGTCGAGTCGCTCACGTTCGCGCTGTTCTTCGGAATCGCGCTGAGCATCTCGGCGCTGCCGGTGATCGCGAAGATCCTTTTCGACCTGGGGCTCTTCAAGAGCGACATCGGCATGCTGATCATGGCCGCCGCGATGTTCGACGACCTCGTCGGCTGGATGGGCTTCTCGGTCGTGCTCGGCAAGATGAGCGCGGAGTCCGGCTCGGGGCACGAGGGATCGTTCGGCGTCGGCGCGACGATCGTCCTGACGATCCTCATCGCGGCGACGACGCTGACGATCGGTCGCTATCTCGTGCATCGCGTGCTACCGTGGATCCAGGCGCGACTGAGCTGGCCCGGAGGCGTCATCGGCTTCGTGCTGGTGCTCGCGCTCAGCGCGGCGGCGGCGACCGAGGCGATCGGCATCCACGCGATCTTCGGAGGGTTTCTCGCCGGCGTCGCCATCGGCGATTCGGCCCACCTTCGCGAGCAGACGCGCGTGATCCTCCACCAGTTCGTCGCCAATGTCTTCGCGCCGATCTTCTTCGTCTCGATCGGGCTGCGCGTGAACTTCCTCGCGAACTTCGATCTCGTCCTCGTCCTCGTCGTCCTCGCGATCGCCTTCATCGCGAAGCTCGCCGGCTGCTACTCCGGCGCGCGCCTCGGCGGTCTCACGCGCTCCGAGGGCTGGGCGATCGGTTTCGGAATGAACGCGCGCGGGGCGATGGAGATCATCCTCGGTCTGCTCGCGCTGCAGTTCGGCATCATCTCCGACGAACTGTTCGTCGCGCTCGTCGTGCTGGCACTCGTCAGCTCGATCGTCAGCGGACCGATGATGAACCGGTTCGTGCGCCGGCCGAAGTCGTGGGCGCTCGAGGACCTGCTGTCGCTCGAGCGGATCGTCGACCTCGACGGCGCGACCGATGCGGAGTCCGCCATCGCGCTGCTGGCGCAGGACGTCGCACAGCGCACGGGCATTCCGCTCGCCGTCATCGAGCGCGCCGCGATCGCGCGCGAGCGTCAGATCGGCTCGGGCATCGGCAACGAGATTGCGATCCCCTACGCGAGACTCGAGGCGATCGAGGCTCCGGTGCTTGCGCTCGGGCATTCGAGCGTCGGAATCGACTTCGACTCGCCCGACGGAGCGCTCTCGCATCTGGTCGCGCTCGTGCTCACCGGTGAGCCCGACGACGGGGCGCACGTCCGAATCATGGCACAGATCGGCCGCGGCTTCCGAACGGAGGAGGCGCGGACGATGGTCTACCAGCGACAGCCCGCGAACGTCATTCGCGCGTTCATCAAGATCCAGGCGGCCGCGCACGCGCACGCGTAGGCCAACGCGGGAGTGCGCTCTGGCATACCATTGGCACGAGCGCGAGCCCTGCACCTGCAGTTACTCCGGACCATAACGGGAGCACACACATGGATGGATTGAAGAAAGGCGAGCTCAAGACGCTCGTCGAGCCACGGACGGGTCCGTGCGTCACGCTGTACATGCCCACCCACGACGCCGGCGCGGATATCCAGCAGGATCCCATCCGCTTCAAGAACCTGCTTCGCGAGGCAGAGGAGAGGCTCCGGGCCAAGGGCATGAAGCAGCCCGAGGTCGACGCGTTTCTGGCCGAAGCGCGTCACCTGCTCGACCTCGACCGGGTGTTCTGGCGGAGTCCGAAGGCGAGCTTCGCGATGTTCGTGGCGCCCGGGTTCTTCAAGTACTATCACCTCCCGCTGAAGCTCCAGGAGCACGTGCACGTCGAGGGGCGATTCCACACGAAGCCGTTGATGCGGCTGCTCAGCAGCAACGGCCGGTTCTTCGTGCTCGCGCTCAGCCAGGATCAGATCCGGCTGCTCGAGGGCACGCAGTACACGGTGCGCCAGTGCGAGCTCAAGAGCACGCCCGCGTCGATCACGGAGGCGCTGCAGTACAACGAGCTCGAGCAGCCGCCGCAGATGCGCGTCGCCAACATCAGTCCGGGCAACCAGGGGACGTTCTACGGACAGGGTGGGGGCATCGACCCGAGTGACCTCAAGAAGGACGATCTGCGCGAGTACTTCCGCCTGGTCGACCGTGGTCTGCACGGCATCCTGGCCGAGGACACCGCGCCGATGATCCTCGCCGGCGTCAACTACCTGCTGCCGATGTACCGCGAGGTCAACACCTACCAGCACATGCTCACCGAGGGCATCGTCGGCTCGCCCGAGTTGATCGGCAACGAGGATCTGCACGCTCTCGCCTGGCCGATCGCGCGCGAGTACCTGCTGACCGGCGAGCGCGAGGCGGTCGCCAAGTTCCAGAACCTCACCGGCAGTCCGAAGTCGTCGATCGATCTCGGGGAGATTCTCGCGGCCGCGCATCAGGGACGGATCGAGACGATCTTCGTCGCCAACGGCCGTGAGACCTGGGGACGCTACGACGCCGCGACCGACCAGATCACGCTCGAGTCCGCGCAGTCGGTCGACAACACCGACCTGCTCGATCTCGCCGCGACGCAGACCTTCGTCACGGGCGGACGCGTCTACGTCGTCGATCCCGATGCTGTGCCGGGCGGCGAGCCGGTCGCGGCTGTGTTCCGGTTCTGATGCCCGTCAACGTTCGAGCGATCATGAGGCCTCTGCATGCGCAGAGGCCTCGCTCGTATCAGGGTGCCGGCGCTATCTTCGCCGCGCTCGTTCGATGAGCTCTCTCGTACGGAGTGCGCTCTCGCGACGCGAACCCAACGATCAACCAACGCGACGAATCTCATGAGACGGATCCTTCTCCCGCTGCTCACCGGTCTGACACTGCTTGCTGCCTGTGGCGGTGACACGCCTTCGGACGAGGCTGGCGCGGCTGCTGCGCCGCGCGACTCGGCCCCGGCCGCACCCGACGCGAAGCCGACGGCGACCGACTTCGAGCCGATCGATCCGAAGATGGGAGGACTGTCGCTTGCCGCGGAGGGTCCGCATCCGGGCGAGTGGACGTTCAAGGACGTCAACGGATCGGTGCAGGAGATCGCCGGAGGTGGCACGACCCAGACGATGCTTCAGCTCGAGGCGCACAGCGAGCCCGTGCACTTCAAAATGCGCCTGACCACCGCCGACGGCGCGTTACGCCCGGGCCGTTACGGCATCGGCGACGCCGAGCGCAGGCTCGACGCGACCTACGAGAACGCGGGCGTCTACTACACCGCCTCGGGAGCCAAGGCGAAGGGCACCGTCGAGCTGACGTCGATCTCCGACGATCGCGCTGCCGGCCGCTTCGATCTCACGCTGGAGACGCTCAGCGAAACGCCCGCGAGCTCGAAGGTCGGCGGCACGTTCGACATGATCGTGCAACGGTAGTCGAGAGGCGGTGGCGGTGTCGGTCAGAATCCGATGCCGACGGTCACGGGTCCCGGCCACAGCCGCAGTGACGGGGCCGGAAGATGGTAGTGCCGGATCGCGTGGCGCAGCAGGTTCCATCCCCACCAGTCGCCCGGAAGCTCGTCGAGGTTCCAGTCGAGGGCGAGATACAGCTCGTGCGTGCCGCCACCGGCCCCGTCGAGGTCGCGCACGCGGTGGCCGAGCGCGAGGTCGACGAACGAGGGATAGCCCTGTCGCCACGACGCTGGCAACACCTGCGTGACGTGCAGTGTGAGCCAGTGGTACGTGCTCTCGTAGTCGTCGATGATCGCGCGGTTGCCGCCGGAGCGGAATTCCTCCGTGGGGAAGAAGCTCATCTTGAGCTCGACGACGCGGAGCTCCGGCAGATACCGCTGCGCGACCGGAAGTCCCGCCCCCAGAGCGTCGGCGGCGAAGTCACCCCAGCTGAATCCCCACTGCTTCGAGAAGCCGTCGCGGACTTCGACGTAGGTCTGATAGCCGAGCGCGAGCGATGCCGCGGTCCAGATCGCCGTGCTCGAATCGAGACCGGACCAGCGCAGCAGGTGATCGTAGGAGTGGGCGGCGATGTAGGGGAACCAGGCGTGGCCGAGCTTGTCGGCGCCGAGCGAATAGCGCCAGTCGCGATCCCACTCGAAGTGAAACGCCGAGCGCTCACCCTTCCACCACAGGTCGTTCTGAATCGCGTGTCCGTAGACGAAGGCTCCGACGGTGACGCCACCTACGAGCGAGAGTCGCGCGGCGTCGACGCCGCGCGTGCTGTCGCGCGTCTCCTGCGCCGCGAGCGACGTCGCGACGAGCAGCAGCAGGGCGAGCGTCGAACGGTGTATGCGCACGGACGTCGTGGTCGGTCAGTGTGCCGGCGCGCGATCGCGATGACTCAGGGCCAGGACGATCGAGAACGCGTCGTCGAGCCGTCGGTAGGAATCCTCCGAGCCGTCGGCGAAGTCGTCGTCCCAACGGAGCTCGATCACCCCGCGATCGTACAGCAGCTCGTCGGGATCGAGCGCGAGCAGCCGCTCGCGGAGGGAGGCGGAGAGAATGGTATCGACGATCGCGGGCTGGTCGCACCACGTCTTGAAGTGCGCGTCGAAGACGGGATCGCCGAGCTGCACGCGGTTGCGCGCGATCTGCTCGTCGAGCGCGAACCACGAGCGTCCGACCTGCACGACGATCGGCTGGGGATGCCGCGCGATCGTGCTCATCATGAGCGCTGGCGGCAGCGACCATTCGATCTGGTCGTAGGTCGCGCTGACGAGGATGTCGAGATCGTCGACGACGCCCTCGATGCGCAGCAGCTCGCCGTCGAAGCGCAGCCGGCGCGAGGCGGCCCATTGCGACAGGACGTCGTGGCAGCGATCGGTCCGCAGCCGTCCGTGACTGCCGTAGCGCCGCACGTACAGCGAGGCCGCGTAGCCGATGATCGCAACGATCATCACCGCACCGACGATCGCGAGCGATTCGCCGAGCGCGATCAACAGCAGGCCTGTCGGTGCGAGTGAGAGCATGCGGGCGTTCAAGGGTTATGCGGATCGTGCGCCGTCGCACGGCCGCTCTACAAATACGTCCGGTGCGCCGAATCCTCCAAGCGGAATAAACGCGAGCGCGCCCGCTCCGGATGGCCGGGGCGGGCGCGCCGTGTTCGTCTGTTTGAGCAGGAATGAGCCGGACTCAGTTGCGCTCGAACGGATCGGACTCCTCTGCCGAGGCGACCGAGCCGAACTGGTAGCGCCGGGCGCCGATCAGGTGCGAGGCGTAGTAATCGGAATCGAGCGAGGAGACGGTCACGCCGTTGCGGCTCGACGCGTGCACGAACATGCCGTTGCCAAGGTACATCCCGACGTGCGACACGTAGACGGCCGGCCGGGTGTTGAAGAAGACGAGGTCGCCGAACTGCAGGTGCTCGCGCTCGACCGGCGAGCCGACCTGGTACTGCATCGCCGCGGTGCGGGGCAGCTTGAAGTCGAGCGCGCGGTAGACCGTTCCGGTGAACGCCGAGCAGTCGATGCCCGAGCGCGTCATGCCGCCGAAGAGGTAGCGCGTGCCGAGCCAGCTCATCACCGACTCCATCACGACCTGCTTGTCGATGCCATTGGCGGTGACGTTCGGCTCGTTGTTCAGCGCAGCCATGTAGCTGGTGAACTCCTTGTAGAACGTGTTGATCTCGTCGGGGAAGTCGCGGAGCTCCTCCTCGTCGTCGGCGGTCAGGCGATCGGGATCCTCGGTCTCGTCGAGCTCGGAGTCGTGATAGGAACCAGGCGCGGAGGAGGCGCTGGTGCCGGTCACCACGTCGAGCGAGAGCGCGGGAGTGTCATCGGTGACCATGGGGGCGACGCCCACGAGGGCGGCGAGATCGGGAAGCTTCGCCGAGAGCAGCTCGATCGAGACGCGGCGCGTCACGTCGGGGTTGCCACGGACGGTGTAGCGACGCGACGAGGCGCGGCGCGAGGAACGGCGGGCCGAAGCGGACGCCTTCGACTTCGACTTCGAAGCACGCGAGACGGCTGCCTTGGACGAGGAGCCGCGACGGGACTTTGCGGAGACCGACGCCATCTCGCCGGCGGGCACCAGCAGAGAGAGCACGAAGACGAGGATGGACCAGCGGAGTAGAACGGATCGGATCGAACGGTTCACGAAACCTCCAGGCACAAAAGGGGGGTTAGAGGGACACCTTCCGGACGCGCGTCAGATCGAGGCGGTCGAGCGGGTCGACCGCGTAGCCTGAGATCCAGGGCTGAGTCAGGCGCTGTATGACGCTGTAGTACAGGATCACCCACGGGGACTGATCGAGGATGATCCGCTCGGCCTCGTTGTAGAGCGCCGAGCGCTGCTCGATCGTCATCGACGGACCGAGCGCCGCGCGGTAGAGTGAATCGAACCGCGCGTTGCGAAAGCCCGTCGTGTTGTTGCCGGCGGGCGGGGCATACTCACTGTAAAAGAGCGAGAGAAAGTTCTCCGCGTCGGGATAGTCGGCCATCCAGTTGGCGCGGAAGAACGGAAGCTTTCCGGCGAGGTACATCTCGCGGTGCTGCGGCGAGTTCACCTGGCGCAGCTCGAGCGTGATGCCGACGGTCGCGAGCTGGTCCTGCAGCGCCTCGGCAACCGAGGCCGAGCGCTCGCTGTGACCCATCTGCAGCACGAGGGGCGGCAGACCCTTGCCTCCGGGATAGCCCGCGGAATCGAGCAGGCGACGGGCGAGCTCGCGATCGAAGCGGAAGCCGGCGACGTTGCTGAAGCCCGGCGTACCCGGCGGGATCGGTCCGTTGACGCCGACCGCGGCACGGCCCTTCAGGACGTAGCGGACGATCGCGTCGCGATCGATCGCGTAGTTGATCGCCCTGCGCAGGTGCCGGTTGCCGGCCAGCGGCGAGCCCTTGGCGCCCGGACGCGTCGAGTCGAGAAGGAAGCCGTAGTACTCGACCGACATCGCCGGCGTCGCGTGTAGGTGATGTCCCTCGAGCGTCGGCGCAAGCGACTTCGCGTCGGCGGCGAACACCTCGTCGGTGAACGCGGGGTCGATCGTTCCGACGGCGTCGAGACGACCCTCCTTGTACTCGAGGTACTCGGTCTTGACGTCCTTGACGAACGACACGACGACCGAGTCGAGGTAGGGAAGCCGCGCGCCGCCGGCGTCGCGCTCGTAGTACCGCTCGTTGCGCACCAGGACGATGCGCTGGTCGGGCGACCATTCGGCCAGACGAAACGCGCCCGCACCGACCGGATTGCGAAAGAACTCATCGCCGTACTTCTCGACCGCCTCGCGCGGAACGATGTAGCAGTACGGCATCGACAGGATCGAAAGGAACGGAGGGAACGGCTTCTCCAGCTCGATCACGAACGTCGTGTCGTCGACGACCTGGAAACCCGGCACGTGTCCGGCGCCGGCAACCGAGTCCGTTCGGCGCGCCTCGAAGTGCTCGGCAGCGCCCCTGACCTTTCCGCTGAAGACCCAGACGCCGCTCGAGCTCGTCGCCGGATCGAGGATCCGCTCGAAGCTGTAGCGCACGTCCTCGGCCGTGACCGCGCGCCCCTTGCCGCCGGAGAAGCTGGCATCGTCGGCGAAGAAGACATCACCGCGCAGGTTGAACGTCCATCGCAGTCCGTCGGGACTCACCGTCCAGCTCTTCGCGATCTGCGGGATCGGTCGCAGGGCCGAATCCAGGCCGACGAGTCCGATGAAGATCTGGCCGCCGATCTGCCACGGAGACCGGGCGCCGATGCGTGCCGGGTCGAGCGTGTTGAGTCCGTCCGGGTCGTTGTAGTAGAACGTGCTCGACGACGAGGCGACCTCGCCGGCGCCGCCGCCACCGCATGCGGCGAGCGACGACACGAGAGCGATGCCAATGAGCAGAAGGTGCCGGTTCAGGTTCACGCGTCGAGTCCCTTAGCGGCTTGCCGTCGCTGTCGCGCCGGCGTTGTCGAAGTCGAGCCACACGGCGCGGAAGTCACGGCGGTCCATCGCGTTGGAGCTGTAGCCCTTGACGTGCGGCTGCACGAGGCGATAGTCCATGTCGTGGAACAGCAGCAGCAGCGGCGCGTCGTCGGTCGCGACCTGCTCGGCCTGCGCGTACAGCGCGTTGCGCTCGGCGTCATCGACGACGCGCAGGGCGCGCGCGAAGAGCGTGTCGAATGCGGGGTTGCGGTAGCGCGTCGAATTGATCGGCGAGGCGCCGCTCGGCGGCACGTTGGCGCCGTACATCAGGTTGAGAAAGCTCTCGGCGTCGGGATAGTCGGCGATCCATCCGAGGCGGTAGAAGGCGGCCTGGCCGTTGTCGATGCGGTCGAGGTGGATGCCCCACTCGAGCGACTGCAGTCCGACGTTGATGCCGAGGTTCTTCGAGAGCATGTTCTGCACCGCCTCGGCGACGAGCTGGTTGCGGCCGCCGCCGGCGTTGAGCTGAAGGTCGACCTTCGGGAATCCCTTGCCGTTCGGGAAGCCAGCCTCGGCCAGCAGCGCCCGCGCCTTCGCGAGGTCGAACGTGTAGCCGCGGACCTGCGTGTGCGGATAGCCCGGCATCGACGGCGGCACCAGTCCGTGCGTCGCCGCGCCGTTGGCCTGTCCCTGCAGCACGTAGCGGATGAGTTGCTCGCGGTCGACCGCGTAGTTGAAGGCCTGACGCACGCGCTTGTCCTGGAACACCGGGTGCGTCGTGAGCATGCCGTAGAACTGCGTCGAGAGCGCGGGGATCCTGTGCAGCGAGAACTGCGCGAACTCCGGCGTCAGCCCGCCCTGCTCGGTGACGACACTGCGATACGACGCGCTCGGAATCCGATAGGCCTCCTCGAGCCGTCCCTCGCGGAACTCGTTGAGCTGGCTCTCCTCCTGCTTGATGAACGACAGCACGAAGCGATCGAGGAACGGCAGTTGGTTGCCGTGCTCGTCGCGGCCCCAGTAGTTCGGATTGCGCTCGAGCACGAGCTCCACGTTCTGCTCCCAGCTCTTGAGCTGGAACGGACCGGTGCCGACGGGATGGCGGAAGAAATCGGCGCCGTACTTCTCGACGGCCTCGCGCGGGTAGACGTAGCAGTAGCCGAGCGCCGGATAGAACTTGAAGGCGCCGAAGGGCACGTTCAGGTCGATGGCGAACGTGTACGGATCGACGACACGGAAGCCGCTGACGCCACCGGCGGGAACCTGAACCTTGCCGGTCGAGTCGGAGGTGGCCGCGTAGAACTCCTCGGCGCCCTTGACCTTGCCGACGAAGTAGGTGTTGCCGAGCGTCCCGGTGCGGGCGTCGAGGATGCGGTCGAAGCAGTACTTGACATCCTGCGCGGTCATCTCGCGACCCTTGCCGCCGGGGAAGACCTCGGAGTCATGGAAACGGACGCCGCGGCGAAGGTGGTAGGTGTACGTCAGTCCGTCCGGGCTGACCTCCCAGCGCTCGGCAAGCTCCGGCTGCAGCGTGAGGCTGGAGTCGAAGTCGACGAGCATGTCGTAGATCTGATGGACGACGTGGTGCGACGGCGCGTCGTTGAGCCGGACCGGATCGAGGGTGCGCAGATCCTGCACCTCGTTCATGCGGTAGGTGCCACCGTAGAAGCGCCCGCCCTTTGCGGGTCGCAGATCGACGGCGGTGTCGGACGTACAGGAGGGGAGGCCTGCGAGGATCAGTGTCAGAAACAGACCGATCGCCGGCAGGGTGTATGCCTTCACAGGGAGCACGTATTCGAAGCTTGTGTGAGCGTGCGGCTATTGTCGATGCGCTGACCGGACGCTGAGGAGGCGTGCGGTGTCGTCAGCTGCGGAGCCGCTTCGGGAGAACTGTGGGCCTCTCGAGGCGGTGCAAAGATGACCCTGGGGGGTCGGGCAGACAACTAAATTTTCTGTTAACGAAACCCGTTCGAGCCCAGATCCGGTGCGCTCTGCAGGCCGTCGGAGAAACCCCGGCGCGTTATCTTCGCACCGTGAGTATTCCAGTGAAGCGACCGCAGAGCGAATTCCTTCCGAGAGCCGGGGCCGGTTGCCTGGTAATGCTCGGCCTGTTCATGATCGGCAGCGCGATGCTCGCGGTCTCGACGACGCCGGCCGACGCGCTCGTCGGTCTGGTCGTGATGATGGTGATTGGCGCCGGATTCGCAGCCGCCGGCGGTTTCTGGTGGCGATTCGTCGCCGGCGCCGACGCCCGGCGGCGACTCGAGTATCAGGACAAGACTGTTCTCGGCGTCGCCGCCCGGCACAACGGAGTCGTGACGATCGCCCGGGTCGCGGTCGAGACCGACATGTCGCCGGAGGAGGCTCGCGAGGCGATCGAGCGTCTCTGCATCAGGGGCCTGGCGCAGCCCGAGGTCCTCGACGACGGTGCAATCGAGTATCGCTTCGGCGGTCTGCTCGGCCGCTGACCGTTTTTCCAGCACAATCAGTGATCAGTTCAAGCATCGCATGAGCTCAATCGACGCCTCGTCAGCGCGTTCGGCGCGGCCACAGCGCCCGATCTTCCAGCGTTTCGTCGCCTGGTCGCTCGCCTCGGTGGGTGCGCTCTTCGCGCTGCTGAGCCTGACCGTGCCCTCCGACCCGACGGCGGAGAACCAGGGTGGGGAGACGGTGATCCTGGTCTTCGGCCTGATGATGCTTGCCGGCGGGGTGCTGTGGCTCTCGAGTCTGCGGCGTCGGGAACAGGCGCGGCGGGCGGAATACGACGAGCGTGCGGTACTGGCGGTCGCGGCCCGTCACGGTGGACGCGCGACGGTCGCGCAGATCACGCTGGAGACCGATCTGTCGAGCGAGCGGGCGGAGCAGGTGATCGACCGTCTGTGCGGCCGGAACATCGCCCAGCCCGACATTCTCGACGACGGCACGGTGGTCTACCAGTTCGGGCTACTCGCAGGGTGAGCGCGCGCCCGACGACCCGCCGCGCGCTTCTCCTCGTAAGTGCCGTTATTGCATTCCAGTTCCTTTCGCAAAGCGTCACCGCCCAGCTTTCTCGATTCCCCACCGGCGCCGGCCGCTCCGATGTGGGCTGGAGCGAACTCGGCACCGAGCACTTCGTCGTGATCTACCACGACGGCCTCGACAGCGTCGCGCGAGAAGCCGCGGCCGTCGCCGAGGCGATCTATCCGATCGTCACGTCGAACCTCGGCACCGACATCGAGGGTCGCACACCGCTCTTCCTCTCCAACCTCGACGATGTCCCCAACGCGTTCGCGTTCGGCGATCGCTACATGTTCGTGTGGATGCGCGGCATCGTCGACGATGCGGCTCCTGCCGGCATCCGCGCCTCCGGCCGCGCCAAGTGGCTACGCGGCGTCATCACCCACGAGTTCACGCACGTCGTCATCGCGCGAGCGACCGCGACCTGGAGCGGTGCACTCGTCCCGTCGGCGGGCGTGCCGCGCTGGTTCAACGAGGGCGTGGCGCGCGCGATGGAACCCGATCCGTGGACGACAGATCTGGACATGGCGCTGCGGCTCGCCGCGGTCAACGGGCGGCTCGGCTTCGATCTGCTGGAGCCCGGGATTCTCGACGGCACGCTGCTGTACGAGACCGGGCACTCGCTCGTGCGCTACATGCTCTGGCGCTTCGGCGATTCGGTGATCGCGCGCATCCTCGATCGGGGAAAGGGATTCTTCGGCTACGATTTCGACGCCGCAGTGGCCTCGGCCACCGGCGTCGCGCTCGGTGAGATTCGTGCCGACTGGCAGCGCGCGATCACCGCGATGTACGCGGCCGAGTACGCGGGCCGCGAGGAGGCGGAGGACGTCGCGACGGCGGCGACCACGTGCTTCGAGGTCGTCCTCGGCGCGCGCTACTCGCCCGATCGTCGCCGGCTCGCCGTGCTGGGCTCGCTCGGACGGGGACGTCCGACGCGCCTGCACCTGCTCGACGTCGGCGACTCGATGCGCACGAAGGGCGCGCCCGAGCTGCTGCTCGACGAGCCCGCGGTCGACGCGGAATTCTCGTGGAGCCCGGACGGCCGCCGGATCGTCATCGGCAAGTACCGCTACGGCTCGCATCGCGCGCTCGTGCACGACCTGTTCGTCGTCGAGGTCCCATCCGGCACGCTGCGACGGCTGACCTCCGACGCCTCCGTGCGCGATCCCGCGTGGTCGCCCGACGGCGCCACGATCGTCGCGATCGAGAAGCGCATCGGCGTCGACAACCTCGTGCTCGTCGATCCAGCGTCCGGTGCGCGCCGGGACCTCACGCGCCTGCGCGGCGACGTGCAATTGTCGACGCCCGCATGGTCGGCCGACGGGCGGACGATCGCGGTCGGACTCTTCGACGTGAGCGGAGCGCGCTCGATCGCGCTGGTCAACGGCGCGACCGGCGATCTCCGCGTGCTCACGCGCGACTCCGCCATCAGTCGATACCCCGTCTTCAGTCCGGACGGTCGACGGGTCGCCTTCACGTCGCACGCAGACGGCATCCCGAACCTCCACGTCGTCGACGTCGACGGCACGAATCGCCGCGTCGTCACTGCTGTCGGTGGCGGGCTCTGGAGCGTGCAGTGGGTTGCCGGGAGCGACTCTATTCTCGCGCTCAGCTTCGACACGCGCGACCGCATTCATCCGCGACTCGTTCCCGCCTCGCGCTCGGCGACGCCGTCGCCGCTGCCGTCGGTGCAGCCGAAATACACTGCGTGGCGCCGCGCGACGTTCGCGCTGCGCGTGCCCACGGACGCCGCGATGGAGCGCGCGCACATTCTCGATTCCGGAACGTATCACTCGCTGCTGCATATCGCTCCGCTGGTGCCCCTGCTGCCGGTGCTCGAGCCCGGCGTGACGCGCGACGGATCGACCGAGACGCTTCACCCGGGCATCGCCTCGGTGTGGTTCGATCCGCAGGCGAAGCACATCCTCTATGGATACCTCACGTTCGGCGAGTCGCTCGTCGAAACGGGCGCGGAGCTGACGTATCTCGACAACGAGTTTCCGATCGCCGCGACGCTTCATCTCGACTACTCGCTCGCGCGGCGCAGCCTGCTCGACGACCGCGACTACTACCAGCGCAATCGTGGCGTCGCACTGCTGCTCGATCTGCCGATCGCCGACGGCGACGCCCTCGACATCGGGCATCACGTGTACCTCGGCGCCGCACGGCGAAGTCTCGAGCCCTGGGCGGCGGAACCGTTCGAGCGTGACACGGTCGGCCTCGATCCGGAGCGGGCCCGGCTGACCGAGATCGTCGTCGGATACCGCTACGGCGCGCGCCGGATCTACCTCGACGCGCGCGTGCGCCACGCCGAGCCGGCGCTCTCGAGCGACCGGCGCTACGAACGCCTCGACGCGATCGTCTCCGGTCGCTGGCCGATCGTCGCGAGCGGTGACATCGCCGTGCTCGCGCGGGCCGAGGGCGCGGCGCACTTCGGCGCACAGGTCGCGCAGGAGCATCTGCGCCTGGCACAGGAGGATCAGCTTGCGGGCCGCGCACTCTCGATCGTGGAGCTCGTCGATCCCGAGCGCAACTACCGCGTGCGAGGCCACGACGCGCTCGCGCTCGGCGATCGCGTTGTCGTCGCCAGCGTCGGCCTTCAGACCCGTCTCCCGCTGCTCGA
>DATLHO010000160.1:0-3361 GCA_035539855.1 Kapaibacterium sp. (SeqCode) | reverse complement strand
CGTCGATCGTGCCGACAAGCGCATCCTCGACTTCCGCTTCCACAACGGCCTCGTGTATGTGCTGACCGCCTTCGGCGTGGCGGTGTACGATCCATCGGACTCGACCTTTCCGGAGACCTGGACGCGCTTCGGCGCGCTGCCGCCGAACATCGCGGTCAACGACTTGCTCGTCGCCGGCGACAGTGTCTGGCTCGCGACCGATCGTGGCATCGCGCGCGCGCGCTCGAGCGGCGTGCTGCTGCCGAACCCGTTGAGCTGGACCATCATCGACTCGACCAGCGGCTACTCCGGGCGACGCGTGCTCTCGCTTGCGCTGATCAACGGAGAGCTCGTCGCCGGCACCGAAGCCGGCGTGTTCACGCGGGGCGGTGACGGCCGGTTCACACGCCGTGGCGAGATGCCGACGACCGAGCCGGTGCGCCTGGCGATGAGCGGCGACACCGTCGCTGCGGCCGCGTACTTCGCGCTTCACCGCTCGGTCGGCGGCGACCAGCTTCGCTCGCTCGAGGTCTCGAGCCCCGTGTTCGTGCTCGACATCGCCGTCGGCTCCGGCGTCATCGCAATCGCTGCGGCCGATCGCGGCATCGGCGTGCTCGACAACGGCGCGCTGCGCGTCGTCACGCCCGACGCGCCGTCGTCGAACGTCTTCTCCGACCTCGCGCTCGCACCCGACGGCTCCATCTGGGCCGCGAGCAGCGAGGGTGGTGGCGGACGAGGGTTGTCGCGACTGAAGGACGGTACGTGGCAGCAGTACTCCGAGGCGCGCCAGCCGGGAGCCATGATGGACAACATCTGGAACGTCGGCGTCGGCGGCGATGGCGCGATCTGGGGTGGTGCTTTTGGTACCGGAGCGGTGCGGATCACACCGGGTGATACCGGAGCGTCGATCGAGCGCTACGATGAGTCGAACTCTCCGCTGACCGGCGTCAAGTCCTTCGCGGATTACGTCATCGTCGGCGATATCGCGGCCGATGCGCGCGGACGCACGTGGATGCTCAACTGGGACAACACCGGTGGCGTCGGACCGGTGCTCGTCGCGCGGGTGACGCCCGAGGAGGCCTCGGCGCTTGGTCGCGACTTCGTGTCGTTTCTCAAGCCGCCGTTCGCGGCGGAGCGGAACTACCGTCGCATCGTCGTCGATCAGAACAGCACGAAGTGGCTCGGCTCCGACTTCCCGACCGGTTCGGGCGCCCTTGGTAGCGGTCTGCTGTTCCTTCCCGCATCAGACCTCGTCGAGCAGCCGGGCGAGTGGGGCCGGCTCGGCACCGAGCACGGGCTTGTCAACAATCGGCAGACCGCGCTTGCCGTCGATCGCGACGGCGCGATCTGGATCGGCGCCACGACGGGACTCGCCGTGCTCGACAACCCGATGACGGTCGCATCGCAGGGAGCCGAGACCGCGCGCGTGCGCAACTCCGAGCGCGAGCCCGGCAACTGCTGCCGCGCACTGCGCGACGTCTCGGTGCGCGCGATCGCGGTCGATGCTCTCAACCGAAAGTGGATCGGCACGAGCCAGGGCATCTTCGTGCTCTCGCCCGACGGCATCGACGTCGTCCATCGCTTCACCGCCGAGAACTCTCCGCTCGTGGACAACGACGTTCGCTCGCTGCTGACCGTCGACGCGACGGGGGATGTCTACATCGGCACTGCCAACGGCCTCAGCAGGGTCTCGACCGACGCGGTCGAGTCGCCCTCGCCGGTCGACCGCGTGACGGTCTGGCCGCAGCCATTCCTCGTGCCCGACGGCGAGCCGGCCCGCATCGCCGGTCTGCCACCGAACGCCATGGTCAAGATTCTCACGACGAGCGGTCGGCTCGTGCGCCAGTTCGAGTCCCCCGGCGGCGGCGTCGCATTCTGGGACGGTCGCGACAACGATCGCGATCCGGTGCCCAGCGGCATCTACCTGGTCGCAGCCGGCGCCAGCTCTGGCGAGGAGACCGTCGTCGGCAAGATCGCCGTGATTCGACGTTGAGAATATTTATTACATTGGCGCATCACATTTCGGAAGGGGAATAACGTGGAAAGCAGCCGTGATGAAGTGTATTCCCGGCGGGTGAGGGCAGGGAAGAGGACGTACTACATCGATGTCCGCTCGACCAGGTCGGGCAACGATTTCTATCTCACGATCACCGAGAGCAAGAGAGGCGGGGAGGAGGAGCGGGAGAAGTTCAAGATCTTCCTGTACAAGGAGGACTTCGAGAAATTCAGGGAGGCGTTCAACCAGGCGCTCGACTTCGTCTACGGCGAGCTCGGCAAGATCAACGCGCTGCCGCGCAGCCATGTCCGCGACGACTACCATCGCGACGAATACCCGCGGGACACGTCGCGCGGAGACGTGGGTCGCAACGAGGGCTGGCGTCGCGAGGGCGGCGCGGACGACCGCCGGGCCGATGATCGTCGCAGCGACGATCGACGCGCTGACGCACCCCACGCCGACGACCGGCGCACGAACGACCGCCGCGCCGATGATCGTTATCCCGGTGTCCGTCGCGACGACGGGCCCGACCACGATTCCCCGTCGCGCGAGGAGACCCGCCGCGGCGACGATCTGTCGCCCGGATTCGGATCGAGCGATTACGAGGTGCGCGAGGACTGACGCCGCTGCCGGCTCCACGGCCGATTCGATTTTTCACGAGCTCCGCGACCATCGACGGTCGCGGAGCTCGTCGTTTTTGCGGGGCGCTCGTATCTTGAGCGATTCAGCTCTTCATCGCACATCATCCATGGCACGCATTCTTCTCCTCGGTCCGGTCGATCTCGTCGTCGAGTTCGCCGGCATGATCGACGAGCGCCACGAGGTCGTGGCGCTGCTCGACCATACCGCACCGATGCCCCCGCACGTGCGCATCGCACAGTCGCTGATCGACATCGACGAGACGATGGACATCGCCATCGATCTCTACAGCGACGACCATCGAACGCACCTCGCGTCGCTGGCCGCGCGCTGGGACGCTCTGCTGCACGCGCGCATCGTCGTGATCAACGGCCTGACGACGACTGCGACCGCTGCGTCGGCGGCGATGGGACTGCCCGGCGTGCTCGCGACCGCGTTCGTGCGCGGCGTGACCGCGACCGCCGCGCACCTCGAGCTCGCCCCCGCGATGCAGTGCGACGGCGCAATGACCCGCTCGGCCGCCGCGCTTCTCGAGGACATCGCCGGAAGGCCGGTCGAGGTCGTCGAGGACCGCGTCGCGCTCGTCGCCGCGCGCGTGCTCGCGATGGTCATCAACGAGGCGGCCTTCGCCGTCATGGAGGGCGTCGCAAGTCCCGCCGACATCGACACCGCCATGAAGCTCGGCACGAACTATCCCGTCGGCCCGCTGGCCTGGGCCGACCGCATCGGTCACGACACGATCGTGCG
>DATLHO010000159.1:0-18953 GCA_035539855.1 Kapaibacterium sp. (SeqCode) | reverse complement strand
CGTCAGTGGCCGGTCGTCGACTGGTACGTGGCGGAATCCATCATGTCGGCCGAGGGCTCGCCTGCCGGCTCGATCTTGATGAGCCAGCCTTCGCCGTACGGATCCTTGTTGATCGTCTCGGGCGTGTCGATGATCGTCTGGTTGACTTCGATGATCTTTCCGTCGATCGGCATGTAGAGGTCGGAGACCGTCTTGACGGCCTCGATCGTCCCGAACACGCTGCCCTTCGTCAGCTCCTCGCCGATGCCCGCTGTGATGTCGACGAACACGATGTCGCCGAGCTCCGACTGTGCGTAATCGCTGATGCCGACATACGCGGCATTCGAGTCGACGCGGAGCCACTCGTGGCTCTTCGCGTACTTGAGATCCTGCGGGAAATTCATGGCGCCTTTGGCGGGTTAGAAATTCAGAAGGAATACGGAAGGACTACCGGTCAGGGCTCACGCCTCGAGCGGCGGCAGGCTCGACTTCCAGTCGGTCGTGTCGACGAACCGCGTGTCGAACTCGCCGGCGATGAAGCGCGGGTGCTCCATCATCATCGTGTGGAAGGGGATCGTCGTCTTGACGCCCTCGATCACGAACTCGTCGAGCGCGCGGCGCATCTTGGCGATCGCGCTGGCGCGCGTGCTGCCGAACGTGATCAGCTTCGCCAGGAGCGAGTCGTAGTTCGGCGGCACGACGTAGCCCTGGTAGATGTGCGAGTCGATGCGCACGCCGTGGCCGCCGGGCAGATGCAGCGTCGCGATGCGGCCGGGGCTCGGGCTGAAGTTCGTGTAGGGATCCTCGGCGTTGATGCGGCACTCGATCGCATGCTTGCGCGGCGGGCTCTGCCACAGGCTCAGTCGCTCGCCCGAGGCGACCGCGATCTGCTCCTTGATCAGGTCGACGCCGAGCGACTCCTCGGTCACCGGGTGCTCGACCTGGATGCGCGTGTTCATCTCCATGAAGTAGAACTCGCCATGCTTGTCGAGCAGGAACTCGATCGTGCCGGCGCCTTCGTACGACACGGCCTCGCATCCGGCGAGCGCCGCCTGGCCCATGCGCGTGCGCGTCTCCTCGGTCAGCGCAGGGGAGGGTGACTCCTCGATGAGCTTCTGATGGCGGCGCTGGATCGAACAGTCGCGCTCGTTGAGGTGCACGCGATTGCCATAGCGATCGCACATCACCTGGATCTCGATGTGGCGCGGCTCCTCGATGAACTTCTCGATGTAGACGCTGCCGTCGCCGAACGCCGACTCGGCCTCGTTGCGGGCGCCGGTGAAGGCGCGCTCGATCTCCGAGGCCTCGTTGACGATGCGCATGCCCTTGCCGCCACCGCCGGCCGATGCCTTGATCAGCACGGGGTAGCCCATCTCCGCGGCGATGCGCTGTGCGTCGGCAAGCTCCTCGACGACGCCGACGCTGCCGGGAACGACGGGCACTCCTGCGGCGCGCATGGTCTCCTTGGCCAGCGACTTGTCGCCCATCTGACGGATCGCGTTCGGCGACGGTCCGATGAACGTGAATCCGCTCTCGGTGCAGATCTCCGCGAACGCGGCGTTCTCGGCGAGGAAGCCGTAGCCCGGGTGGATTGCGTCGGCGTTGGTGATCTGCGCGGCGGCGATGATGCGGGGGATGTTCAGGTAGCTCTCACGACCCGGAGGCGGACCGATGCAGACGACCTCGTCGGCGAACTTGACATGGAGCGAATCGGCGTCGGCCGTCGAATAGACGCAGACCGTCGCGATGCCCATCTCGCGGCACGCGCGCAGCACGCGCAGCGCGATCTCGCCGCGATTGGCGATGAGGACTTTCTTGAACATCAGGAGGGGTCGATCAGAAAGAGCACCTGATTGTACTCGACCGGCTGTGCGTTCTCGACGAGAACCTTGACGACCTTACCGTAGGTGTCGCACTCGATCTCGTTCATCAGCTTCATGGCCTCGATGATGCAGAGCACCTGGCCGGGGGAGACCTCCGCGCCGACCTCGGTGAAGACCGGGGCGTCGGGGGAGGA
Source organism: Kapaibacterium sp. (SeqCode) (assembly GCA_035539855.1). Classification (GTDB taxonomy): domain Bacteria; phylum Bacteroidota; class Ignavibacteria; order OLB7; family OLB7; genus DATLHO01. The sequence continues at coordinate 16,957 of DATLHO010000159.1, read as the reverse complement.
GGCGCGGTAGAACGTGCCGACGATGGGCGAGCGGATCTCGTGGTACTTCTTCGTGTCGGCGGCCGGGGCGCTGCCGGCGCCGGACTCCGCCGGTGCCGCGGGCGTGGGCGCCGCGGCGGGAGCTGCCGGTGCGGCCTGTGGCGGCGCCATCTGCATCTGCATCTGCGGATACCCGAACGGCGCCATCGCGTGCGTCGCGGACTCCTCGCGGCGCGGCGGGACCTTCGAGAGCTTGATCGACGTGCCGTCCTGCTCGATGCGCAGGTCGTTCGCGGAGCTCTTGTCGAAGATCTCGAGGAGCTGCCCGAGATAGTTGATATCGATCATGCTGAAGCCTGTTCCTTGACTACGGGTGGCTTACGACTTGACGCGGTCGAGGTAGGAGCCGCTGCGCGTGTCGACGCGGATGACGTCACCTTCGTTGATGAACAGCGGGACGTTGACCGTCGCGCCCGACTCGACGACCGCCGGCTTGGTGCCGCCGGTCGCGGTATCGCCCTTGAGACCCGGATCGGTCTGCGTCACCTCGAGGGTCACGTGCGGCGGAAGCTCGACGTTGACCACGTCGTTGCCGTGAAAGTGAATCTCCGCCTCGGCCGACTCCTTGAGGTAGCCCGCCGCATCGCCGATGACGGTCTGCGGGATGTGCACCTGCTCGTAGCTGTCGGTGTCCATGAAGACCATGTCCGTTCCGTCGCGATAGAGGAACTGCATCGTCTTGCGATCGATGCGGATCATGTCGACCTCCTCACCGGAGCGGAAGCGGTTCTCCAGCAGCTTGCCGCTGCGGATGTTGCGCATCTTCACCTGGTAGAACGCCCGCAGGTTGCCCGGCGTGCGATGAACGCTCTCGAGAACCGTGCAGAGCTCTCCGTTGTAGCGGATGACGACGCCCGGTTTGAGATCGGAGGTAGTGGCCATTATCGAGTTGGAGGAAGATCTACGGGTTGAGAAGTAGAGGTGCCGAACGGATTCGAACCGTTGTACGAGGTTTTGCAGACCTCTGCCTGACCACTCGGCCACGGCACCCTGTCGTGCGCTGCGATGCCCCCCTTCGTGCCCCATGCCGATCGTGGGGTGCCCCTGGGTGAGAGCGGGGCTCGTGCTTAAGAGCGCCTAAAATATCCACGCCCTGTCGTCAGTTGCAAACAGAAGGTGTAACGCGACGTTGCCGTCGCGCGCGCATACGCACTCAGTTCGGCGCGGGCTCCGGAATCGGTTCGCCGTTGACGTCGAAGAGGTCGACGCCGACGAGCGCGCCGTCGAAATCGCGGTAGCGGAAGATCATCGCCGCGGCCCCGTCCTCCGAGCGTGCGTGCGGCATCCCGGTGACGCCGAAGGCCTGCCACTCGCGCGGACGTCCGTGGTCGTCGTAGCGCATCGACTCACGCACGATGCCGTCGGCATTCGGGCGCTCGCGGCCTTTCTCGTCGAGGTAGACGACGAGCTTCGGCATGCCGCACTCGTCGTGCTCGTAGGCGCGCACGATCTCCCCGCCGGGGTAGGCGATGGGCCGCTTGTTGATGTCCCATGCCTCCTCGCGCACGACCTCGCCGCGCGCGTCGACCTCGAAGCGCCGGAAGTAGGCGTCCGGCGGCAGCTCGCCGAAGGGCTGCCCGGGCACGTCGGTGCCGATGCCGCGGTACTGCTTGCCGTTGCCGAAGAACCACTCCTGGATCATCGCGCTCGGTCGGTCCTCGCGGAAGAGCGAGCGGATGACCATCTTCTTGTCGACGATCGGCTTGCCGTTGATGTCGATCAGCCGCTTCATCGTCAACTGTCCGCCCTTGTAGAGCACCTCCATGCCGAATGCCCCGCGAACCTCCATCGGCGCGCCGGTCGGGTCGTGGTAGGTGCGTCGCTCGACGAGCATCGCGGTCGACGGGTAGTAGTTGTACTCGACGTTCATCGTCGTCCAGTCCTTCTGCGTCTCGGGGTTGCCGAAGAAGGTGCGGGTGATCTTCACCGGGCGACCGTTGAGGTCACGCGCGACCGCGTAGACCGCCGCCTCGCCCTTCGGATCGACGGTGGGGTAGCAGAGGACGATCTGATCGAGCGCGTTGAAGCGCATCAGGCGGTAGTACTCGGTGTACCCGGGGATCGTCGAGACGCGGCCGCTGGCGGGCCGCGCCGTATCGCCCGCGGAACTGGCGCGATGAAACGAGCTGCCGCCGCCGCTGCAGCCGGCAACGAGAACCGTGGAGACGAGCAGCAGCGGAGTGATAACGCTGAGGATTCGATTCGATGCTTTCACGAGATCGCAGAGCTATGGGATGGACTTCGGCGGCGCTCACCGCGAAGCGACGCGCAAGAAAGAAAAAAAGACGAAATGGGACGGGGGAAAACGCTACGCAGCAGCGTTGCGATGCGTAGCTTAGGTATCACCGACGCGCCGCACAGCTCGGAACCGACGGGCATGGCACCGACCGACACGACCACTCGGGGAGACGAGGAACGCTCCCGCAAGAGGCCGATGAAGCCAGATTTCAGCACACCGAACATCATTACCGCCTCGCGCATCGTGCTCACTCCGGCCTTCGTCATCCTGCTGGTCAGTGAGGATGCGATCGCGGTGCAGGTGTCGGCCGCGGTGTTCCTGCTCGCGGCGATCAGCGACTGGTACGACGGTTGGTATGCGCGGCGTCACAACATGATGAGCGCGTTCGGTCGCTTCTTCGATCCCCTCGCCGACAAGGTTCTCGTCGGCGCCGCGTTCTTCACGTTCGTCTCGCTCGGCGTCCTGCCGCTGTGGATGGTGCTCCTCACCATCGGCCGCGATGTGCTCGTCACCGTGCTGCGACTGGTCGCCGATCGCCGCAAGGCGCCGGTCGTCACCAGCCGCCTGGCGAAGTGGAAGACCGCGGCACAGCTCGTGTTCCTGTGGTACCTCGTCGGCGCCTATACCGTGCAGCGCGTCGAGTGGATCGGCAGGATCGTTTCGGCCGGCGCGCTCGACTCGCTCTTCGAGCCGCTGCTGATCAACGGCGCGATGGGCCTGCTGACGCTCCTGTCGGTCGTCACCGCGGTGCAGTACCTCTACGAGAACCGTCACCTGATTCGCGTCCTCGCCAATGGCTCAGTCGCCCGCACGCCTTCGTGATCGCGGTCTTCCGATCTGGAAACAGATCATCGTCTCCGGTCTGTACACCGGCCTCGCTCCGATCGCCTCGGGCACCGTCGCCAGCGCGGTCGCCTGCCTGTTCTTCTTCATCCCCGGCTTCGACAACCTCTGGGTGCTCCTCGGCGCGTCGCTCGTCGCGTTCGTCGCCGGAGTGAAGCTCGCCGACGACTGCGAGCACGTGCTCGGTCCGGACCCGAGCTTCGTGACACTCGACGAGTTCGCCGGACAGTGGCTCGCGCTCGCCTCGCCCGCGGCACTCTTCGGCGCCGTCGCGCCCGACGGCATCACCTGGGTCGCCATCAGCTTCTTCACGTTCCGCGCCTTCGACATCGCCAAGATCTGGCCGGCCAGCGCGCTCGACCGCAGGCCGGGTGGGCTCGGCGTGATGGGCGACGACATGGTCGCCGGCCTGTACGCGAACATCATCGGTCACCTCATCTGGTTCGGCCTTGCCTGGCTCGGACCGCTCACGGGATTCCTTCAGCAATGAGAGCCTCGATCCTCTCGATCGGCGACGAGCTCCTCATCGGCCAGGTCGTCAACACGAACGCCTCCTGGCTCGGTGATCGGCTCACCGCCAGCGGCGTCGCGGTCGTCGCGATCTCGACGATCGGCGACGTGCTCGACGACATCGTCCGCGAGGTCGAGCGACTGGCCGCGATGAGCGACCTGGTCATCGTCAGCGGCGGCCTCGGACCGACCGACGACGACCTTACGCGCGACGCGGTGTGCGCGCTGCTCGGCTGCGACATGGCCTACGACGCCGCGCAGCTCGAGCGCATCGAGCGCCGCTTCGCCGACGGCGGCATCCCGATGAACGAGCGCAGCCGCCTGCAGGCCCGAGTCCCGTCGGCCGCGCGCGTGCTCGCCAACAACTTCGGCTCCGCGCCGGGACTCGACTTCCGCGTCGGCGAAGCACGCGTCATCGTGCTGCCCGGAGTGCCGACCGAGCTCAAGGGCATCGTCGAGGAGCACCTGCTGCCGGAGCTCGCCGCCGCCAACCCGATCGAGCGGATCACGCTGCTCGTGTTCGGACCGACCGAATCGGCCCTGGCCGACATGCTCGTCGACGTCGCGGAATTCGTCGGCGACGGCGTGTCGCTCGCCTACCTGCCGTCGCCCGGCGGCATCCGCCTGCGCGCGATGCGCGTGCGCGACGATGACGAGGCGCGGTCGCGCTACGATCGGCTCGTCGCCGGCGTGCGCGAGCGGGTCGAGGGCGTGCTCGTGAGCGACAGCGGCGAGTCGCTGCCGGAAGCGCTCGGGCGCGAGCTGCGCGCGCGAGGCCTGACGCTGGCCACCGCGGAGTCCTGCACCGGCGGGATGATCGGCGAGCTGCTCACCGATGTCGCCGGCAGCAGCGACTACTACCTCGGCGGCGCCGTCGCCTATGCCAACGACGCGAAGGTCGCGATGCTCGCGGTCGCGCCGGAGCTCATCGCAACGCACGGCGCGGTCAGCGCCGAGGTCGCCGAGGCGATGGCCACGGGAGCCCGCGAGCGGCTCGGCGCGGACATCGGCGTGGCGGTCACGGGCATCGCGGGACCGGGCGGAGGGACCCCGGAGAAGCCCGTCGGCACCGTCTGGATCGCCGTCTCGACGGCATCGGAGGTGACGTCGTGGCATCGCACGCTCGGACGCCAGCGCGACGTCGTGAGACAGCGCGCGGCGTATCTGGCGATCGAACTGGCGCGCCGGGCCGCGGTCGCGCTGCAACGTCCTGTTGCGTAACCGGCGGCGAGGGAGAGGGAAAGAAGGCGTATTTTCCGCCCATATCTCATTTCATCCGGCACCCGTAATGAACGTCATTCTCTTCGGTGCACCCGGCGTCGGCAAAGGAACGCAGGCAGCAATCCTGAGCGAGCGCCTCTCGATACCCCACATATCAACCGGCGCGATCTTCCGCGAATCGATCGCCGCCGGACGGGAGCTCGGCCTCAAAGCCAAGGAGTACATGGACGCGGGACGGCTCGTGCCGGACGAGATCACGACCGCGATCGCCCTCGAGAAGCTCGCCGCTCCCGACTGCGCCAACGGATTCATCCTCGACGGCTACCCCCGCAATACCGCACAGGCCTCGGCACTCTCCGAAGCGCTCGAAGCGCGCGACTGTCAGATCGACCGCGTCATCTTCCTGATCGCTCCGCTCGAGGAGCTCACCGCGCGCATGCTCAAGCGGGGCAGGGGCGATGATTCCGAGGACGTGATCCGCACGCGCTTCGAAGTCTACGAGCGCGAGACGGCTCCGGTGCTCAGCTACTACACCGACCGCGGCCTCGTCACCGAGGTCAACGGGCTCGGCGACGTCGACGAGGTCAGCGACAGGATCATGGCGGCGCTGACGGTCGAGCGCGAATAACGAAGTCATCGACGAATTGAACCGACAGCCCCGGCCGATGACGACCGGGGCTGTCGCATTATTAGAGAAACGCAGAAGGGCAGTACCAGCCGCGGCCGGTACTGCCCTCCGTGATTCCATCCAGGACGCTCCTTACTCGGCCTCTTCCTCTTCCGGGTCGTCGGCGTGTAGCTCGCGCTGCAGCTCGGCGAAGGCCTCGGCGTCGAAGCGGTTGCGGACGATTTTCGCTTCGGTGAAGAAGATCACGTCTTCGGCGATGTTCGTCGCGTGGTCGGCCAGGCGCTCCATGTTGCGCAGCGAGACGATGAGCGTTGCGCCCGGCTCGATGAACTCGGGCTCGGCCTTCATCATGTCGACGATCTGCTTCGAGAGGCGCTCCTCATACTGGTCGACACGGATGTCGCTCTTCATGACACTGATCGCGAGCTCGGGGTCGTTGTTGACGAAGCTGTCGATCGTGTGGCGCACCATCTTCTGCACCGCCGCGGTCATCTGCCCGAGGTCGAGCTGATCGATGAGCGTGCGGTGGGGAAGCAGACCCTCGACCGAGCGCGCGACGTTGAAGGCGAGGTCGCCCATGCGCTCGAGGTCGCTGTTGATTTTCAGCGCCGCCATGATCAGCCGCAGGTCGCGCGCAACCGGCTGCTGCAGCGCGAAGATGCGCTGGCACTGCTTCTCGATCTTGAAGTCGAGCTTGTCGACCTTCGAGTCCCGCTCCATCACCAGGCTCGCCATCGCGACGTTCCACTCGGTGAGAGCACGAAAGGCGTACTCGACCTGCTCGTCGACCAGACTCCCCATCTTGATGATGCGGGTCCGGAGCTTGTCCATCTCGTGTTCGAAGACTGGGGACATAGGTCTATCCGAATCGACCGGTAATGTAATCTTCGGTCTGCTTCTTTTCAGGGTTAGTGAACATCTGCCGCGTTCGGTTGAACTCGATGAGCTCGCCGATGTAGAAAAACGCCGTGTAGTCGCTCACGCGCGCGGCCTGCTGCATGTTGTGCGTGACGATGACGATCGTGTAGTCGCGCTTGAGATCGCAGACGAGCTCCTCGACCTTCGACGTCGAGATCGGATCGAGCGCCGACGTCGGCTCGTCCATCAACAGGATATCGGGGCTCACCGCGATCGCGCGCGCGATGCAGAGTCGCTGCTGCTGTCCGCCGGAGAGTGAGAGCGCCGAGTCGCCGAGGCGGTCCTTCACCTCGTTCCAGATCGCGGCCTGATGCAGGCTGCGTTCGACGATCTCGTCGAGCTCCGCCTTCTTCTTGACGCCGTTGATTTTTGGACCATAGGCGATGTTCTCGTAGATGGACTTCGGGAACGGGTTCGACTTCTGGAAGACCATTCCGACACGCTTGCGCAGTGCATCGACGTTGATGTCAGGTCCGTACACGTCGACATCATCGATGATGACGCTCCCGGAGATCGTCACGCCCTCGATGAGGTCGTTCATCCGATTGATCGTGCGGATGAACGTACTCTTGCCGCATCCGGAGGGACCGATGAAGGCCGTCACCTTGTTGGCGGAGATGCGCATCGAGATGTTCTTCAGGGCCTGCTTGTCTCCGTAGTGGAGCGAGAGTCCCTGCGTGTCGATCTTGATGTCTTCGCGTTCCTTCGACATGAGTGCCTGTATTGCGTGAGCTGTCGTTGCGTTCGAACGGACCGTCGCGTGTCGGGCGCCTAGGTGAACTGCTTCTTGCGCAGGCGCGAGCGCAGCATGATCGCCGTGATGTTCAGCGCGAGCGTCAGCGCCAGCAGCACCACGGTCGTGGCGTACTGCATCGGCCGCGCGGCCTCAACGTTCGGCGACTGCGTGGCCAGAACGTAGAGGTGGTAGCCGAGGTGCATGAACTGATCGGTGACGGCCGTCGGCAGCTCGCGCGCCGAATTGAGTACACCGGTGAAGAGGATCGGCGCGACCTCGCCGGCGCCGCGGCTGACCGCGAGGATCGAGCCGGTGAGCATTCCGGTGATGGAGTTCGGCAGCACCACGCGGATGATCGTCTCGAGCTTGGTCGCCCCAAGCGCAAGGCTGGCCTCGCGGATGTCGCGCGGAACCGTGCGCAGGGCCTCCTCGACCGAGACGATGACCACCGGCATCGTCAGCAGCGCGAGCGTGAGAGCCGCCCAGATCAGCCCGGGTTTACCCCAGTTGAGCTCCGGATTCGCCCGCAGGTGCGTCATCACCTGATCTATCGAGGCCGTCGCGGTCTCACCGCCCGGATACGTCTCGATCGCGTTGATCGCCTCGTTCCAGTACACGGCATCGTCGCTCTCGAGGAACTTCAGGACGTCGGCGATCGTCGCCTGCTTGAGCGTCGCGAACGGCGCCGACGGCTCGCTCAGCGCGACCTCTGCGACCTCGAGCTTGCTCTCCCACCGCGCCTCGTCGATGCCCGCGCCGACGGTCTGGATGAAGAAGCCCGCACCGAAGAGTCCGAACACGATCGACGGAACACCGGCGAGCGTATTGACCGCGAAGCGGATCGTCCGCGCGAACCACGAGTTCTGCCGGGCATACTCGGTCAGGTAGATCGCCGTGATCGTGCCGATCGGGACGGCCACCAGCGTCATGATGATCACCAGCAGCAGCGTGCCGAAGATCGCCGGGAAGATGCCGCCCTCGGTGTTGTTGTTCCGGGGGTACTCGGTCAGGAACTCCAAGCCGAGGTTTGGCACGCCGATGATCGCGAAGTCGACGACGATGATCACGATCATCAGGACGATGATGATCGTGGCGGCCAGCGGAAGGCCCGTGGCGAAGAATGCGAGGGGGGAGCGCTTCTTCCCGGTCATTCGCCGCCTCTGAAGCGCTTGATGAGGCGCTTCTTCACGTAGAACTCGGTCACAAAGTTGATGACGAACGAGAACGTGAAGAGCAGCACGCCGAGGAAGAACAGCACCTGGTAATGCGGCGAGCCGGTGACGACCTCGCCCATCTCCGCGCCGATCGTCGCGGCGAACGTCCGGACCGAGACGAACAGATCCCAGCTCATGACCTGGCCGTTGCCGGTCGCCATCAGGGCGATCATCGTCTCACCGAAGGCGCGGCCAAGGCCGAGCAGCACTGCCGCGACGATGCCGGGCGTGGCCGCCGGCAGCATCACCTGGTAGGCCGCCTGCCATTCGGAGGCACCCAGCGCGAGCGCGGCCTCGCGCAGCGATCGCGGGACGGCGCGCAGCGCGTCGTCGGTGATCGTGAAGATGATGGGGATCACCGCGATCGACAGTCCGATGCCGCCGACGACCGCGTTGAGCCGGATCGAGTTGCCGAACACCGCCTGCACGACGCTCGCGACGGTCATCAGGCAGAAGAAGCCGACGACCACCGACGGGAACGCCGCGAGGAGCTCGATGATCGGCTTGAGATACTCGCGCACCCACAACGGCGCGAAGAACGCCGTGTACAAAGCCGCGAGAATGCCGAGCGGCGTCGCGATAGCAAGGGCGACGAACGTCGTCTTGAGCGTGCCGATGATGATCGGGAAGATGCCGTAGGCCGGGTGGTCGGAGTTCGGCTGCCAGACGTCGTACCACAGGTACGAGAGCTTCACCGGCGCGTCGTGATCGAGCGTCGGGTAGTCGCCGCGGTCGATGCCCTCCGGCGTCGCGATCGTCGCCGCGGTATCGCCCGCACGCGTCGTATCGGCCACCGGCGTCGGCTCGTCGCTTCCGAAGAAGATCGGAGCCGACTCGCGGAAGACGAAGACGAAGATCAGGAAGATGGCGAGGATCGAAACGGTCGCGACCGAGAAGATGCCGAGCTCGGCCAGGCGCTCGCCAAGGCGCCGCTGCTTCGTCGTCAGAAGGAGGCGCCGCTCCTCCTTGGTCGCGGGTGCGCGCGAAGCCGGTGCCTCGGGCGAACGATTCTCGGCGTGCTGGTCCGACATGGTCAGTGGGTTCTGGTCCGGAGCCGTCGTGCGACGGACGGGCGGGATGCCCTATGTGTCAGCGCGCATTGTCGACAGACGGCAAAGATAGGGGAACGCGACGTTCCCGCTCCCGCCCGGTTGTTACGATCGGATATTCGAGCGCCGGTCATGACCGGGGATCAGAATCGATACTGCAGTCGCAGCGTCGTCTTGTTGTCCTTCGCGTCCTCGTTGCGCATCGCGTCGATGGCGCGCCGGGTCGACGGGTCGATCTGGATCGCCTCGTCGGCGGCAAAGCGCGGCATCTCGTAGTAGAGCGTGAGGCGGATCTTCTCCCAGGTGTAGTTGAGGCCGATCCCGAGCACCGACGAGGCCGCCTCGCCGGCCGACGGCACCTCGGCGCCGGCGAGGTCGCTATTGCGATCGAAGAAGTCGTAGCGAGCGACCAACTGCAGATCGTCGCCGAGATTCTGAACGAGGTAGACGTAGTAGCCCATCTGCCGCCGGATGACCAGCGGCGTTGCCGGAGTGCCGGCCGTGACGCGGATCGAGTCGCGCCCATCGCTCGTCCGGACCATGCCGACGGTCGCGGGAGTCGACGGCGAGCCGGCGGTCGCGCGCTGGCCGCTGAGCAGCTCCCCACGAAGAACGGTCGCGCCGATCGGAAGCAGCTCGAGGCGAATCTGGCTCTCGACGCCGATGTTGCGGTTGTTGCCGAAGCCCGCCATGCCGCCGGTCTCGGCGTTGTCGACGGTGTCCGCCGCGCCATCGGCGAACTCGATGACGCGCGCCCCGGTCTGCGGTATGCCGCCGTAATAGAACGAGCCGCCGAGATCGAACGCCACCGGCGACCGTTCTCCAAGCGGAACGGGGACCGAAACGCGCGCGGCAATGTCCTTGATCGCATCGACCTCGCGGCTCGTTCCTGGCCCGTTGAAGATGCCGAGCTGAAGGCGCGGTGCGAACCCGGCGGCAAGCTCCGGCCGCGACGACACCATCACGCCAAGGTCTCGCTCTCCAGGATAGAATGCCCGTACTACCTGCGAGCGCTCGGTTGCCTCGCGCGCGCTCGAGGAAAGCTCGACCTCGAAGTTCGGGCGATTGAACATGCCCGCGTCGAGCCGGAGTCCGTCTCTGGGAAGGAGGCTCATCGAAATGAACGCGTCCTTGATCGACACGCCTGCCTCGGTGACGTCTGTCTGGATCGCATAGCTCATGACGTCACCGAGCCTGTGCTGGACCTTGATGCGGCCGCGACGAATCGTGAACAGGTTCTTGCGCGAATCGGAGTACAGTGCGCGGCCGCCGGCACTCGTCGTCTGGTCGAAGTGCTGCCACTCCGACTGCACGTAGCCGGAGATCCTGATTGCCTTGAGTCTGGCGAGGTCGTCCTCGTTGCGCGTCGTGCGCTCTTCGAGCTCCCGGACAGAGTCTCCGAGCTGTTCGAGCGTTGGCGTGGTCGGCTCCGCTGCGCCGGATCCGGACGGCCCGCCGGATTCCTGTGCGTTCACGACTCCGAGGCTCAGTAGGAGCGCGGCGAGAGATGCGATGATTCGATGCATTGTTCCCTGGAGGTAAGTACGGCGCGAGGCGCAATGTCCAACGCGATCATCGACGCGGGCACGTCTTCGATCGCAGATAGGCAAACCTATTACCGAATCGTTATGACAGCATTACCTCCGTGTTACCGAATTGTTAAGTGCCTCGACGGCGCTGGTGAAGCCCACTTCACCAGGAGGTGACATGACACGGTCGCTCACACATCACCCGATCGTGTCGGTCGATTTAACGCTGGCGTGACGGTGCAAGGGGTGTGGCGCCGATATGTTTGCGCCCGTCGAGCGCGGCGCAGGGTGCGTCGGCGCTCACGGTCCAAACCAACAGTCTCAACACCTGATCATGAAGCCGAACTACCTGGCCGCGCTGATCGCGATCGTTCCTGCCATGTACTGCGCCGACGTCTGCATTGCGGCGGAGGTGGCAACCGGGCCGCTGAGCGTGATCTCCGGCATCGTCGTCCGCATCGACGGTGTTCGCCCAGTCCTCGCGGACGATTCGCTCCTTGTCGTTGACGATCGCACCGGTCAACCGATCTGTGTCGTCACATGCGAGCGCCACGGAATCGTCACGATGGTCGCGAACGGAATCCTCAGGGGAACCGCTGGCTCCGGCGTCGAGATCGACATGCGCCATCTCGATGCATCATCGGTGGGCGTGCTCGACCTCTACCGAGATCTCGGGCGATGGATCCTGACCCATCGCTTCGACGCGGGTCGCATCACCGCCGGGCAGCTCGAAGATCTCGTCGCGCGCTTCGTCGGCGCGGCCACCGCCACCCGCCTGCGCTTCGGTGGCGCGCTCAGCATCGGCGAGGGAGCCACGCGGTGAAATTCACTCACGTCAGACACGTCGCCTCAACGACACCATGCCCGTCATCGAGGAGGCTCCAGTGACCTTCGCACTCGACCCGACCGAGAGATTGTCGACCGACATCAAGCGCATCGCGGGAGGTCAGCTCGATCACGCCGTCGCATCGCTTCTCGACCCTGATGTCGACGACGCCACGGCAGTACACGAAGCCCGCAAGAGCCTGAAGAAGGTGCGCGCGATCCTGCGCCTGATCGCCGACGAGATCGACGAGGATGCCTACCGCAGCGATACCGCCGCGTTCCGAGGCATCGGCGTCGATCTGTCGCCGGTGCGCGATGCGGCCGTCGCGCTCGAGACGTTCGACCGGTACTGCGAGCCGCAGCTCGATCCCGAAGATTCGCTCCGACTACGTGCCGTGCTCGTCGCCGCCCGAGGCGACGCGAGCGTCGGCATGACGCTGCGCGAACGGACGGCGGCGCGGATTCGGCTCGAGCGCTGGCGGATCGACGAATGGGCGATCGATCGCCGTGACGCCCGCGCCATCGTTCGAGGACTCAGACGCGCGTTCAAGAAGGTTCGCTCGGCGTATGCGGCCGTTCTCGAGGATCATTCCGACGAGAGCCTTCACGAATGGCGAAAGAAGGTGAAGGTCGTGTGGTATCATTCGCGGCTGCTGCGAGCGCGCGACGCCGACGGACCGCATCGTGACGTCGTCGAGCTCTCGCAGCTCTCGGAGCTCCTGGGACTCGACCGCGATCTCGCGCTCGTTCGATCGACGCTTCACGAGAGCGGCCAGGATGACGCCGTCTCGCGGATCGTCATGATGCACATCGACGACATTCGCTCGGAGCTACAGTCACAGTCGAAGTCGCTCGGCGCTCGGCTCTTCGAGCAGCGGCCGAAGGATTACGTCGCCCGCCTCCTCGCGCGATTCGGCGCGCCCTCGCGCGACGCGCTCGAGACATCCACACCGCGCTCCTGATCGACCGCATATCGTCCAGCAATACCGGGCCGCCCGAGCAATCGGAGCGGCCCGGTTGCGTTGTGCGGCGACGGGTGCATCGGCATCGATGCTCGCGCGATCTCTTCTGCCGCCAGTGCCGAAACGCCATCACACGGACGTTACGATCGGGTAATGAAGGGCCATTCCAGGCCCGCAGGGTTACGATCGGGTAACACCGGGTCCGAGCGCTTGTGGGCCCCCATCTGCACGCGTTAGCATTGCATCGATCGCGGCGTCGTCGGGCGGTCCGAGTGACCGAACGGCGCCACGCAATAACACCGACAACCATCACCGACACGGGCTCCCGACGGCGCTGACGCTGCCCGATCGAAGAGACCACACGCATGATCACACGCACACGCATCGCAACCCTCGGCACGCTGCTGCTGCTCACCGCGACGACGCTCGCGAACGCACAGCAGAACGGCGTCGTCAGCGGCCGCGTCGTCGACGCGACGACCGGCGATCCTGTCATCGGAGCGACCGTCTTGCTCGCCGGCACGAAGCTCGGCGCGAAGACGAACACGGCCGGCTCGTTCACGATTCGGAAGGTCCCCGCGGGCAGCTACGAGATCAAGGCCTCGTCGATCGGCTACGCGCCGCAGACCGTCAGTGGTCTGGCGGTGAGCGACGGCCGGACGGCGACGATCGACTTCTCGCTCGCCTCGAAGGTCGTCGAGGGCCGCTCGGTCACGGTGACCGCGAAGGCGCATCGACAGAGCGAGAGCGCTGCGCTGACCGAGCGCCGTCGCTCCGCGGCCGTGTCCGACGCGGTGTCGTCCGAACAGATCTCGCGCGCACAGGCGGGCGATGCCGGCGACGCGATGAAGCGCATCACCGGTGTGTCGGTCGTCGGCGATAAGTACGTCGTCGTGCGCGGACTGCAGGAGCGCTACAGCACGACGCAGCTCAACAACGTGAGCCTGCCGAGTCCGGAGCCGGAGAAGAAGGTGGTGCCGTTCGATCTCTTTCCGTCGAGCATGGTCAGCCGTCTGACGACGATCAAGACGTTCACGCCCGACAATCCCGGTGACTTCGCCGGCGCGCTCGTGAAGATCGATACGAAGGAGTTCCCGGAGTCGTTCCTGCTGAGCACGAGCGTCGGGACGGGCATGAACACCGAGACGCAGGGCGTCAACGCGATCGGCTACGCCGGCGGGGACGACTTCCTGGGTGTCGACGACGGGACGCGCGCGCTGCCGGAGGGACTCACCGCCGGCCGGCGTCAGTCCAACGAGGCACAGGCCGACCTGCTCTCGGCCTTCGACAACCGCGTGTATTTGCCGCAGCCGCGCACGATGCCGGTCAACTCGTCGATGAGCCTCTCGATCGGCAACAGCTTCGACGCCGGCGTACCGATCGGACTGCTCGTGTCGGGCTCCTACTCCGGATCGTCGTCGTTCCGCGTCGAGGAGCAGCGCTATCCGATCCTCCAGCGCGGCGAGGACGGGCGTCGTGATCTGCGTTATGACTACGGCGTCGCCCGTGCGGAGCGCTCGGTGCTGTGGGGCGGACTCGTCAATCTCTCCGCGCAGCTCGCGCCCGAGCACCGGGTCAGCCTCAAGGGCATCTACAATCACTCGAGCGAGGACGAGACGCGGCTCGTCGAGGGTCACTACAACCAGAGCACCGTCGGCGACATCCGGTACTCGCGGCTGCGCTTCATCGAGCGCGGTCTTGGAAGCCTGCAGCTCGACGGTGAGCACAAGCTCGAGGGCATCCTGGACTCGAAGCTCGACTGGCGCGCGGCGATCTCGACGGCGAGCCGGCTCGAGCCCGATAATCGATCGGTGACGTACTTCCGCAGCGAGGGCGACACGTCGTTCGCATTCGCCAACAACTTCGGCAGCAACAACAGCCGGTTCTTCAGCGAGCTCGACGACCGCGAGTCGACCGTTGGTGTCGACTGGCTCGTGCCGATCGCGATCTCCGACGACGCGACGGCGCGACTGAAGGTCGGCGGACTCGGACGGCTTCGCGATCGTGGGTTCAGTGCGCGGCGCTTCCTCTTCGGAACGTCCTCAAGCGACTTCAGCGTGCTCAGCCGATCGGCGGAGGAGCTCTTCACGCCCGAGAACGTGCGCGCCGGCTACATCAGCTTCAACGACGAGACCGTAGCGACCGATGCCTACGACGCACGCGAAGCGCTCGCCGCGGGATACGCGATGGTCGACGTGCCGCTCGGCCCCGCCCTGCGCCTGATTGCCGGCGCCCGCGTCGAGCACTGGGACGTCGAGCTCGACGCGATCAACGCGCTGACGGGCGTCGAGAATCCCGCGCTCGGAGCGCGCAGGACGAACACCGACATCCTGCCGTCGCTGAACCTCATCTACCAGATCGGCGAGTCGATGAACCTGCGCGCGTCGGCCACGCAGACGGTGGCGCGCCCGGAGTTCCGCGAGCTCGCGGCCTTTCGCTTTGACGATTACCGACAGAGCACCTACGGCAATCCGTCGCTCGAGCGCACGCGCATCCTCAATCTCGACACGCGATGGGAGTGGTTCCCGTCCGGCGGTGAAGTCGTGGCGGTGAGCGGATTCTACAAGCGCTTCACCGACCCGATCGAGCAGTTCTACCTGGTCGGCTCCGGAATCTCGGTCGAGCCCGCGAATGCCGACGACGCGACGACATTCGGCGCGGAGCTCGAGCTGCGTCGCTCGCTCGAGTTCATCGCGCCGTCGCTTTCGGATGTCTCGTTCGGCGCGAACCTCACGCTGGCGCGGTCGGAAGTGAGCTTCTCCGACGGAGAGTTCGTCGAGGTCTTCGACGGCATCCAGACGACGCAGTACTCGCCGATGGTTCTGACGAGCCAGTCGCGACCGATGCAGGGACAGTCGCCATACGTGGTGAATCTGTCGCTCGGGTACGATCGCTCCGACTGGGGCACGTCCGCGACCCTGTACTACAACCTCGTCGGTCGTCGCCTTGCGATCGTCGGCACCGAGGGCATCCCCGACACGTACGAGCAGGCGCGGCACGCGCTCGATCTGAGTCTCGCCCAGCGACTGCCCGGCGGACTGCAGCTACGGGTGAGCGCCCGCAACCTCCTCGACGACGCGACCCTTTTCCAGCAGCGCTTCGACGACGGCGAGACCGTCGACGTCGAGCGCTTCGTCTCAGGACGCACGCTGTCGATCGGCCTGTCGTTCAACTTCGACCAGCTCCAGATGCAGACACTCGAGGCAGAGCCGGTCGCCGATCGATGAATCCCGCTCAGGTATCACACACGACTCCCATTCACTCATCTCACACAGCATGAACGCAGGCAATCGCACTCTGAGAACGCTGATGCTCTCGCTCCTGGTCGCGCCGGCGCTCCTCACCGGATGCAGCGATGACGAGAACCCGGTCGATCCCGGCACCAACAACACCCAGACCGGCAAGCGTGCACGGCTGGCCGGCAACATCAACGACACGCGGACGCTGAGCGCGGACACCGTCTATACGATCAGCGGCTTCGTCTTCATCCAGCCGGGCGCGAAGCTTGTGATCCCGCCGGGAACGCGCCTCGAGGGCGATCCCGATCCGACCGTGCAGGGCTCGTCGATCGTCGCGCTCCGCGGCACCGCGACCAAGCCGAGCGGACAGCTCATCGCGGAGGGGACGGCCGCCAATCCGGTCGTGTTCACCTCCGGCAACGCGGCCGGCAGCCGCAAGCGTGGCGACTGGGGCGGCATCGTGCTGTCGGGACTGGCGGATCTGAACCTCGACGGCAAGACCGGCAGCAACGAGGGCGTGCCCGGCACTTACGGTCCCGGAGGCGTGCTCGCGCAGCCGAAGTACGACGACAACTCGGGCGTGCTGCGCTACGTGCGCATCGAGTACGGCGGCACGAAGGTCTCGCCCGACAACGAGATCAACGGCCTGACCATGAATGCCGTCGGCAGCGGCACGACGATCGAACACGTGCAGGCGCACATGATCGCTGATGACGGCTTCGAGTGGTTCGGTGGATCGGTCAACGGGAAGTACCTCGTCAGCTCGGCCAACGACGACGACGCGTTCGACATGGACTTCGGCTACAGCGGCAAGCTGCAGTTCCTGTTCGCGATCCAGGATCCGGCGCTGGCCAATCGCGGCTTCGAGATCGACAACGACGGGTCCGGCTCCGACAAGGCGCCGTACACGAGCGCGACAATCTCGAACGTGACGCTCGTCGGCACCGGCAAGGACAAGGCGAACAACGAGGACAACGACGGTCTCTACCTTCGCCGCAACAACCG
>DATLHO010000158.1:0-63438 GCA_035539855.1 Kapaibacterium sp. (SeqCode) | reverse complement strand
GGCACCGTCGAATGGACGATGACGACGATCAACACCATGCGCCCGATCGGCTGGGTCGAGCACGACGGAAAGCGCTATCTCCGCGTCGAGGGAACGTTCGATCGCACCGAGCCACTCCCGATCGCCGCGACGTTCGTCTACTGGCACCAGACCGAGTATCTGGTCGACGCAAACGGCATCATCGTCAGCACGAGGACTCGTGGCGGCAAGACCATGGACGGAATCGACGAGGGCACGATGGAAGAGGTAGTCGAACTCGTGAGGGAGGACTAGGCAGCCGCGCGGCTCCAGCCGCGCGGCATGCCGCATGGAATCCAAGACTAACGTCCCCGACTCCGCGAGCTCGTCAACCATGCGCACACGCTTCGGTCACGCCGCTCCGGGTCGTCACGTCTTCTTCAACTTCATCCGCCGGATCACCTTCGCCGCCACCTTCGCTTTGTTTGCCGGCCAGTACGTGTCGTTCCAGTACTTCTCGACTCGTGCCGCGGTCATGTAAGGATACATCGGCGCCTCCTCCGCTACGTTCTCCCCTTTGAGGTTCTTGTTCGCGCCGGCGTATGCAGCGTAGAACGCCAGCTCGAGCTCGGCCGTCGCTGCGGCGATGAACTTCGGATCGTCCTCTGCCACTGTGTAGCCAGACGTAGTGATCTCGACCGCGAGCGACTCGATCGCCTTCGTGCGATCGGCGTCGGTGAAGACATACTTCGTGACGTAGCTCTCTCCCTCAGCTCCCTTACCCGCTCCGACCGCGAACTCGCGCAGCGCAAAGTTGCGCGACGTATGGCCGACCGTCGCGTGGCCCCAGACGGAGCCACCCTCGACCTTTTCCGCGGCCAGCGTGTCGCGGACGGTCGAGGCTAGCGAGCCCTTGCCGCCCGGCCGCATCGTGCCCTTGACCCACTCATCCTCCTCATCGGGAGCGCGACCGGAGCTGCACGTATACAGCACCACGCGCACGTTCTGCGCGAGGTTCGGAGCGATCGTCTTGAAGATGCCGGGCGCATTGCTCGTGGTGATCGACAGACTGCACCATTCGGGCGTACCGTGTGCGAAAATCGCAAGCGCACGGACCTTTCCCGGTGCGGCCGCGGCGTCGGCGGAAGCGCCCTTGTCGGCAGGCACACGCGCAAGTGCGGCGTTTACGACCGTCGCGATCGCCGGCACGGTCGTGTCGATCTTCTTCGCGCCGGAGATCGCCTTGCTGATGACGAGATTGTCGGCGGTGATCTTCGTTCCCTTGAGTCCGATCGCACGCTCGCGCGATGCGAAGTCCTGCGCGCGACGCTCGGCTTCCGGCTCGTCCTGATCATAGAACGCAAGCGCGTAGCCGGCGGCGAAGTCCGGCTCGCGGAGCCGCCTTCCCAGCTCGAGCTCTGCATCTGATGCCGCGGTGTCGTCGGGCGCGCGCTGCAGCATCACGGACGCCGAGCGCTGCTGCAGTACGTGCACGAGCTCGTGCGCGATGAGCCGATCGCCCTGGGCGCTTCCGGGTCGGTATCGCCCTTCGTTGAACACGATGTCGCCGCCGACCGTATAGGCCATCGCCCCGACGGATTTCGCAGAACGCGCCGCGCTCGCATCCGCGTGCACGCGCACGCTCGCGAAGTCGTGCCCGAAGCGTGCCTCCATCGTGTGTCGACTCTCGGCCGCGAGCGGCTCGCCCGGCGAAGAGATCGCGTCGTGGACGTCTTCAGGTGCGGCCTCTCTCGCAGCTCCTACATTACTGGTCCCGACCTGCACGAACAGAGTACTCCCCCGCCCCTCGAGAACATGCGACGCAATACGATCGGCCTCGAGCTCATGGCGGTCTCCAGGCGCGGTCATCGCGAGCGGGGATAAGTGGTTTGCCGACCGTGGAGCGTCAACGCGTACGTGGGCGAAATCGTGAATCGCACGCGGTGTCGATGCGTCGGTGGATTGGTTGGTATGCGGTGATGCAGTCGAGCGGTGCGAAGCTGCATCGTCCGACGCTCGCGATCGATTATCCGCCGCGTGCTGTCGCGGGCTTCGCGCTGTGGTGAGGGCCATCCTTCGTTCCTCCCGGTTGGTGCTCTCGGGTCGTGGCTCGACGCAACGATATCGCACCGCGACGGGATTGACAAATCGCCCGGCGCCTATTGCGCATCACGTGGCCCCCTCGCCGCACGCGGACGTCCACCGACGATGATGGGCGCTCTTGAATCGACTCCTTCACCAATTGACAGCGACGGACTCTGCCCATCCTGCTGAACTCTCTCAATCGGCGCGTCGACCGTCTGCTCGAAGCGCGCGTCGATCCGATGAATCACCGAGCGCGCTCCAAACCCGTTGCGCGCGGCCACCCAGAGATGAGCGCCATCGTAGGCGAGCCCGAGGACGTTC
The DNA here is from genome assembly GCA_035539855.1 of Kapaibacterium sp. (SeqCode). Lineage (GTDB taxonomy): Bacteria > Bacteroidota > Ignavibacteria > OLB7 > OLB7 > DATLHO01. The sequence continues at coordinate 61,074 of DATLHO010000158.1, read as the reverse complement.
GGCAACGGAAGCGTGTCGACCGCGAGCACCGCGGCGGTCTCCGGGTCGAGTTGGTACAGGAGCCCGCGATAGAAGTCCGCGCCGATTAATCGACGGCCGACCATCGTGATGCCGAGCACGCGAAATGACGGCACGGGCAGTTGTCGAAGGACCGCGCCCGTCGTGGGGTCGAGCTCGTAGAGCGCTGAGTCGCTGTCGTAGACGGACAGGTACAGGCGTCTGCCGTCGACGGCGATCCCCCAACTGTTGAGAAGCCCGGCGCTGTCGGGCGTACGGAAGGAGTTGATCGTATCGCCGGAGCGCGTCATGCGATAGACCCGTCCCATCTGTTCCTCGACACGCAGCAGCGTGTCGCCAATCCACGCCAGTCCTCCCGATGACTCGCCAAGCGGCCTGGGCAGCCTCAATGTGTCGAGCATCGTACCGCTCGTGTCGACCACGTAGTGCACCACCTGCGACGTATCCTCATCGGCAACTCTCATCGGAGCTGCCCAGAGCGCCTCGCCGTCCCACGCGATGCCACCGATGGAGGCATCGGGGATGTCGATCGCGCGGTCGAACGTGAGCCGGCGGCCGGGCTCCTGCGAGGCCGCAGTGCTCGACAGGAGCACGAAGAGGAATACGGTGAGTGTGGGGCGCATGAGCGTGGTCGGATTCGGAGTCATGGAACGAGCACCGTTCGAACGACGCGTGAGGTCTCGCTCGTGACACGCGAGGTGCTTCTGGAACTCACCGCGTTGATGCGCTCGGTGGTACCTCGATTGGCAGCAGGCGCGGAAGCATCCCCGACCAGTCGAGCTCCGCGAGCAACAGTCCCCTGGTTCGATCGCTGCGCTCATGCAGCAGATCGTCGAGGTCGCGGCTGCAAGAGGTGACGAACCAGCGGCCGTCGTGCTCGACGACCTTGCTCGCGTGCGACGTTGCGAGCACGTGCTCCTCGGCGTCCTCGAAGTCGAGCGGATCGTTGCTGATGACGTAGCGCGTGCCGTCGCCGGTCTTCCAGAAGAGATAGTGGCGTCCCTCCTTTCGCACGACGCACGGCGACTCGGGATGCGCCCACCGGTTGCGGTCACGGCCGCGAACCGCGCGCGTCAGCACCGGTCCGCGATCGCGCCAGTGCACGAGATCCTCAGACGTCGCGGCAGCGACGCACGCGCGCTCGAGTCCCCCATCCACCGTCGAGTCGACGCGCAGCCGCGCGACGTAGTACATCACCCACTGCGTGGAGTCGAGTCGAACCACGAACGGATCGCGACAGGAGACGGGCAGGTCGTTCGGCGTGTGCCATGCGGCCCAGGCGGGATCGGGCACGAGTACCGGCTGGGTCGACGCGATCGTCCACGTGAGGAGATCGCGCGACCGCGCGGTGAAGATCGCTTCGCCCGAGCCGTAGCCGAGGCGGTTCGCCGTAAAGAACATCACGTACTCACCGCTGTGCTCGACGACGGCCGGCGCGTAGATGTGTCCCGACGCGTGACCGGGGAGATCCGCGACGCGCACCGCCGGCGCCATCACTTGCCAGTCGCGGAGATCATCGCTGACGGCGTGACCGATCTCGACCTCGCTCGATCGATCGAGCCACGGACGACGCGCCGAATCGCCGGTCGTGTAGAACAGGTGCCACGAGCCGGCGGCGCGCACGAGTGCATGGTCGTTGACGTAGCGACCGTCGACGTGCAGGACTTCGACGAAGGGAGCGCTCGACGGCTGCGCCTCGAGCGAGACGGCGAGCGAGGCGAGCAGTGCGCCGCGCAGTGCGAGCGAGAGGATCATGGAATCCTCGATCGACGTGCTGCCGGGCGGCAGCGATGGACCGGCGGGGTGTCGGTCACAACTTACGTCGACGCAGCGCTCGCATCGCGACATGCGGCGACACGCACACTAAGAAAGATCCCCTCCGGGGATAACAGGGGCCGTCGTTCCTAGAGACAGTCGATGGATGATGTACATTCGCGTCACGCGCCGTCACACCAGGAATGCCAATGCCCGAGACCAGCCAGCCGACTCCCTCCTCCGCCGTTGCCCTGACCACGCTTGCGCTGATCTGCTTCGCGGCCAACTCGCTGTTCGCGCGCGCCGCGCTGCGGTCGGCGGAGATCGATCCCGCATCGTATACGGCGATCCGCCTCGCCTCCGGCGCGCTCGTGCTCTGGCTGATCGTCCGACTGCGTCATGTGCCGGCGGCCGAGCGTCGCGCGGGTAGCTGGGGCTCGGCGGCCGCGCTCGCGCTGTACGCCGCGCCGTTTTCGCTCGCCTATGTCGCGCTGCCGACGGGGACGGGAGCGCTGATTCTTTTCGGCATCGTGCAGTTGACGATGATCGGCTCCGGCATGATCAACGGCATTCGCCCGACGCCGCTGGAATGGACGGGGCTGGCGCTCGCGTTCGGCGGCCTGGTGCTACTGGTGCTCCCCGGTATCGAGACTCCCGATGCCGTCAGCGCGTTACTCATGGCGATCGCGGGTGTCGCGTGGGGACTGTACTCGCTGCGCGGACGAGGCGTCGCCAATCCGATCGCGGCGACGGCCGACAACTTTCTGCGGAGCGTTCCGATGGCCGCGGTCGTGATGCTGGCGATGCTTCCCTGGGCACACGCGACGCCGACCGGCGTGTTGCTCGCGTGCGGCTCGGGCGCGATCGCCTCCGGCGTCGGGTACAGCATCTGGTACCTCGCGCTGCGCTCGCTGACGCCGACGCGCGCAGCGATCGTGCAGCTCTCCGTGCCGGTACTCGCGGCGATCGCGGGTGTGATCCTGCTCTCGGAGGTCGCGACGTCGCGCCTGGTCATCGCCGGCGGCGCGATCGTCGGGGGTATCGGCGTGGCGATCCTCGGCCGACGGCGATGAGGCGCAGCATCGGCCCGATGGAGTGTTCGTGATTCGAGTCGCCGGGGTATTTTCGTCCGCACGCGTTTCGACCCAGCCTCCCTCCTACCGGATCAGCTCATGAACTCCGACTCAATGCGCACCCATACCGCGCTGTCCGTCTCGCTCGTCGTGATGGTTCTCGCGATGCACGCCTCGTTCGGCACCGCCAATGCACAGAGCGGGGGCACGTACACGCCGCACACCCTCGCTCCATCGCTGCGCGATCAGGCAGGTGCCGCCACGCAGAAAGGCGATCTCGCAACCGCGCGGGCGCAGTACGAGCGATGGCTCGAGGCCGACCCGCGCGACTATTCGTCGTGGTACAACCTCGCGTGCGTCTACTCGCTCACCGGCGAGACGGCACTGGCGCTCGACGCGTTCGAGCGTTCCGTCGACGCGGGATGGCGTGATGCGGATCACCCGACGCGCGACACCGACCTCGACGCGATCCGCTTCGATCCGCGCTTCTCCGCGGCGCTCGGGCGCATCGGCAGGCGCGCGGCCGCGCGCGAGCCGAAGGGCTACGTACGCCATCATGCCGAGATGAGAAGTCGCGGCACGTACATCGTCATGCTGCCGCCGGACTATGAAACGTCGACGCGGCAGTATCCGATCTGCGTGATCCTGCATGGCAGCGGCTCGAGTGAGCTCGCACACGGACGGCTCGCCGACACGATGGGACGCGAAGGCGTCATCTACGTCGCGCCGCGGGCGCCGTATGTGCATCCCGACGTCGTCGCGAGCGGCAGCATGGGCTGGGACTCGCGTCCGCCGGAGCGCATCGACACGTCGAACCCCGGCTACGCCGCGGCGCCCATCGATTACGTCGACTGGATTCTCACGTGCGTCGACGACGTGCAGCGGCGCTACCGGGCGCTGCCGGGCAAGGTTTTCGTCTACGGCCACAGCCAGGGCGGTGCCTATGCGAACATGGTTGCGCTGACGCATCCCGAGCGGGTCGCCGCCTACTACTCGCAGGCCGCATCGTATCCCGGTCCGCGCTTCGTCAACCTGGAGAACGCGCGCGCGATGAAAGCGGAGGGCGTGCGTGTGTGGCTCATTCACGGCACCGAAGATCCGGTCGTTCCGCCGAACAACACCATCATGATCGACAGCGTGCTGACCGCTGCCGGCGTCGAGCATCGGCTGCGCATGGTGCCCGGCGATCACGGCTTCGGCGGCGCCATCATGCCCGACATCCTCGCATGGGTCGACGCGGTCGTGCGCGGAAAGGAAACGAGCGTGGCGACGGAGCCGAAGTAGACGATCCCGCAGGCGTGCGCCTCGATCACGTGCGGGCCGGCTCCTCGACGACGAGCATGCGATCGAAGAGGATCATTCCGAACGGCACGAGCGAGGTGGCGCAGAGGATGGCGAAGCGCACGAAGCTCCATCCCGCCTCGACCTTCGCATGGTACGCGGCGTAGATGAACCAGACGAAGAGAATCCCGTGGATCGCCCCGACGATGCGCACCGCGTCGGGCAGGTCCGCGAAGTACTTCAACGGCATCGCAACGAACAGCAGCGCGAGATACGAGATGCCCTCGATCCACGCGGCGCGGTGCGCGGTCTGCAGGGCGTTGGTTGGGTTCGACATGGTGCGGCTTCAGGGAGTGTGAGAGTGCGAGCACGTCCGGCTCCAGCCAGGGACGCGCAACCAAGTCCGCGCATTGTTGTGACGACGCGCCGGGGCACTCACCTCCGTCCGTCGATGCTCCATGCGCCGGGCCCCGCGACCGCCAGGTAGAGGAACACGAAGCAGTAGAGAATCGCGGGGATGCCGCCGTTCATCATAGGCCAGAGAGCCGTCGGCTGGTGAAACTGGAAGTACGCCACCGCCATCGTTCCCGAGAGCACGAACGCGACCGGGCGCGTGAACAGGCCCACCACGATCAGCGCTCCGCCGAAGACCTCGAGCACGCCGCCAATGCCGATCTGCGTGAAGAGCTCCGCGGTCGAGTCGTCAGGCGGCATGCCCATCGGCCAGCCGAAAAGCTTCATCGTTCCCGATTGCATGAACATCAACGCCGCGACGATCCGTAGCAGCGCGAGCGCACGCGGAGCCCAGATCGACGACGGAAACACGCGCGTGAGCGAAGCGCTCGACGGCGTGGCCGCTCGCGCCGGATCGGTGACGGGGGACGGTTCGTTGGAGCGCGCCGAGAAGTGAACGGGCTCGAGGATTCTGATGTGGGGATTGTTCATCGTGGTGCTTACGTTCGACTGTATGGATGATGGCTGCCGTGTCATCAACATGTCGAACGACCCGAGCCGATTTCGACACCACCCGGCGCCAGATGCAATTCAGCGCGCGAGTATGATCCTCGATGTGACCACCGCCCCCGACCTCGTCGCGCGCACGAGATACGGGCCGGCCGGGAGCCGGTCGACGTCGAGCACGTCGCGCGATCGCTCGCCGACGGAACCGCGGGCGACGACCGCGCCGCGCGTGTCGATGAGCTCGATCGCGATCGGCGCACCTCGATGTTCTGCGACTTCGAGCTCGATCCGACCGCCGCGGATCACCTGTTCGATCACGCGCACGAACGGTGCCACCGCTTGATCGGCGATGGGCTCGCGCGACAGTCCCGCGGGGACGTCGTCGATGACGGCTCGTGCGATTGCGATGTCGGGATCTCCCTCGAGCGCATCCTCCCAGACCACGACGAGCTCGCCGTCGATGAACGACGCCTGCGGCGCGCGCACGTCGCCGTCGGAGCGCACGAGCACCGAGTCCTCGATGCGCATGCCGAGCTCGCGATCGAGCAGCGTCAGACGGATCGTACTGCCATCGGAGGACACGATCGCGATGGAGGAGTCGCTCGGGCGCTGGGCGATCATCGCGCCGGCAAGCTCGGCGGCGACGCGAAACCGCACGCTTGCGCGCATCTCGCCGTCGAACGAGTAGCGCCGCATCGTCGCGACGGTGCTGTCGATGCTAAGGTGAACGAAGCTCTCGTCGAGCAGCCGCGCGACTGCATCGAACCTTCCGACGACGGCGTCGAGACGCCGCGCGATCGGTATCGAGCCCAGCGCGGTCACGCGCACGAGTGAGTCACCGAAGATCGCGACGACGTCGCGCTCGGCGACGGGCACGATCGCGCTCGGCGACATCACCGGAACGGTGAAGCGCCACGGCGGCAACGAAGCCGCGGAGAGACCCGCGAGCACGAGGCTGTCGAGTCCCTCGGCGGCGAGCAGCACCACCTCGTCGCGAACCGGATCGTACTGCGATGTGTGGAAGTAGAGTCCGCCGGCGGGATACGGTGAGCGGCCGCTCATGTACGGGATCTCGAAGCCGCCGAGCGTCACGCCGTCCCAGCCCGGGACCGGGCTTCCGCGATGCGCCGACCACGTCGCCTTGTCCCACGCCGGGAGCGATTGGCGCTCGGGGTGGTTCATCTCGGTCGCGACCTGCGTCACGATCGAGACGCCGGGATAGCGGAGGTGGCCTACCCTCGACTCCGAGCGGTACTCCGGCGGACGTTCGGAGAAACGCTCCTTGATGACTCCGGTGATCGCCACAGTGTCGGAGACTCCATCCCACAGGGCCGCGGTCAGGGCTCGCGGCACGCCCGGCGCCTCTTCGATCCAGAAGACCGCAAAGCCGTCGGCGGCCCCTATGACCGCGGGCGCGCGTTGGGCCGCGCCGACGTTGATTCGGACGAACGACTGCTGCGCGCCGGCCGGAGCTGAAACTGCGAGGACAATGGTCGCGAGAGCGATGACGTGGCGCATGATCTCGTGAGGGATGTTGAACGGATCGTGGATGCCCAGCTAACACGACGGCGAACCGAAGGTTAGCCCGCCCTCCGCTCCCCCAGCTCCTTCGCGAAGTACGTGTGCACGATCGCCATCTGCCTCGCCATCTGCCGGTGTCCGGCCGCGCCGGCATGGCCTCCCTCGGTGTTCTCGTAGAAGTAGACCTCGTGCCCCATCTCCTCCATCAGCGCGGCCATTTTGCGCGCGTGCGCGGGGTGCACGCGATCGTCGCGCGTCGAGGTCGTCAGGAGGATGCGGGGATAGCGACGGTCGCGCGAGACGTTGTGGTACGGAGAGTACGCGCGAAGGAATTCCCAGTCGGCGGGATTGTCGGGATCGCCATACTCGCCGACCCAGCTCGCGCCGGCCAGCAGCACGTGGTAGCGACGCATGTCGAGCACGGGCACGCTCGCCGCCGCGGCACCGAAGAGCTCGGGCCGCTGCGTCACGACGGCGCCGACGAGCAGTCCGCCGTTGCTGCCGCCCATGACGCCCAGGTGCTCCGGCGACGTGATGCCGCGCGCGATCAGATCCTCTGCGACCGCGATGAAGTCGTCGAAGGCGCGCTGGCGGTTCTCGCGCAGCGCCGCGGTGTGCCACGTCGTGCCGAACTCGCCGCCGCCGCGGATGTTCGCCATCACGTAGGCTCCGCCGCGCTCGAGCCATCCGCTGCCGGTCAGGCCGCTGTAGCCCGGCGTCATCGGCACGTCGAAGCCGCCGTAGCCGTAGAGGATCGTCGGCGTCGTGCCGTCGAGCGTGAGGCCTTCGCGCCGCACGATGAAGTACGGGATGCGCGTGCCGTCGGCGGAGATCGCCTCGAGCTGCTCGACGACGAGCCCCGTCGCGTCGAAGTGCGCCGGCTGCGCCTGGATCACGCGCGGCTCGGTCGTGCCGGGATCGACCGCGTACATCGTCGTCGGCTGCAGGAAGCCGCTGTAGGCGAAGAGGATGCCGCCCCAGTCGGGACTCGCCTCGACGCCGACGATGCTCCCGTGGTCCGGCGCCGCGATCCGCTCAGCGCGCCACGTGCCGTCGACGAGACGGTAGAAGTAGAGCTCCGCGCTCACGTTGCGCAGGAGAGTGACGACGAGCGCGTCGCTCGTGGCGCCGATCGATGCGACGGCGCTGCGATCCGCCGGCGTTATCAGCAGGCGGAAGGCGCGCTCGCCGGCGAGGTACTCGGTAATCGACAGCTCGATGACCGATCCCTTCTTCCAGAGAGTGCTCCCGTCGTTCCACTCGCTGCGAAGCTGCACGAGCAGACGGTCGCCCTCGACGTCGAGCTCGCTATCCAACGGCAGGTCGAGCTTCACGGTCGCGTCGCCATCGACGAGGAAGTACTCGTGCTCGAACATGGAGATCGAGCGATAGATCAGCATGCGCGTTCCCGCTGCCGAGCGCGTCGTGCCCACGAAGGCGCCGAGGTCGGACTCGACCGTCTCGAAGAGTACCGGCGCGTCGGCGAGCGACGTGCCGCGCCTCCACCGTCGCACGCTCCTAGGATACCCGCTGCGCGTCATCGTGCCGTCGCCGAACGAGGAGGCGACGAGCAGCGTGTCGGCGTCGATCCACGCGGCGCTCGACTTCGCCTCGGGTATGACGAAGCCGCCATCGACGAACCGTCCGGTCGACGTGTCGAGCTCGCGGATCTCGACGGCGTCGGCTCCGCCGCGCGAGAGCCGGATGAGCGCGCGCCGATGCGGCGGCTCGAGCATGGTCGATCCGCCGAAGACCCAGTTGACGCCCTCGTCGGCCGCGAGCGCGTCGATGTCGAGCACCGTTCGCCACGCGCGGGAGCCGGCGAGCCATTCGTCGAAGGGTAGCATCCTGAGGATGCCGCGCTCGTGCTCGTCGTCCTGCCAGAAGTTCACGACGGAGTCGCCGTGCAGGTGCGGCCACGCGACGCGGTCGGGATGCGAGAGGATCGCGAGGTTGCGCTCGTAGCGCTCGCGGTAGTCCGGGCGCGCCTCGAGCATGCCGAGCGTCACGCGGTTGTGCTCCTCGACCCACGCAAGGGCCTCGGGTGAATCGATGGCTTCGAGCCAGTCGTGGGGGTCTGTCGTTGCTTCGGACATCTGGGGAATAGGTTCAACGTGAACCCCCAAAATAGCACGCGCCCCTCGTCCGCGAAGAGTCGAGGGGCGCGCTGCGTTCGTCATGCGAGAATCACGGTCGTCTCCGGCCGCTAGCGGGTACGGCTCTGCCAGAGGTCCCACTTCAGTCCCGCTTTGATCTTGAAGTCCCGCGAGTACCAGGTCTCATCCGGCTCCGTCGGCTTGACGGTGACGTCGGTAAGGCCGAGCGTGTAGCGCACGTCGCCCAGCAGGTACATGCCCGGGGTCAGCTCGATCTCGCCACCCAGACCGAAGTCGATGCCGATGTCCGAGCGCGCGATGTCCTCGAAGTAGTCCGCCTGCGCCGATCCGCGCGAGGACTCGTGAAGGCCGCGGGCGTTGAAGTTGAACGCGAGGTTCGGTCCGACCACGGCGTAGGCGCGCGTCGGTCCCTCCATGAACGGGATGCGCACGAGCACGGGGAATTCGATGTAGCTGTAGCGGATGTCCTGCGTCGAATCGACGCCGTCGGCCGGCGCCGCATAGCTCACACTGACGCCCTTCTCGATGTACTGCACTTCCGGCTGAAACGCGATCGGGAAATCCCGCACGCCCCACTCGAGGGTGCCGCCGACGATCGGACCGAGACGCATGTCGCGGCTGGCGCCGGCATGGACGTCGGGAAAGTCGGGATCGAGCGACGCGTTGGCGAGGTTGATACCCGCCGTGACTCCTGCTCGCAGGTATGACTGCGCCTCGGCGCTCGTTCCCGTCATGACCGCGAGCGCGAGCACGACCATCAACCGTACGATGTTTCCAGACATGATACCCTGCCTCCGTTGCTCTCGATGAGTCCGTAATGATGTTCGAACGTGATCACAACGCGTGCCGACGTTTCGAAGTTGGCCGCGCCATGGCATCATCGACAGGGAAGCCCGCGCCGCGTTTATCGAGACGACGGCACGTCGTGAGATTCCCTCGCTCGACGCGCCACCGTCGGGCGGCCGCAACGACGACACCCCGGCCGCGACATCGCGACCGGGGTGCGTCATCATGCCAGAGCGTCGGTTAGTCCAGTCCGCCGCGGCCGACCGGGACCGATATGGTCGCCGTGCCGTAGGAGACGTTGCCGTCGCCATCGGTCGCGCTGTACCTGACGGTGTAGACGCGGCCGTCGCACGAGCCGCAGCGCTCGGCGCGCACGCGGAAGTTGTAGTCCTCGGTGCCGGCGGTGACGCCGTCGATGTCGTTGACGGTGTTGCCGTCATCCGGGCCGTTGTCGGCCTCGTCGCTCGTGACCGAGACGAGCGCGACCGTGACGTCGCCACAACCGCCGCTGACGTCGACCGTCGCGGTGATGTCGGCCATCTGGTGGTTCGGGGTCAGCAACTGCGACGGGCTGACCGAGACCGAGATCTCCGGAGCGCTGCAGGCCGCGATCGCGAAATCACCGACGGCCAGTCCGAGCGCCTCGGAGGGAACGGTGATGGTGACCGACGCGATCTTGTCGCCACCGTCGGCATAGAATCCGAAGTACTGGGCGCCACCGTGACCGGTGACCTCGATCTCGCCCGAGGACGTACCGTCATCGGTGATCGCCTCCATCGTGAACGTCGAGAACGAGTTCGGCTCCGAGTAGAACTGGAACGCGACGGTGTTCGCCGGCAGCGTCATCGTGATCGTCGTCCCGGTGCTGTAGTACACGTCACCGGTGTAGCCGTGGCTCCACGTCGCCCAGCCGGAGCCGACTTCGACGTGGGTGAGATCGGGACTGAACCCGACATCGCCGGTCGGACCGGTCACGTCGGAGACCGTTCCGGGAATGCCGCGCGTGTCGTCGTCGAACGACGTCATCGTGTAGCCGCCGAGCGTCGCGGGCGGCGCGCCGGTGCCCGGCGATCCATCAAAGGTGACTCCGGCGGTCAGCGTGGTCGCGCCGAGCGTGAGCGCTGCCGCGATTGCGGTAAGGATCTTCGTCATGGTCCCAAGTGGTTAGAATGAGAGTACTGTCCGGCAACTATGCGCCGGGCTTTCTATGAACGTGGGGAATGCTTTGACAAAGCGCGGCCTTCCCGATTGAGGAGTCGGAACGCACGAAGGCCTGTACGAAGAAGGTGTCGCCGGAGGAAGCGAAGTTGGGGGCTGTTCTTTGGGGGGGCGGATTGTCTGGACTCGGGGGAGTCCTATCGCGTCGACATCGGGAGGGGCTTCGACGTCGATTCAGTCGGCGATGTCGAACGTGGCATCGACATCGATCGAGGCGCCAACAGCAGAGGGGTGTGTTGAGCCGAAGCGAAGATACTGTTCGGCGACGGCCCGCGCAAGAGGCTCGCGCCGCGAGGCACGACGTACGTGCACCACCGCGAGCGCAACAGGAAAGCGCAAGCGAATCATCACGCCGCGAACATTGCAGGTCGATCGCGGTGATGCGCACGACCTGCGTTGTGCTAGATTGGCCGCTCCGTTCGTAGACCTCACGAGATTACCATGCACAGTCTCGCCCAAAGTCCATGCGACGAAGCGGTGCTTCGCGCAGGGGACGAGTCGACTGCCTGCGACGCTCGCACGGGACGCTGGGTGCTTGCCGCCGCGATCCTCGGCTCGAGCATCACGTTCATCGACGGCACCGTCGTCAACGTCGCGCTCCCGGTGCTGCAGCGCGAGCTTGGCGCAAGCGCCGCCGAGGTGCAGTGGATCTTCGAAGCGTACGCGCTGATGGTGGCGGCGCTCATCCTCGTCGGTGGATCGCTCGGCGACCGGCTCGGCCGCCGTCGTGTGTTCGCCGCCGGCGTCGTGGTGTTCGCGCTCGCCTCGATCTGGTGCGGCCTGGCCAACGGCATCGGGCAGCTCGTTGCCGCACGCGCGGTGCAGGGAGTCGGCGCAGCGTTTCTCATCCCCGGGAGCCTCGCGCTGATCAGCGCCTACTTCCCGAAGAAGACACGCGGTCGCGCCATCGGCACGTGGTCGGGCGTCACGGCGATCGCTGCCGGCGCCGGCCCCGTCCTTGGCGGGTGGCTCGTCGAGAGCGTGTCGTGGCGGTGGATCTTCTACGTCAACATCCCGCTGGCTGCGGTCGTCCTGACCATCGTCGCTCTGCGGGTTCCGGACGATCGTCTCGACCCAACGAAGGGGCGCACCGACTGGTGGGGCGTCGCGCTCGTCACGCTCGGTCTCGGCACGCTCGTCTACGGCTTGATCGAAGCGGGGTCGGCGGGATTCGACGAGCCGCGCGTGATCGCGTCGCTCGTCGGCGGCGTGATCGGCCTCGTCGCGTTCGTCGTCGCTGAAGGCCGCGTCGCCGAGCCGATGATGCCGCTCGAGCTCTTTCGCTCACGCACGTTCACCGGCGCCAACATCCTGACGCTCCTTCTGTACGCTGCACTCAGCGGACTGCTCTTCTTCCTCCCCTTCAATCTCATCACCGTGCAGGGCTACACTGCGACGATGGCGGGGGCCGCATTGCTTCCGTTCGTCATCACGATGTTCCTGCTGTCGCGCTGGGCAGGCGGTCTCGTCGACCGCTACGGCTCGAAGCTGCCGCTCGTCGTCGGACCGTTCGTCACGGCGATCGGCTTCGCGCTGTTCATGATCCCCGGCGCGGATGCGTCGAGTTACTGGACGGGGTTCTTTCCCGGCGTGATGGTGATGAGTCTGGGGATGACGACGGCAGTCGCACCGCTCTCGACGACGGTGATGACGGCGCTCGAGGAGAAGCGCGCCGGCATCGCGTCCGGCATCAACAACGCCGTGGCGCGCACCGCCTCGCTGCTGGCGGTCGCGCTCTTCGGTCTGGTGATGCTCACGACGTTCGACGCGAATCTCGACGAGCGTCTCGGCTCGCTGGCGCTCTCGACAGAGCAGCGCCGGCAGCTCGCGCACGACCGCGATGGTTTCGCGAGCGTCACGATGCCGGCGGGAATCGACGCGCCGACGCGCGCGGCACTCGAGGCGTCGATCCGAGAGTCGTTCGTCGCGGGCTTCCGCGTCGTCGCCGCGCTGGCTGCCGCGCTTGCCGCTGCGAGCGCCGTCGCGGCATGGCTGTTGATCGACGGCCGGCCCGCTATCCCTCCGAGCTTCCCTGGTACATCCCTCCGATCCCTTCCCACAGATAGCTTGCTCGTGAGCGAACGGCGCCGGACGTGAAGTACAGGACGAGCGAGAGCGCGAGGATGCCGCCGAGCGCATAGCCGTAGACCTTCGTCGGGCGCACATCGTAGACGACCGACGTGCCGCGCAGAATCCGGTAGAGCATCCACAGGAACACGGCGACGAGGATGACCGACAGGATCATCACGCTCGCGTCGTGCCATTCGAGAATGCGGTAGAGAATCATCGCGAGCGGAATCAACAGGAGCACCGGGAGCGCGCCCCAGACGGCGATCGTGTACGCGTCGTTGAAGAAGATCCTGTTGCGCACGAACACGGCGCAGGCGCGGATGAGTCCGGCGACCGCCAGCAGCGCGAGGAAGAACACGATCGTGAACGCGGCGATCGACAGCGCCGGACGCCAGACCAGGTAGTTGAGTCCCGCCTTCATGCTGTCGCTCGTGACGATGGCGCTCAGCAGCGCGTCGAAGCCCTCGTCCATCCGGAAGTAGAAGCACACCGACGCGACGATCAGCGCGAACGTCGCGGCGATCACCACGCCGAGGATCGTCGTGTGGACGTTCGAGAGAATCCGCTGGTCGCGGATGTCGGCGAAGAAGTTGTACGGGCGGCTCAGCGAGCGGAAGACGTTCTCGCGGAATCGCCGCGAGTTGTTGATCAGCAGCAGGAACGCAAGCGCCGAGGCGATGCCGACGATGATGAACAGCACGGTCGACGGCGGCGTGTAGTCGCCGATGAGAACCTCGGGAGGCTTCTGGTTGGTGTAGAGCGAGCCGAGCATGTTCGCGCTCTGGCGCAGCTCGCGGTCGAGTCCGAACAGTCCTGACGTCGCGATCGCCTGCTCGCCGTTGTTGACGGTGAGGATCGGCCGGTCGGTCCGATAATCGGAGAACGCCCAGTAGATGCCGCCGGCGACCTTGCTCTCGAGCAGGATGTTGTAGATGTCGCTGACGTACTTCGCCTGCGCCTCGATGGAGATCGGATCGGAGTACCCGCCGTGGTTGCCGAGCTGCACGAACTTGCCGTAGCTGAGCACGACGAGCGGCTTGGAGGTGCCGATGTCACGGCGCATTGCCGCGAGCATCTCGCGCATGCGCGCGGGCTCGACGTCGAACGTGCCGACGCCGGCAATGTCGACCGCGGCGCGCAGTTGCGGATCGGCCCAGCTCGAGGCGCCGAAATAGAACGGCCGGTCGTCGAGCGAGTCGACGAGGGCTCGCATGCGGCGAATCGCCGAGAGCGCGGCGCTGCTGCCGCCCGGCACCGGCGAGCTCACGCCGTAGGCCGTCACCGACGTGAAGCGCCCTGCCTCCTCGATCAGGAACCGGATCCTGTCGGTGGCGCGGCGCAGATAGTCCTCGTCGGCGAACAGCGATGCGGGCGGCGAGCCGATCGGCGCGTCGATCCACGCCATCAGTCCGAACTCGTCGCAGAGCTGCAGCAGGTACGGGTGCGGCATGCCGTCGGCGAAGCGCACGAGGTTCGCGCCACGGTCCTTGATCGCCTGGATGTCGCGACGCATCAGATCGTACGGGAGCGACGCGCCGTGGCGGTCGACGTCCTCGACGTAGACGATCCCCTTGATCGGGATCGGCTGACCGTTGAGCAGCACGTTCGGTCCCTGCACGCCGAGCGAACGGAAACCGACGCGCAGCACCTGTTCGTCGACGAGCGCGCCCTGGTAGCGCACCTGCACCGTCGCGGTGTAGAGCGTCGGCGAGCCGGGCGCCCACAGGCGCGGGCTCGATACCGGCACGGTCACCGACATGTTCGCCGTGCGCTTGCTCTCGAGCGTGAACGGCGTCGCCCCGCGACCTACGTCGGAAGCCGGGATCGTATCGACGCCGCTGGGGCTGCGGAGAATGACGGTGGTCTCGAAGTCGCCGCGGTCGCCGTCGATCGTGAGCGTTCGTCCGGCGCTGTCGTCCGGCGTGCCGGCGACCATGCCCTTGAGCGAGCCGGAGGTCACGCGCACGAAGAACTTCGCCGAGGCGTTTGCGCCGACGGTCGTCTGGAAGCGCACGTCGTCGATCCAGATGCGCGGCACGCCGACGAGCATGATGTCGCGGAAGATGCCGCCGTAGGTGCGGCTGCCGAGCATGAGCTTGCGATGCGGGACGGTCGACGTGTAGTCGAGGCGATTGCTCACCTCGAGCTCGACCGTGTTGGAGCCCTTGAGCGCGACCTCCTCGGGCACCATGATCGAGAACGGCATCCCGCTCTCGTGCTGGCCGACGAACTGGCCGTTGATGCGGATGGTCGTCTGGTACTGCACGCCGTAGCAGACGAGCTTCCAGCGGTACTTCTGAAGCAGGCCGGCCGGGATCTGGAACGAGCGTTTGTAGTGCAGCGTCCCTTCGTCCTCGAAGCAGCTCGGAACCTGGACCGGCGACCACGAGTCGCGCCCGTCACTGGAGACCTGCCAGACACCGTTGAGCGACACGATCGACCGCGTTCCGGCCGACGTCAGCATCGAGTAGACGCTGCGATCGGGGACGGGCGGCGGCGCGAGGAAGTGCTTCGGCTGGGTCTGTGCCTCGAGAACGAGCGGTGCGATGGTCGCGAGCAGAAGAAGAGAGAGTAGCTTTCTCACCAAAGTACGAGCAGGCGTGTGTTCGAAGGGACCGGACGATCAATAGCCGGCAAAGCTACGCAAATCTCCCGACGCCCGAGCGCCGGTGATGCGCACGGTACGGTCGTGCCCGGCGCCGTGGACCCGGCGGATCGCTCAGCACCACCACGACCGGCGCCGGACGGCGCGGCGGACCGTTGCGCTCGACCTCGAGCGCGCTGAGCACGAGCGCCAGCATCAGCATCAGCGTCGTGCGACGGATGCCCGCGCTCATCAGGACGAGCAGGAACAGGAGTGGCTTGAGCGGCATGGTACGGTTGTGACTCCGGGAATCGACGCCGTCATGCGCCGGGGATTGTCCCGAGCACCGCGTCGGGCGTGATGGCGTGCATGCATTCGTGCGTCCCGATCGGGCAGCGCGGCCCGCCGTGGATGCGGCAGGGCCGGCACGGCAGCTCGACCCCGAGCGCGGTCGAGCCCGCGAGGACGGGTCCGAAGCCGAATCCCGGCACGGTCGGTCCGAACATCGCCGTCACCGGCGTCGCGACCGCCTCGGCGATGTGCAGCGGCGCGCTGTCGTTGGCCACGACACGACGCGCCAGCGAGCAGAGCGCGACGAGCTCGGCCAGGGAGATCGAGCCTGCAAGCACATCCGCGGCGTCCAGCTCCGCCGCCGCGGCGATCGCCTCGCAGAGCGGTCGGTCAGCGGGGCTTCCGACGAGCAGCACACGCTCCCCCCTGCGCGCGAGAGCCCGCGCCACTTCGACGAATCCCTCCTGCCGCCAGCGCTTCGTTTCCCAGACCGATCCGGGCGCGATGACGACGGCGCCGGCGTGCTGCCGCATCGTCTCGAGCGCCCGCCGCTGCGGCACGAGCCACGACGTGCGCTCGATCGCCGGCACGCCGAGCCGCTCGACGAGCGAGGCGTTGCGGTCGAGCTCGTGCTGCGCGATGCTGTAGTGAACGCGGTCGGTGTGCGCGAGCGCGAGCTCGGACTGACGAAAGCCGATACGCTGCGCTATACCGGCGCGACGCGCGATCAGCGCCGAGCGCATCGATCGATGCGGCACGAGAGCAGCGTCGTACCCGGCCTCGCGCAGCTCCTCGATCATCCGCGCGCTCGCCCCCTTCTCGCGTTTGTCCAGACGGTGCAGTCGCACGATCGCCGGGTGCCCGTCGAAGATCTCCGCCACGTCGGCTCTCACGAGCAGTCCGACGCGGAGGCCTCCGGCAGCGTGGAGCGCGCGAAGCATTCCGGTGGCGAGCACGGCGTCGCCGAGGTATCCGGTCTGCACGACGACGATCGAGCGTTGCTCAGTCATAGCGCACCCCGGGAGTGTTCTTCCACTTGCGATGCTGCCAGACCCACTGCTCGGGGTGCTCGCGCACCGTCCGCTCGAGCATCGAGACGTACCGCGCGGTGAGGGCCTCGGCCCCCTCGGGCGTGTCGGGCAGATCGTGATGGTGCAGCTCTTCGAGCACGACGCGGTAGCGACCGCCGGACTCTCTGACGGCGAAGCCGACGATCACGGTGGGTCGAAAGCGGAGCGCGAGGCGCGACGGCGCGGAGTACGTCCACGTCGGTGTGTCGAACAGCAGCGCGGCGTGCTCGCCCTCGCTGGCCGACTGATCGGCGAGCATCGCGACGACGCCGCCGCTGCGCAACAGGGCGCTCGATTCGCGCGCGCCGCGTCCGGTCGGGATCAGACGATTACCGCGCGCGGTGCGCGTGCGCTCGAGCTGCCGGCCGTCGCGCTGCTCCTTGACGACGACAGCGAACGGGATCCCCGCGATGTCGGCGGCGCCGAGTGCGAGCAGCTCCCAATTGCCGACGTGTCCGGAGAGCAGCAGCCCGCCCGCCGGACCGATGCGTGTCAGCAGCTCGAGGTTCTCGACGACGAGCCACCGGCGGATCTCGCGGCGCGAGAGATGGCGCAGCGTGAGGATCTCGAGGAACACGGTGACGAGGCTCACGAGCGAGGCGCGGCCGATGCGCTCGCGTTGGTCGACCGTGAGCGTCGGGAAGGCGAGCTCCAGGTTGCGCATCGTGATCGCGCGTCGGAAGCCCGCGCGCCACGCGATCGCCGCGATCGGGCGGGCGATGTGCCGGCACGCCGCGAACGGCAGCAGACGGCCGACCGGACCGAAGAGCACTTTCAGCAGCGCATCGCGCAGCGACGTCATCGGCCGAGCGCTCAATTGTCCATGTACTCGTGCACGGTCGCGTAGAGCCGCTCCCAGTTCTCCTGTCGTACCTCGCCCGGCGCATCGGAGTGCACCATGACGAAGCGACCCATGCCGGAGCGATCGACGAACACGAACTGGTAGTTGTCCTTCGAGAAGATCCAGATCTCGAATGGGCGCCGGTTCTTGTCGTAGTAGTGACGCTCGATCTGATCGGGCTTTCCGTACTGCAGCATCACGCGGCCGCGATCGCTCTGGTATCCGTGCTCGACGAGCGGCTCGCGATACAGCGCGTTGGCGGCCTCGATGCGGCGTCCGTACTCCTCGCGCAGCTCGTTGACAGGTGTGCCGGGATCCGGGTCGCGGCGAACCCAGAAGTCGGTGAGGAAGCGCGCCTTGGCGTCGGCGCCGCTGAGTCCTCGCCAGATCTCCCGCTCGCGCTCGACGGTAATGTGCTTGAGCATCGCGAAGTCGGTCTCGAGCTCCGCCTCGTTGCGTCCGGCATAGAGCGGATCGATGTCTGTCGTCGCGCCGCCGGCAGGCGCGGGGCTCGTCGACGCGAGCTGCGCGTCCTTGTCGGGGTTGACGATGGTGAACGGACGCACGACCGTCGCCGAATCGCTGGCGGTGCCGCGCAGTCCGTTGAAGGCCTTGACGAGCAGGAAGTACGAACCGCTCGGCAGCTCGTCGAGGACGATCGAGTGCACGTCGATGATGGCGCTCGCGGTCGGACGGTCGCGCTTCTCGTCCTTCTGGTAGAACAACGTGCCCATCGAGTCGGCGAGGGCATAGATGATCTCGAACTGCGAGGTCGGCGCGGCGTGCGCGTTGTAGACCTCGAGGTACGAGTTCAGCAGGAGGAACGGCGGCTCGATCGACGAGAGGACGTTCGGATAGATGATGTAGCCGTTCTTGTAGAAGCGGTTCGAGGCGTCGTCGCTCGGAGTGATTTCGCTGATGACCTGCACGTCGCTGAGCGCCAGGCGTGATCCGAACTTCCGCACGGCCAGCGTGAACTCGGCGGAGTCGCGCCGGGTCGGGTCGGCGACGTCCTGGTAGGCGATGCGCGCGCGGTGCGTCCCCGGTCGGATGCCGAAGAGCTTGACGCCGAGCAGCAGGTGATCCTCGTCGCCCTTCTCCGGCTCGGCGCTCGTCGTGATCCACTCGTTGTCGAGCAGATAGCGGCCGAGCGAATCCTGCACGGTGAAGCTGATGAGGATCTGGCCGACCGTGCGTCCGTCGACGCGCTTGTAGGTCAGACCCCGGTCGGTGTACTGGTAGTCGAGCTCGACGAGCGACGACGTATCGTCCAGGGCATAGACCGTGGTCGAGTATGCGAAGTTGAGGGAGCCGGGCGCCTGCGCGCGCGCGAAGGCGGTCGACAGCAGAAGCGCGGCGGCAACGGTCAGCAGGCGCGCAATGGTGAGCCAGGGGAGCATGGCGTTCATGGGGATGGAGTCGAGGATCGGGGTCATCGCGGGGTCTCCTCAGGTAACGCTGCAAAATACATGGGCCCGGCCCGCAGCGAAAGGTCTCGTGTGCGGGGCGGGCCCAATGGTTCGAAGCAGCTCGGCGTTGGCCGCGATCACGCGCGGCCGGCGAGCACTACTGCAGTCGGAGCGACGCCGTGACGTAGTTCGTCAGGCCGAGGTTGACGTGCGGACGGATCGCGTAATCGATGCGTCCGGTGAACGAGC
Organism: Kapaibacterium sp. (SeqCode); assembly: GCA_035539855.1. Lineage (GTDB taxonomy): Bacteria > Bacteroidota > Ignavibacteria > OLB7 > OLB7 > DATLHO01. The sequence goes on along the minus strand of DATLHO010000158.1, from coordinate 41,831 downwards.
CCGTCTCGTAGTTGATGCCGATACCACCGCTCGGTCCGAAGGCCTCCTCCGATCCGAAGTGATAACCGCCACGCACGGAGATCAGGTTGTTCCACGTGTACTCGACGCCGATGCCGAGATACTCTGCGCGGTCGGCCGCGGTCGAGAACTCGGTGTTGACCAGCAGCGACTGCTCTTCGTCACCCTCGAAGACGTCGGTCGCGATACCGGCGCGGAAGGTCAGCGGGAGCGTTGCCTCGCCCGACTCGAGCTGGGCGTCGGGATTCTGGTTGCCGGTGATCGGGTCGATGCCGCCGGCGCGGACGAGTCCGGTGCCGGAGTACTTGACCGCCGGTGCCAGGTTGTCGACGGCGAAGCCGATGCGCAGTCCAAGGATGCCCGGTCGATACAGGGTTCCGAAGTCGAAGGCGACGGTGCTGGCCGAGACGTCGGCGAGCTTGAGGCTGATGAACTTGCCCGTCGCGCCGAAGGAGAACTGCTCGGTGAGCTGGCCTCCGATCGACAGACCGAGCGACATGTCCTGCGCCGTATACGTGGCGCCGGTTCCCTCCTGCGCGAACAACGTCGTGACCTCGATGGCATCGGAGCCATACGAGAGCGCGTGGATACCCGCGCGCCAGTCGGTGCTGAGCGGGAAGCTCACACCGGCGAAGTGATGCGACATCCCTGCGAACATCGGCGCGAACGTGTAGGTAGCGCTGGTTCCTTCGGCCAGCGTGATGCCGGCCGGGTTCCAGTACAGCGCCGAGGCATCGTCGGCGATGGCGACGAAGCTCGCGCCCATGCCGGCGGCGCGGGCGCCGACCGGAAGGTTGAGGAACGAGCCGGTGCCGGCGCCCACCTTCGAGAACTCAGCGCGGGCGGCTCCCCCCTCCGATTCCTGTGCATTCAGACCCGTCGAGAGCACCCCCGCGAAGAGGGCTCCGAGCAGGCCGACCTTGTATGTCAGTTTCATGTTGGATTCTCCTGAATTGATCACGCACACTTGATACCGAGGCGATGATCGGCCGCGGGCCGGCGCGCGTCTGTTCGACGGCGCCGGCCAGCAACCGCTTCGGTTATCCGCCGACGATGCGGAAGCCACCGACGACGATCGAGAACTTCTTGATCGTCTCGGCGCCATTCGGCGTCACGATCCGCGCGATCAGCAGCTGCGAGGCAGTCTTGCGGCCCGCCTTCGAGATCAGGTCCCAGGCATTGACCGCACGCCGGCCGTCCGGCGTCGACTCATGCTCGATGACCGTCAGCTGCTCGCCCGCCTCGGTGTAGATCTCGATCGTGCACCGCTCCGGAAGACGCGTGAAGTAGAGCACGCTCTCCGAGTTCGCACGCTGGCCGATATGGCTCACCAGGTACGGGTTCGGAACGATGCGGATCTGCTCGAGCATCTCGTCGGAGTAGTTGCGACCGGTCTCGGCGCTGATGATCTCCGGCTTCGGATCCGGAATCGCGACGAGCACCTTGGCGCCGGGCTGCGGGAGCCCGAGCGTGCCGCCGGTGAAGTCGATCGTCACCTTGTCGCCCGCGGCGAAGTCCTGGGTCGGCCGGGTGGCCGGCAGGTGCTTCGGCAGGAACGGCGGCTCGACCGACGCCATGCCGGCGAAGTCGAGAAGAACGTCGGCGCCGTTGACGACGAGTCGGTGTGTGAACGTGAGCGTGACGGGGTTGCCGAGATCATCGGTGCCGTTGACGGTGCCGACGTAGTAGCGTCCCGGGATGGTCGTCTCGACCGGACGCACCGGCGACTGCGCCGTGAAGCGCGCGCGCTGGATAAGGCTCGTGCGCTGTGCATCGGTCATCGAATCGAGCTTGATCCAGCCGTAGGCGAACAGCCCATGGTACCCCGGGTCGATCAGGCGAATGAGCACGTCGGCGGTCTTCGCCGTATCGGCGTAGATCGACGCGTTCGGATCGGCCGGGATCGTCGCGTTGTACGTGATGGTCTGCGTCGTCGTCTGACCGGTGTTCGGATCGATCACCTGACGCGTGTACGTGTTGACGTTCTTGACGTCGATCGTCAGGTACGGCACGTCGCGGAACGTGTAGGTCCGACCCTGCTTCTCGAACTTGATCTCCGGCTGCACGCCTCCCGGAAGGAACGTGACCTCCGGCTTGACCTGCCCGGCGCTCGGGATCGCCGTGTACGGAGTCGACGCCGTGCTGGTGACGCCGAGGTACTGCGCGCGCGGAACGAGGTTCGTGTTCGACGAGCCCACGCGCGTGAACGGATTGTCGCGCGTTGTCGTATCGCCGAAGCGACCGAAGCGCAGAGAGTCACCGAACTGCGTGAAGTTGAAGTCGAACGCGATGCCGAACGTCGCCTTGTAGATCGCCGACGTGCCGAACCAGTTCTGGTTCGGATCGGCCGCGAACGTGCCGGCATACGGCACCTGGACGCCCTTGGCGCTGATCCAGATCGAGTCGGTCGGATCGATCGTCTCGTTGATCGCGTGCAGTCCCGTGCGCAGGTTCGTGTCGAGCACGTCCTGGCGGTCGCTGAACTTCAGAAGTCCGCCGACCAGGTACGGAACGATGAACCGATTGATGACCTCGCCCGTGCTCCGACGTCTCACGATGACCTGGTTCATGTAGAACGCGGCCATCTGCGGGAAGTACGACGCGGGCAGCGGATACAGATCGACCGGACGGAACTCGAACTCCAGCGTGTCGCCGCCGAAGAGCTGTCCGAGACGCTCCTGGTCGAGCACCATGAACTGGAAGTTCGAGATGCCGCCGAGTCCGTCACCCATGATCACGATCGGATCGGCCCCGGCGCGAGTGGGAGGCGGCGCTTCCGGCGTCGCCTTGATCTCGTTGATGCCGAGCACGCCCGCGTTGAGCTTCGGCTGCGTGCCGCCGAGCGGATCACCCGCGTCGAATGCGAGCAGTCGATAGTAGTAGTCGACGTTGTTAAGCAGACGCTCGTTCTGCGTGAGGTTCACCTCGTTCGTCTCGATCCTGTTGTTGCCGTTGTCGTCTCCGACGTCGACGAAGCGATGGCCGCCGGTGATGCTGTCGACGATCGCCACGATCGCGTCACGGACGACCTCGCGGATCGTCGTGTCGAGCAGGCTCGAGAACTGTCCTCCGAAACCGTTGCGGTAGCGATTGACGAGGTCAGCGCGACCGAGCGAATCGAAGATGTACTGCAGGCTGACGAAGGCGCGATCATCGTTCGGATCGAACTCGAAGCAATAGCGGTTGACCAGACGGCCGAACCGGCTGACCACGAGCGAGTCGGCCATGCCCGGTCGCTTGATCGTGTCGATGTTGCGAACGGTGTCGACGCGGACGAATCCCCGCGCGGCGCAGGTGTCAGCGAGCATGGGCAGACGCCACCAGGGACCGAGCACACCAAGGTTGCCGGTGCGCGCGGCCAGATAGCGCTGGTCCTCGGTCGGCAGCGGCGGCAGGTCGATGCGGCCGATCGTCTTCCAGCCGATGTTCCATCCTTCGAGCGTGTCGGTCGGAGTGAACTTCGGGCTGGCGATGCGGCGGCGCTGCACGAGATAGCCGGCGAAGTCGAGGCCGCGCTCGACGATGTCGAGCGAGCGCTCCGACGTCTCGTCCCAGCTCAGCTCGACGCCGCCGTCAAGCGGACGCCACGACAAGCGTGCAGGATCCGGCGGGATCGGCGCGAGGAAGTTGTTGTTGTAGACGGTCTGGGCGAACTCGTCGACTCGTAGGAGCTTCTCGAGATCGTCCCACGTGCCGGTCGGCGTTCCACCCGACTGCGCCCACGCGAAGACCAGTCCGACCACCACGCGCGCGGTGTCGCCGGGAGCCAGCGTGAACGGGCCGGTCGCCATCAGGAAGCGCTTGTCGCCGGCGGCGTCGTCGCCATCGCGATCGCCTGCGGCCATGAACTCGTAGCGCTCGCCGGAGGCGGTCGGATCCTCCTCGATGCGCCAGTTCTGGAAGGTCGTCAGACCGACCTGCTCAGCCTCGGTGAAGACGCGCTTGTCACTGCGTACGCGGCCGGTCGCGTCGACCGCCGGGCTCTCGAGGAAGTCGAAGCCGATGTAGCCGTAACCGGTCGCCTCGGCCTCGGACCACTGCACCGCGAGGTTCAGCGTGTCGTCCTCCTTGCGCTCGATCGCGATCTTCGCGCGGTCGTTGCCCGCGGCGCCGATGTCCATGTCCATGGCGGGCGCCATGTAGCAGTCATACAGCGTGTCGGTCGAGCGGTTGACCAGGACGTACTTCAGGAAGATCATGTCCTGGTACGGACTGGTGATGTCGCGCGCCGGCGTCTTGGGATCGTCCTGGCGGGTGCCGAAGCCCCACGAGTAGATCGTCTGCTCGATCTGCACGCGCAGCGGATGGCCGACTTCGTCCTGACCGGCGAAGCGGCTGATGTCCTTGTCACTGTAGGTCGTGAAGACATCCTCCTGCGAGATCATGGCCGGTCCCTTCGGGAAGGTCTCCCGATTGCGCTGGGTCGTGTCATCGACGTAGAAGCCAAAGTACCGGCTGTACTTGACCGTGTCGCCGGGCGAGGTATCCCAGAGCGGCCAGTTGACGCCGTTGGCGCGGTCGTCGGCCGGGTCGTTGGGCTCGCCGGTGAACGGGTTGTAGTCGGTCGAGAAGTAGATGCGGTACTTGTTCGCATCCTCGGTGTCGTCATCGATGCGGCCCGGCGTGAACCAGCTGATGCCCGAGTTCGGGTCGTAGCCGATGACGCTGATGTTCTTGCGCTGGCCGTCGACGACCTTCTGCGCTCCGAACCAGATGCCGCCGCCGTAGATGTACGCCTTGGGATTCGAGCGCGGCCAGAAGCCGCCCGCCTCGCTGCGTTCGACGTCGTGGCCGAAAATGCCGTAGTTGGTGCTGAAGAAGCGGATGTTCGAGATGCGATTGACAATACTCTCGAACGGGTTGGTTGGCACGCGCTGCAGCTCGGGCTTCCCTCCCTTCTCCTCCTTCTTCGACCCCTTCTTGCCTTTGCTGCGGGCATCGGCGTCGACCGGTGCGGCAATCATCGCCGCGGCCAGCAGGAGCGCCGGGAGCCCTCGCAGTACGAAGGTTCGTAGCTTCATCGTCGATCCTTGTATGGTATGAGAAATGACTTTTCGAGAACGTGACCAGGGGCGGCCGGGCCGCCCCTGGCTGCTGGGTCATCCTAGAACTTCACCTTGACGCCGACGAACACCGAGCGCGGGTCCTGGAAGTTGCCGCGCACCGACGAGTTCTGGATCGTCGTGATGAAGCGACGATAGCCCTCGTACTTCTCGAGCTGCGTGACGACGCCGTCGAGGTTCAGGTCGGCGTACGGGTTGTAGTAGCGCTGACCGAATCGATCGTACTGCGACTGCGCGTACGTCTCCGGTCGCGCCGCCTGGACGTCGCGGAAGAACGGCGTGGCGACGAAGTCGCCGAGCTGACGGTTGAACGACGTGTTGTTCGTCGTCGGGCTTCCGCTCGTCGCGTAAACGCCGACCGCCTGGGTCGTGTTCAGCAGGTTGAAGACGTCGGCGAAGAGGCTGATCTCGAGATTGCCCGCGCCCTCGCCGAGGATGTCGGCAAGGCGGAAGCCGCGCTCGAGGTGCGCCTCGGTCGAGTAGAATGACGGCTGACGCTCTGCGAAGAACTCACCCTCCTGCTCGCCACGCGTATTCAGGCGCGTGTACGGCAGGCCCGAGTTGAACGTGCCCGTGATCGTCAGGGTCGTGTTCTCGAGCAGGTTGAGTCCACCAATCGTCGGACCCTCGTCATTGCCCCAGACCAGCGACAGCGACGCGTTGATCTTGTGCGTCTGGTCGTAGCTCAGCGGGTACTCCGCCAGCGGCACCGTGCGCGACTCGCCCGTGTACGGGTCGGTCCCGCCGATGAGCGTGCCGTAGTTCGCCTCCGGGCTCGACGCGGTGCCGACCGCGCGCTGCAGCGTGTAGTTCACGTTCGCCGCGATGTTGTCGGCGAGATCGCGCGAGAGCGAGACCTCGAGTCCGCGAACGTTGCCGTACTCCTGCACGGTGTACAGAAGGAACGGCGACGGCACTGCCGGGATGAACGAGATGCCGACCTGGTTGTAGACGTCGCGGTAGAAGGCGACGATGTCCAGGAAGTACATCTCGGCCAACTGCGCCTGGTAGCCGATCTCGTAGTTGAAGACCTTCTGCGGATCGATGTCCGGGTTGCCGAAGATCTGGTTGCCGCGCGCCGAGCTGCCGTAGGCATTGTCGAACATGCGGTTGAAGTCCGGCATCTTGAACATCATCGCGAACGAGACGCGGAACTGCGACTGATCGGTCACCGGGTAGCTGACGCCGATGCGCGGCGAGACCTGGAACTTCAGGCTCGCGTCCTCACCACTGCGGATGCTCTCGACCACCTGCGCGTACGTCGAGCGCTTCAACGGCGAGACCTGCGCGTTCGGGCTGATGAAGTCGAAGCGCACGCCCGGCTGGAAGAGGATCGACTTGTAATCGAACCGCGTCTGGACCCACAGCGCGCCGTCGAGCGGCGTGTACGGGTCGGCCAGGAACTCGCGCATTGCGACCTCGGCACCGGCCGTGTCGAAGTACGGAGCATCGAAGCCGTAGACGTCGAAGAACGGGTTGGCGACCCACGGAAGGTTGTTCTCGTGGCGAGACAACGTGTACGTGTTGACGTCGAAGCCCGCCTTGACCTGCGTGCCGACCTCGCCGAGATCGAAGTTCGTCTCGTACATGCCCTTGAACGTCATCGTCGACGACTCGCGGATCTCGAGCGTACGATCGTTGCCGTGGGTCGGGAAGTTGAGGTCGATCAGGCCGAACGGATTGCGGCTGGCGCCGGTCGCCTCGCCGCCCTCGTACAGACCCGTCTCGAGGTTGCGCAGTCGGATCTGCGAGCGGGCCTTCGGGGGCAGGTACTGGTTGAGCACCGTCTGCACCGACGGGTCCTCGTACTGGTCGATGACCTTGTTGTTGTCCTTGTCGACCGGTCCCTGGATCTCGTACGGCTCGAGGAAGCTGTACTCGCGCTCGATCTTCTTGCCGGCCTCGTAGAGGTTGTGGAAGTACTGCGCGTCGATCTGGAAGTACGTGGCCTGGTCGAGGCTCTGGAAGTAGCGCGCGAAGTAGCGGTTGATGACCGTGTTCTGATCGGGCGACTGCATCTCGCTCTCGAGACGCGTCTCGTCGACCGCCAGCGGCTTCGTGAAGTCGAAGCGGCCGGTCGCAGGATCGCGCGCGTACGTCGCGGCCGTGTCGAGGCCGCCCGAGGAGGTGCGGACGATGACTGCGGGATGGTCGCGCAGGTAGAGGTTGCTCCACCCACCGAGCTCGCGCGTGGTCAGACCGTACTCACCGCCGAGCTCCAGGAAGATCTCCGGCGAAAGCGTCAGCTTCAGCTTCGCGTTGAAGTCGCGCACCATCGCCTCGGTGTCGTCGAGCTGTCCGAGGTTCGTCGGCTCGAGGTGGTAGCCCCAGAGCTGGTCGGCGAGCGCCGCGCGCTGCGCCGCGAACTCGGGCGACATGTCGAAGACCTCGTAGCCCGCCGATGCGTGCTTGATCGGGTTGACCTTGCCGGTCAGATAGAACGTCAGGTCGTTGAAGCCCGGGAACGGACCGCCGAAGCCGAACTCGTACAGCGTGCTCTGCGACGACGACTTCTTGACGCCGGCGAGCGTCGTGTCGCGGTCGCTGCCGGCGATCGTCACGGTGATGTCGTCGCTCGAGCCGTACAGCGCCGCGATCGGCGTGCGGAAGCGGAAGGCGCCCTCGTAACGGTCGTTCTTGCCCGAGCGCGTCACCGAGTTGACGACGCCCGAAATGGCGTCACCGAACTCCGCGCTCACTGCGTTCGGCATGACCTGCACTTCCTGGACCGCGAGGGTCGAGACCGTCGGGTAGATGCTTGCCGCGGTCGAGCCGAAGCCGCCCGTGAACGGGTCGGTCACTTCGACGCCGTCGACGCGGATCGAGGTCTCCGTCGAGCGGCCGCCACGGATCGCGATGCCGTTCTGGCCGCGCGTGTTGACGCCGCCCTGCAGCGCGACCGCATCGATGATGCTGGTGCGCGCGCTGCGCTCCATGGTCTCACGGCTGACCTCGCGCGTCGTCGTGACGCGCTCGCGCTCGATGACGCGGGTGTCGCGCACGACGACCTCCTTGACGCCAACCGCCGCGCTCGTCAGCTTGATCGCGCCCATGTCGGTCGTCTGGCCGATCGAGACACGCACGTTTTTCCGAACCGGCTGCACGCCGATGCCGCCGACGACGACCGTGTAGTCACCGGCGCGGACGCCGGCGATCGTGAAGCGGCCATCCGGGGCCTTCGAAAGGCCGCCGACGCTCGTGCCCTCGAGACGGATCGTAGCACCGATCATGGGCTTTCCCTCATCGTCGACAACCTTGCCGCTCAGAATTCCCGTCGTCTGAGCAAGCGCGGTCACCGGAGCAATGAGAGCGAATGCCAAGCACAGTAACCTGTGTCTCATTCGATCACTCCTGTGTGATATAGGTGGAAGTGTGAGTTCATCTGCGAATGTTCTGTCCGACACGGCGCGTTGGCGGTGTCCGGTCGATGGCTCTGCAACCCAGCGGCGTCCTCGCCGTAGCTGTCCGTCTGCCGCGCAACGGCACACTCGGGCCCGCGCGCTCGGGACATAGCTCTCCCGGCGTCAAAACGCGGTTCTGGCGTTGCTTGAAACGGTAGTAGTCGGAAGGAATGGGGCTCGTTCGTCGACGAGCGCGCGTGAAACGGTAGCGAACGCTGCGATAGGTCTCCTCGCGATATGTTCGTTACGAAAAATTCGTGTTGAATATAGGGAGCCGCACCCGATATCCAATACTGCGAAAATGCTGCGAATTCGACGATTCCGCTCTGCAACTCCGTTCGAGAAGCGCCGTACTGGCTCCGTTCAGTCCCAAGCTACCCGGAACCTTCTCGAAAGTTACTCGTCTGGAAGTGCTGGTGATCGCCACCGGCTGCGCCCGTTCGTGCGCAGCGTAGACGCCGATCCCGAAGAAGAATCGACGGTCCCGCCTACCCGGCGGGACCGTCGCGTTTCATGCAGGCCGTCGGCTCGAAGCAACCCCGTTGCGTCCGGCCTTCGGGATTCGGCCTATGGGTTCCGGCCTTCAGGCTCCGATCTATCGACCGGCGCTCCCTTCCGGGAACCGCAGGATGCGCGCGCCCTCGACCATGTCGAGCGCCGTGACCTCGGCCATGATCTCGTCGTTGAGCGGGTCGTCGACCCGGATCACCGTCAGCGCCTTCCCCACCCCCTCGCGACGCCCCAGCGACACGTTGGCGATGTTGATGCCGTTGCGCGCGAGCACGCCGCTGACCGCGGCGAGCACGCCCGGCTGATCGGCGTTCGAGAACAGCAGCAGCGTGCCCTCGGGCCGGACGTCGAGGTCGACGCCGTCGAGGGCGACGATCCGGACGTCGCGATGGCCGAAGACCGTGGCCGCCGCGCTGCGCGTCGCCGTCGCGCTCGACACGTCGGCGGTGATCAGGTTCGTGTAGCTCGCGTGCGCCCCCTCTCCCGCGGTCATCACCTTGACGTTGTGCCGCGTCGCGAGCAGCTCGGCGTTGATCGCGTTGGCCGCCGGCTCCTTCTGCGAGAACAGCCCGGCGAGGAACGACGCGCTGAGTCCGCGGACGATCTCGGCGGCGTCGGCGCCATAGGCCGTCAGCCGGCAGCCGACATCCTCGCAGCCGACGAGCTGGCCGAGCAGCACGCCGAGCGTGCGCGCGGCCTCCATCAGCGGCATCGCGTCGCTGCCGAGCGATCCCTCGAGCCCGCGGGCGTTGACCACGCCGCGCGCGCCCGCGCCTTCGAAATACTCGGCGAGCTGGTGCGCTATCGAGATCGCGACGCGCTCCTGGGCTTCGCGCGTCGACGCCGCGATGTGCGGCGTCGCGACGACGTTCGGGTGCTCGACGAGCGGACTCGGAAGCTCCGGCGGCTCCTTCTCGTAGACGTCGATCGCCGCGCCGGCGATCCGGCCGCTGTTGAGCGCGTCGAGCAGCGCCGACTCGTCGACGATGCCGCCACGCGCGGCGTTGACGATGATGGCGCCCTCGCGCATGCGATTGAGCTCCGCGTGGCCGATCAGCCCGCGCGTCTCGGGCAGCAGCGGGATGTGGATCGAGACGATGTCCGACGTCTCGATCAGTTCGTCGAACGTCACCGGCTCGGCGCCGAGCGAGCGCACGGCGTCGGCCGAGAGCACCGGATCGTGGCCGATGATCGTCGCGCCGAACGCCTTCAGGCGCACCGCGACTTCGCGGCCGATGCGCCCCATGCCGAGAATGCCGACGCGCTTGTCGAGCACCTCCGTGCCGGTGAACGACTTGCGATCCCACGCGCCCGAGCGAATGCTCGCGTTGGCTGCAGGGATCTTCCTGAGCAGCGACAGCAGGAGCGCCACCGCGTGCTCGGCGGCAGAGATCGTGTTGCCCTCCGGAACGTTCATCACGATGATGCCGCGCTCGGTCGCCGCGACGACGTCGATGTTGTCGACGCCGGTGCCGGCGCGACCGATCGCGCGCATTCCGTTCATCCGCTCGATCATCGAGCGGTCGACCTTCACGGCGCTGCGAACGATCATGCCGTCGTAGTCGTGGACCATCGCGCCGAGCTCCTCGGGTGACAGTCCGACCGCGCGCGTGACGTCGATCGAGTGCGAACGGAGAATCTGGTCGCAGTCCTTGCTGACCGCATCGGCAATGAGAACTCGTGGGGTCGCCATTACTTGACCTCGACGGGATTCTCGGTGCCGCTGAAGACGGCGAGCGCCGCTGCGAGTCCGGCTCCCTGCTCGTGCGGGTGTCCGACGTCGGTGAGCGCAGACTCGATGGCGTAGATCACCGCGAGCATGTCGGCCTCGTCGTAGTAGCCGAGGTGTGAGACGCGGAAGATCTTCCCCTTGACGTGGTCCTGACCGGCTGCCGCGGTGATCGAGTACTTCTTCTTGAGAAGCGCGTAGAACTCGTCGCCGCGCTCCGGCAGGTTGATCGACGTGACCGCGTTCGAGGGCGGATCGGCGAACAGCGTCAGGCCGAGCGCGCGAACCGCGGCGCGCAGCGAGCTGCCGAGCCGGTCGTGGCGCGCCCAGACGTTCTCGATCCCCTCGACGCGGAGCATCTCGAGCGCCTGGTCGAGGCCGATGACGAGCGTCACCGCCGGCGTCCACGGCGTGTCGGCGGTCGCGATCGACTTCTTCGCCTTCTTCAGGTTGTAGTAGAACTTCGGCAGCGTCGAGGTCTCGGCCGCCTTCCACGCGCGCTCGCTGAGCGCGATGAACGCCAGACCCGGCGGGATCATCAGTCCCTTCTGCGAGCCGGTAACGGCGATGTCGATGCCCCACTCGTCGAAGCGCATCTCGTGCGCACCGACGGCGGTGATACCGTCGACGATGATCAGCCCGTCGAAGCGCTCGCGCAGCGCGGCGGCCATGGCGCGCACGTCGGTGTACGAGCCGGTCGACGTCTCGCTATGGGTCAGGCAGAACGCCTTCGCGCCGGGATGACGGTCGAGCATCGCGAGAGCATCGTCGACGCTCGGAGCGCCGCCCCAGTCGATCGCCAACGGGTGCGCGGTCACGCCATAGGCGGTCGCGATGTTCCCCCAGCGCTCGCCGAACTTTCCGCCGTTGACGTGGATGATCTCGTCACCGGCCGAGAGTGTGTTGACGAGAGCCGCCTCCATCGCACCGGTGCCGCTCGAGGTGAGCGTGAGCACGGGCTGCTCGGTCTGGAAGAGGTACTGCAGGTTCTCGGAGGCGCGCTTGAAGATCTCGCGGAATTCCGCGGTGCGATGGTGGATGATCGGCTGCGCCATGCGCAGCATCACCGATTCCGGTACCGGAGTCGGACCAGGGGTGAACAGTCGTGTTTTCATGATTGAGCCACGCGAATTGAGTAGGACTCGCGGTGGTCACCGGGCGCCGAATGCGTCCCGGACGGCCACCGATTCTTCTGCCGCCGGGCGGCGGCGTCGTGCCGGACTACTCCTGCCTTGACGATGACGGCCGACCGCGCACCGCGCGATCGATGACCGCCAGCAACTGGTCACGGTTGTGATTGGTCTTCGACGAGAAGGGAATGATCTCCAGGCACCGATTGAAGCCACCAACGACGTGCCCCACCTCCGCAACGCGATCGGCCGCCTGCTGCGGCGACACCTTGTCGTACTTCGTCAGCACGACGATGTACGGACGGTCGACGTCGTCGAGCCAGGCGAACAGCTCGCGGTCGAGCGCGGTCGGCTCGTGACGGATGTCGCTGAGCGCGACGACGAGCCGGAGCTGCTCGCGGTCGGTGAGGTACGATTCTATGAGTCGCGCCCATGCCGCGCGCTCCTCCTTCGACACCTGCGCGTAGCCGTAGCCGGGCAGGTCGACGAAGTTGAAGCTGTCGTTGATCCGGAAGAAGTTGATCTGGCGGGTCTTGCCGGGCGTGCCGCTCGTCTTTGCGAGTCCTTTGCGAGCGGTGAGGGAGTTGAGGAGAGAGGATTTACCGACGTTCGATCGGCCGACGAAGGCTACATCAGGCATCGGGCCCTTCGGGAACTGCGGAGGGCGTGCGGCGCTGATGACGAACTCGGCCGACCTGATCTGAAGCATGGCAAAAAAATACGCCGGCGCCGCGGGATAAAGCGCGGCGCCGGCGTGTCAATGTATTCCGAAGTCGTCGGGACGGTCGTCTCCGGCGTCACCGCGGCCATGCCGCGCGCCGGCTATTCGTCGACGTCCTCCTCATCCTCGTCCCAGTCGACCTTCTTGTACTTGTCGTAGCGCTCGTTGTCGGTGTCCTCCTTCGTCTTGCGCTTGCTGCCGGCGCCGCGATCGTCGAAGCGACCGCCGCCGCGATTGGGTCCACCGCCGAAGCCGCCGCCACCACCGGCCGGACGCGAGAAGCCACCGCCTCCACCTCCGCCGCTGAATCCGCCGCCGCCGCCGCCGCCGTACCCGCCACTGCGGGGGGCGCCGCCGCCGCCGCTATAACCGCCGCCGCCACCGCCGCTGAATCCGCCGCCGCCACCGCCGCCGGCTCGCGGTCGCGCCTCGTTGACGGTGAGGGTGCGTCCCATCACCTGCTTGCCGTTGAGCTCCTGGATTGCACGGGCGCCATCCTCGTCGGACATCTCGATGAATCCGAAACCACGCGGTCGGCCGGTTTCACGGTCGATCAGAATGCTGGCCGCTTTGACACTACCAAAGGCTTCGAAGGTCTGACGGAGCTCCTCCTCCGTCATCTGGTAGGGGAGATTCCCCACATAGATGTTCACTGTGCCAGTCGAAAAGAATTGGTGAATCGAAAATCGCGAGGACGTCTCCGGGGAAGCGCCGTCGTTGGAACCGCCATGGAAAGACACGAAAGCCTCTTTACCATCGGTAAAGAGGCTCGTGCAAGGTCACAATTTTTAGCAAAAGCACAAAGACTTTTTTCGGCGAATTACGCGGTCGGCTCGCCGCCTTCCTCGCTCTTCGGCTCCTCCGGCAGCTCGGTCGCGTCGACCGGTGCGGCCGTCGCTTCGGCGGTCGGAGTGATCTCCTCGACCGGCGTCACATCGGCCTCGGGCGACGGCATGGCTGCGGCCGGAGCCGCGGCGGCTGCCGGTGCCTTGGCTGCAGGAGCCTTGGCGGCCTTGGCCTTGCTGCGGGCGACGCGCTCGGCGCGGGAGATCGAGCTCTTGGTGCGGCTGCGCACGGCGTGCTCGTCGCGCTCCATGTTGTAGTCGACCAGCTCCAGCACCGCCAGGCGTGCGCCGTCGCCGAGGCGCTGACGCAGCTTCACGACGCGGGTGTAGCCGCCGGGGCGGTTGGCGACCTTCTGGACGATCTCGCTGAAGAGCTCGGAGACGACGGCCGGGTCGTTGACGTCACGGGCGACGACGCGTCGCGCGTGCACGTTGACGGCGCCGCCCGACTGCTCGGCGAGCCAGGCGCGCTTCGCGCGCGTGATGATCGCCTCGGCGAAGCGCCGGGTCTCCTTGGCCTTGGCCTCGGTCGTCTTGATCCGCTTGTGGCGGAGGAGCTGGGTTGCCAGACCGCGCAGCAGGGCCTTGCGATGGCTGTGGGTACGCTTGAGCTTGCGGCCTTCTACTCTGTGTCTCATCGATCTGCTGGATATGAACGGGCCGGCTGAACCCTGTCGGGTATCGGGCCGGCCCGCTGCGAGGGTTAACTCGGTCGGATGGCTCGGGAGCCGCGGCGGCCCGACCGTTCGGAATCCGCCTGCTCGAGCATCGAAGTTTCTGCCTGAATCGTGCGCGCGGGCTGAAGCCCGCGGTTACGGAGTAACCCGGGCTGCGCCCGGGTTACTTCGACTGGGCGCCGTCCTCTTTGAGGTAGCGGTCGACGTCCATGCCGAAGGTCAGGCCGAAATCCTCGATGATCGAGGTGAGCTCGGCGAGTGACTTGCGGCCGAAGTTGCGGAACTTCAGCAGCTCACTCTCCTGGCGCGAAACCAGGTCGCTGATCGTGTTGATGTTGGCTGCCTTGAGGCAGTTGTGCGAGCGCACCGAAAGCTCGAGCTCGTCGACGGGCGTCAGCAGAATGCGACGCACGCGGTTGACCTCGGCCTCCTTCGACTCCTCCTCCTGGGCCACCTCGGCCTCCTGCGCATCGAAGTTCAGGAAGAGCTGGATGTGATCGCGGAGGATCTTCGCGGCCGAGGCGAGTGCCTCTTCCGGGGAGATCGATCCATCGGTCGTGATCTCGAGGGTGAGCTTCTCGTAGTCGGTCTTCTGACCGACGCGGGTGGGCTCGACGAGATAGCGAACATTGAGGACCGGGGTGTAGATCGAGTCGATCGCGATCATGCCGACCGGCTGGTCGGGCAGGCGATTCTCCTCGCTGGGGACGTAGCCCTTGCCGCGTCCGATGCGAAGCTCGACGTTCAGTGCGACGCCCTCGGCGAGCGTTGCGATGTGATGCTCGGGGTTGAGAATCTCGAAGGCATCGGTGGCCTCGGCGATGTGCCGGCCGGTGAAGTCGATCGGACCGGTCACCTTGAAGGTGATGCGGTTGGTCTTCTTGTCGATCTGCTTCAGCCGGATCTCCTTGAGGTTCAGAACGACCTCGGAGATGTCCTCGGTAATGCCCTCGACCGTCTGGAACTCGTGGAGCACTCCGTCGATGCGAACCGCAGAGATGGCGCTGCCGGGGATCGAGGCAAGGAGAACGCGGCGGAAGGCATTGCCGATCGTGGTGCCGTAGCCCTCCTCGAGCGGCTGCAGCACGAACCGACCGAACGTCTCGCTGCGTGTTGCCTCGTCCAGCTGAACGCGCTCGGGCATCTGCATGAACGAGCTCATCGGAACGGTAATTTGCTCTGTCAAGGCTTACCTCTACGTTCTCTTCGTGGTACTACCGTTTGACGACTGGATTCATCCGAAACGGCGAGCCCGGGGTGCGCACACGCGACCCCGGGACCGTTGTTACTTCGAGTAGAGCTCGACGACCAGCTGCTCGTTGGCATTGAGCGGCACGTCGGCACGCTCGGGAACGCTGACGAAGGTGCCCCGGAGGTTCGCCTTGTCGAGGTTCAGCCACGCCGGGACGGTTCCCTGGGCGACGCGCTTGAGCGACTCGTGGATCGTGTCGAGCTTCTTGCTGCGGCTGCGAACGGCGATGACATCACCGGCGCGCAGCAGGTAGCTCGGGATGTCCACCGAACGGTCGTTGACCGTGAAGTGTCCATGCTTGACGAGCTGACGAGCGGCGTCGCGCGAGGCAGCAAAGCCCATGCGGTAGACGACGTTGTCGAGGCGGCTCTCCAGCAGCTTGACGAGGTTCTCACCGGTGACCCCGCGCTGACGGCTCGCCTTCTCGAAGGTCAGGCGGAACTGCTTCTCGAGCAGTCGATACCACCGCTTGATCTTCTGCTTCTCACGAAGCTGCATGCCGTAGTTGGAGACCTTCTTCTGCCGCCGCATGTTGGCGCCGTGCTGCCCGGGAGGATATGTCCGGCGCTCGACCGGGCACTTCTCCGTGTAGCACTTCGACCCCTTTAAGAACAGCTTCTGTCGCTCTCGACGGCAGAGCTTGCACACCGGTCCGGAATAACGAGCCATAAGTAGAGTTTCTTCGAATCCCTGGTACTTGCTATCTCTTCGTACTGCTTACACGCGGCGGCGCTTCGGCGCGCGGCAGCCGTTGTGCGGAAGCGGGGTCGTGTCGGTGATCGTGAGGATCTCCAGGCCGGCGTTCTGCATCGAGCGGACGGCCGCCTCGCGACCCGAGCCCGGCCCCTTGACGAACACGTCGACCTTGCGGAGTCCCATGTCGTACGCCTCGCGCGAGGCGTTCTCGGCGCACACGCCGGCAGCGTACGGCGTGTTCTTGCGCGAGCCACGGAAGCCGTTGCGGCCGGCCGAGCTCCAGCTCAAGACGTTGCCGTAGACGTCGGTGATCGTGACGATGACGTTGTTGAACGTCGCCTTGACGAAGGCCTTCCCATTGACGTCTGCGGTAACCTTCTTCTTGCGCTTCTGCTGAGTCTTAGCCATGAGTTGTCTACTCTCTTCTCGAGGGTTACTTCTTACTTCTTGCCAGCCTTCTTCTTACCGGCCACCGTCTTGCGACGTCCCTTGCGCGTGCGTGCGTTGGTGCGGGTGCGCTGGCCGTTGACCGGCAGGCCGCGGCGATGGCGAAGGCCACGGTAGCTGGCGATGTCCATCAGTCGCTTGATGTTCATCTGCATCTCGCTGCGCGCGGCGCCCTCGACGCGGTACTCGTTCTGGATGATCGTGCGGATGCGCCCGACCTCCTCGTCGCTCAGGTCCCCGATCTTCTTCGACGGGTCGACGTTCGAGCGCTCGAGAATCTGCATCGCCGTGCTCGGACCAATCCCGTAGATGTAGGTCAGTCCGATGCGCGAATGCTTGTTCCGTGGGAGATCAACCCCAGCAATACGTGCCAATGCCTTGCTCCTAAAGCTGTATTGATAAACTCGTTATTAGCCCTGGCGCTGCTTGTGCTTCGGGTTCTTCTTGCAGATGACGCGCACGATACCCTTGCGCTTGACGACCTTGCAGCTGTCGCACATCCGCTTGACCGATGCTCGTACTTTCATGTCGATTCTCGTGAGTTCCCCACCGTCGCACGCGTCCGATGGGATTATCTGTTTGCACTACCTCAATACCGACACGGCCCGCTCTTCTCCCCTCGTCGTCCCTTCGTCCCCTCGTCCCTTGGTCCCTTCTACTTATACCGATACGTAATCCGCCCCTTGCTCAAGTCATACGGTGACAGCTCCACCGTCACCCGGTCGCCCTGCAGGATCTTGATGTAATGCATCCGCATCTTGCCGGAGATGTGCGCCAGGATCTCGTGTCCGTTCTCGAGCCGCACCCTGAACGTCGCGTTCGGAAGGACCTCCGAAACGACGCCGTCGACCTTGATCGCTGTCTGTTTACCCATGGTATGAATCGTTCTACCCGTGCCCCGCACGTCGTGATCTAGCTTCGGTGCGCGGTCAGCACCTGCGGGGCCCCCTCACGCACGACGATCGTGTGCTCGAAGTGCGCCGACGGTTGCCCGTCCATCGTGGCCACCGTCCAGTTGTCCTCTCGTGTCACCACCCGGTGAGATCCGGCGTTGACCATCGGCTCGATGCAGATGACCATGCCGTCGACCAGCTGCGTGTTGCGGAACTGGTGCCGCTGAAACGGACTCGGTACGAAGTTCGGGATCGCCGGCTCCTCGTGAAGCTGCCGCCCGATGCCGTGTCCGACGAGCTCGCGGACGATCGAGAATCCGTTGGACTCGACGTGCCGCTGCACCGCCCGCGAGATGTCGTAGACCCGGTTGCCCGCGACCGCGGCCTCGACGCCGAGATCGAGCGCCTCGCGCGTCACGCGCATCAGCTTCTCCTCGAGCTCCCCGACCGCACCCACCGCCACGGTCGTCGCGCTGTCGCCGTAGAAGCCCTCGCGCTTGACGCCGCAGTCGAGCGAGACGATCTCGCCCTCGCGCAGCTCCTCGTCGTCGGGCAGTCCGTGCACCACCGCGCTTCCGACCGATGTGCAGAGCGTCGCCGGGAAGAGCTGCCCGTGCACCTCGTGACCCTTGAACGCGGGGATCGCCCCCTGCGACCGGATGAACTCCTCGGCCATCGCGTCGAGTCGCCGGGTCGTCATCCCGGGGCGCACCTCGCCGCGCAGCATCGCGAGTGTCTCGGAGACGATCCTGCTCGCCTCGGCGATCAGGGCGACCTCCTCGTCGGTCTTTGCGCGCGCGCTCGGCTTGGTTGCGCTGGTGCTCATGAGATCGTCGTCGGTTAGCTCGGCACCGCGGCCTGACGGCCCCGGAGCTTGCCGCTCTTCATGAAGCCATCGTAGTGGCGCATCAGCAGGTACGACTCGATCTGCTTCAGCGTGTCGAGCGCGACGCCGACCATGATCAGCAGGCTCGTGCCGCCGAAGAAGGTCGCAAACGTCGGCGAGACGCCGAGCCGCGAGGCGAATGCCGGCATGATCGCCACCAGTGCCAGGAACAGAGAACCAGGGACGGTGACCTTGGTCAGGATATTGTCGATGTACTCCTCGGTCGGCTTGCCCGGACGCACGCCCGGAATGTAGCCGCCGTTCTTGCGCATGTTCTCGGCCACGTCGCGAGGGTTGAAGACGATCGCGGTGTAGAAGAACGTGAAGAAGATGATCAGCAGCGCGAAGACCGTCGAGTACAGCGCCGAATCGTACTGGAAGTTCTGTCCGATGAAGCGCGCCATGTCCGACTCCGGCAGGTACTGCACGATCGTGTTCGGGATGAACATGATCGCCTGCGCGAAGATGATCGGCATCACGTTGGCCGTCGTCAGCTGGATCGGCAGGTGCTGCGTCGAGCCGCCGTAGACCTTGTTGCCCATGCGGCGCTTCGCGTAGCTCACCGGAATCTTGCGGACCGCCTGCGTGAACATCACGACGCCGGCGATGACCGCGACGAGGATCGCAAGGATGATCGCCTCGACGACCAGGTTGCGCGTGCCGGCGGTGACCAGCGCGAGCTCCTCGCCGATGGCCTGCGGCAGGCGTGCCATGATGCCGATGAAGATGATCAGCGACACGCCGTTGCCGATGCCCTTCTCGGTGATCTGCTCGCCGATCCACATCAGGAAGACGGTGCCGGCGGTGAAGATCGCCGCGGCCGTCAGCACGAAGGTCGGACCCTGCACGGCCTCGAGCACGGCGGCCGTGTTGTTGCCGACCGGCGTCTCCTGAAGGCTGATCGCGATCGCGATGCCCTGGGCGAACGCAAGGAGCACCGTGAGGTAGCGCGTGAGGTTGTTCTTCTGCTTGCGCCCCTCCTCTCCTTCCTGGTCGAGCTTCTGCAGATACGGCACGACCGCGCCGAAGAGCTGCACGATGATCGACGCGGAGATGTACGGCATGATCCCGAGCGCGAAGATCGCGCCGTTCTCGTAGGCGCCGCCGACGAACATGTTGAACATGCCGAAGAGCGTGTTCGCGTTCATGTTCCCGGCACCGACCTGCGACAGGTTCATACCCGGCACGGCGATGAAGGAACCGACGCGGACGATCAGCAGCATCAACGCCGTGAAGAGGATCCGCTCGCGCAGCTCCTCGATCTGGAAGGCGTTGCGGAGGCTTGTGAAGAACCTATTCATTGATAGTCACGCTTCCGCCAGCCTGCTCGATCTTGGTGCGAGCCGCTGCCGACATCTTGTGGGCGGTAACGGCGAGCTTCGCATTGATGTCGCCGTTGCCGAGGATCTTGACGGGCTGATTGCGCTTCGAGGTCACGCCGAGCTCGAAGAGGAGCTCGGGGGTCACGACGCCGTCACCGAGCGAGCCGGCGTCGACGAGCTGCTGAAGGCGCGCGACGTTGACCTCCTGGTACTCGACCCGGAACGGACTGGTGAAGCCGAACTTCGGCACGCGGCGGATGAGTGACATCTGGCCGCCCTCGAAGTTCGCCATGCGCTTGTAACCGCTGCGGGACTGCGCTCCCTTGTGACCCTTGGTGGAGGTGCCTCCACGGCCGGAGCCCTGACCGCGACCGATGCGCTTCGTGTTCTTCGTCGCGCCCTTCGGCGAGCGGAGCATCCCAAGTATGTTGGACATTGTGCTCTTCGTCGTTCAGTAGTTCTCGTTGCGATCCGGCGCCGAGGCGCCGCTCCTCTCCTATCCTTCGACCGGCTCGATCTTCAGCAGATGCTCGACGACGCGGAGCATGCCGCGCATCTGCGGCGTGTCCTCGATGATGCGCGAGCGGTTCGGGCGTCCGAGGCCGAGGGCCTCGATCGTGCGCTTCTGCTTCTCCGGGCGATCGATTACGCTTCGGATCTGTGTGATTTTCAGCTGTGCCATCGTTCCTTTACCCGTTGAAGACCTTGTTCAGCGAAATGCCGCGTCGCGAGGCGACACTCGAGGCATCCTCGAGCGAGACGAGCGCGTCGAGCGTGGCCTTGACCATGTTGTGATCGTTCGAGGAGCCCTGGCTCTTGGTCAGGATATCCTGCACGCCGACGGACTCGAGCACCGCCCGGGCGCCTCCGCCGGCGATGACGCCGGTACCCGGCGAGGCCGGACGCAGGAGGATCTTGCCGGCGCCGTACTTGCCCCAGACCTCGTGCGGGATGGTGTGTCCCTTGAGGTTGACCTTGACGACGTTCTTCTTGGCGGCATCGGTCGCCTTGGTGATCGCGCTGGTGACCTCGTTGGCCTTGCCCAGCCCGACGCCGACATGGCCGTTGCCATCGCCGACGACGACGATCGCGCTGAAGCTGAAGCGCCGTCCACCCTTCACGACCTTGGCCGTGCGGGCGATGTTGACGAGGCGATCCTTCAAATCCAATTCGGAGACTTTCGGTTTTGCCACGGCGATATTGATGTATCGTTCTCTATGAAACTCTTTGCCGTTCGAGAGGCGGCCGTCGCGGACGACCGTCGGCGCGTCGACATGTGATCGATGCTCGCCTGAGGCGATCAGACCTGCAGGCCTTCGGCGCGGGCGCCGTCGGCGATTGCCTGGACGCGACCGTGATAGATATAGCCGTTGCGGTCGAAGGTCGCGGAGCTGACGTTGAGCTCCTTGAGCCGTCGGGCGATGAGTCGGCCGACCGCGCGGCTGACCGAGGTCTTGCCGCTGGAGTCGTCGACGAGCTCGGCCAGGCCGTCCTCCTTCAGGCTCGAAGCCTGGCAGAGGGTCTTGCCCGTGACGTCGTCAATCGCCTGCACGTAGATGTGACGGGCGCTGCGGAAGATCGAGAGGCGGGGACGCTCGGCCGTGCCGTTGATCTTCCTGCGGATGCGATGCTTGCGCCGCGCGCGCCGCTCGAGCTTTGCTTTTGCGCTCATGATGCTTGTATCGGTTACCTGTTCAATGGAGATTACTTGCCGGCGGACTTGCCAGCCTTGCGACGGATCTGCTCGCCCTCGTACTTGACGCCCTTGCCCTTGTAGGGCTCCGGCGGCCGGAACGAGCGGATCTTCGCGGCGACCTGGCCGACGAGCTGCTTATCGATGCCGGTCACGGCGATCGTCGTCGCCGTCGGCACTTCGATCGTGATATCCGACGGCGGGAAGAACATGATCGGGTGCGAATACCCGAGGTTCAGCAGCAGCGCGTTTCCGCGGAGCTCGGCACGGTAACCGACGCCGACGATCTCCAGTTTGCGCGTGAAGCCATCGGTCACGCCCGTCACCATGTTGGCGAGCAGCGTGCGCGTCAGGCCATGCAGCGAGCGGCTCTCGGCCTCGTCGTTCGAGCGGGTTACCGCCAGCTCGGCGTTCTCGAGTGCGATCGTGACCTTGTCGCTGACGCGGGTCTGGAGCTCGCCCTTCGGTCCCTTGATGGCGATGGTCTCGCCATCGCGCCGCATCGTGACGCCGGCGGGCATGGCGATGGGCTTTTTACCAATGCGTGACACGTCTATCTCTTCTGGATTTTGTTCTTACCACCAGTGATCGCTTCAGCGAATCGAACGGGCGCCGTTACCACACGTAGCAGAGGACTTCGCCGCCGATGTTGCGACGACGGGCCTCCTTGTCGGTCATCAGTCCCTCGGAGGTGCTGATGATGGCGATGCCGAGTCCGTTCTTGACGCGCGGGAGCTCTTCGGCGCCGGCGTAGCGGCGCAGGCCCGGGCGGCTGACGCGGCGCAGGCCGATGACCGACGGCTCGCCGCCGACATAGCGCAGGTTCAGTCGGATGTAGCCCTGCGGACCCTCCTCGATGCGCTCGAAGTCGGCAATGAAGCCCTGCGTCTTGAGGATCTCGGCCAGGCTCGCCTTCATGCGCGACGCCGGAATCTCGACGAACTTATGGCGCGCCTGCACGGCGTTGCGGATGCGGGTCAGGAAATCTGCTATCGGATCGGTCATGGTTGTCGCGATTGCTAATCAGACAGTGAGAGCACGGTTACCAGCTTGCTTTGCGTTACCAGCTTGCCTTGCGGACGCCGGGGATCTTACCCTCGAGCGCAAGGGCGCGGAACTGATTGCGGCAGAGGCCGAACTTGCGGTAGTATCCGCGCGGGCGGCCCGTAAGCGTGCAGCGGTTGTGCAGACGAACCGGCGAGCTGTTGCGCGGCATGCGCTGCAGCCCCTCGAGGTCGCCGGCCGCCTTGAGCGACGCGCGCTTTTCGGCGTACTTCTCGACGAGGCGCATCCGCTTCTCCTCGCGCGCGATCAAGCATCTACGTGCCATACGGTGTCAGTCTCTCGAAAAAAAACTCGTGATTGCTTTGGAATCTTCGCAGCGTCTCAGGCGGCGGCCTGCTCGGCGTCGGCGGTCGTCGCCTCGACCGTCTCGCGACGGCGGAACGGAAGCCCGAACTCCTTGAGCAGCGCGTACGCCTCCTCGTCGGTCTTCGCCGTCGTCACGAACGTGATGTCCATGCCGTCGATGCGCGAGACCTTGTCGACGTCGATCTCCGGGAAGATGATCTGCTCCTTGATGCCGACGGTGTAGTTGCCGTGGCCATCGAACGAGCGATCGGGAAGTCCGCGGAAGTCACGGATGCGGGGCACCGCGACCGCGATGAAGCGATCGAAGAACTCGTACATCCGCTGACCGCGCAGCGTCACGCGCGCGCCGATCGGCATGTTCTCGCGGAGCTTGAAGTTCGAGATCGAGTTCTTCGCGCGGGTGATCGCCGGCTTCTGTCCGGTGATCAGCTCGAGCTCGGAGACCGCGGTCTGCAGCATCTTCTGATCGGTCACCGCATCGCCGACGCCGCGATTGATCGCGATCTTCACCAGGCGGGGCACCTGCATCACGTTGTCGTAGCCGAAGCGCTTCATCATCGCCGGCACGACCTTCTCGCGATACGTGGCGAGCAGTCGTGCGGGGACCGCATCGACGGTCACCGTCGGCGCCTCTCGACGCTCATCACCACCCTTTGCAGAGCCACCCTTGGCAGCCTGCCCACCCTTGGCGGGAGCGCCCTTGGTGGTCGGGGCGGTCTGCTTCTTCTCTTTGGCCATTGTAGTCAGTTCGCGGCTATATGGAAATGCTGTTTCGACCGAGGGGCGTTAGTCGTTCAGGTCGACGGTCTCGCCGTCGGCTCCCTTCGCGAAGCGGACGCGCACGCGCCGGCCATCCTTCCCCTCATCGTAGCGGACACCCATGCGCACCGGCGCGCCGGTCTTCGGGTGGGCCAGCATGACGTTCGAAATGTGAATCGGCATCTCCTTCTCGTGGATGCCGCCCTGCGGCAGGTCCGGGTTGGCTCCCTTGCGGTAGGCCCGCTTGGCCACACGCACGCCCTCGACGAGCACGCGGTTCTCGCGCGGGTACACCGCGAGGACGCGGCCGGACTTGTTCTTGTCGGCACCGGTGATCACGACCACCGTGTCGCCCTTCTTGATCCGCGGGCGGTGCGCCGCCGTCGCGGTGTTCGTCTGCTTCTTGCTCATCGGGTTACAGCACCTCCGGGGCCAGCGAAACGATCTTCATGTAGTTGCGGTCGCGGAGCTCGCGTGCGACGGGTCCGAAGATGCGGGTGCCGCGGGGCTCGCCCTGCGCGTTGAGCAGCACGGCCGCGTTCTCGTCGAAGCGGATGTAGCTGCCGTCGCGGCGACGGGTTTCCTTCTTGGTGCGGACGACGACCGCCTTCGATACATCCCCCTTCTTCACGTTGCCGCCGGGAAGGGCGCTCTTGACCGACACGACGATGACGTCACCGATGCCGGCGTAGCGACGGGCGTGTCCACCCAGCAGGCGAATGCAGCGGACGCGGCGTGCGCCGGAGTTATCTGCGACAACGAGGTCTGTCTCTTCCTGAATCATGGCTTCCTCCTCCGAGGGTAATCCCGCCAGCTCTGGCCGGCCTCGGCGGCTGGGTTCTATACTTGATGAGGGGATTTGATTACTTCGCCCGATCGATGATCGTATCGACGCGCCAGTGCTTGCTCGCGCTCAGCGGACGCGTCTCGACGATGCGAACGGTATCGCCGACGTTGCAGTCGTTGGTCTCGTCGTGCGCCATGTACTTCTTCGTCTTGTTGAAGTACTTCTTGTACAGCGGATGACGGACGCGCCGGACAACTGCGACGACGACGCTCTTGTTCATCTTGTTGGAGACGACGATCCCCTGGCGGACCTTGCGTCCACCCCCCTGCGTCTGCGACGTGGTCGCGGTCGACGCATCGGCTGCGGCAAGCATCGGCTCGGCGGCCGGCGTGGTAGTCGTCTCTGGATTCTGATCTTCCTGCATGGCGTCTGGTTCGAAACGTTTGCTGTGTCCTTGACTGCTGACTCCTGCTGCCCGGCGCGGGCTTCGTCCTAGCGCGACATCTCCTTCAGGATCGTCCGCAGGCGCGCGGTATCGCGGCGGACCGTGCGGATGGCCGCCGGGTTCTCGAGCTGCCCGACGGCATGCCGGAACTGCATGTCGTTGAGCGCGCGCTCGTTGTCGGCGATCTGCGTCGTGATCTCGCTCTCGGTCAGGTTGCGCAGGTCGGAAGGCTTCGTCGATTTCATTGTATTCTCGGCAGCGATTGCCTGGGATTGCTTCTGTCGTCTACTTCGATCTGGTTCGGCGACCGCGTTACTTCGTCACGACTTCCGGCGTGTAGTCCGGGCGGACGACGACCTTCGTGTTGACCGGCAGCTTGTGGCTGGCCAGGCGAAGGGCCTCCATGGCGATCTCGTTGGAAACGCCGCCGACCTCGAAGATGATCCGGCCCGGCTTGACGACCGCCACCCAGAACTCGGGCGAGCCCTTGCCCGATCCCTGACGGGTCTCGGCCGGCTTCTTGGTCACCGGCTTATCCGGGAACACGCGGATCCAGATCTTTCCGTCGCGCTTCATCTGACGATTGATCGCGATACGGGCGGCCTCGATCTGACGGCTGGTGATCCATGCCGGCTCGAGAACCTTGATCCCATGCGTGCCAAACTCGACGGTCGA
Organism: Kapaibacterium sp. (SeqCode); assembly: GCA_035539855.1. GTDB lineage: Bacteria > Bacteroidota > Ignavibacteria > OLB7 > OLB7 > DATLHO01. The sequence continues at coordinate 16,511 of DATLHO010000158.1, read as the reverse complement.
TCCGCGAAACGCCTTGCCCGTCATCCGGCCGCGCTGGGTCTTGCGATATTTGACTCTCTTCGGAAGTAGCATTGCTCAGCTTGCTTGTCGGGTGCGCTCCCGGCTCTCCGGGTCGCGTCCGCGTGATCGTGTGGATGTAGTCTCGTACCGGGCCGTCGTTCGCGCGCCTAGACGTTCTGCTCCTGCTTCTGTCCGATGACCTCGCCCTTGCAGATCCAGACCTTGACGCCGATCGAGCCCTGCTTGGTCTGGGCCGTCACCTGCGCGTAGTCGATGTCCGCGCGCAGCGTGTGCAGCGGGATGCGACCCTCCTTGTACTGCTCGGTCCGCGACATGTCGGCGCCGCCGAGACGGCCGGCGAGCATGATGCGGATGCCCTCGGCACCCATGCGCATCGCCGAGCTGATCGCCTGCTTCATCGCGCGCCGGAAGGCAACGCGGCCCTCGAGCTGCTGGGCGATGTTCTCGGCGACGAGGTAGGCGTCGAGCTCCGGACGCTTGATCTCGTGAATGAGGATCTTGACGTCCTTCTTGGCGACCTGACGAACCTCCTCCTCGAGCTGCGCGATCTCCTTGCCCGAGCGGCCGATGACCACACCGGGACGCGACGTGTGAATCGTCAGGCGCATCTGCTTCGGCGTGCGCTCGATGACGATCCGGCTGACGCCGGCACGCTTGAGTCGATTGCGCAGGTAGTTGCGCACGACCATGTCCTCGGTGAGCTTCTGGGCGAAGCCCCTCTCATCGTACCAGTTGGCATCCCACGACCGGATGATGCCGAGTCTAAGTCCAATCGGATTCGTTTTCTGTCCCAAGACTGCTCTCGCTGATTAGGTCTTGCTGATGATTCTTCTGACTCGCACCAGGGCTCACCCTGGGTAGCCGCGGCCGTCGGGTCGATCGGCCTGCTCGTGCCTAGCGGCTGCCGACGATGATCGTGAGATGGTTCGAGCGCTTGCGCACGCGATAGGCACGTCCCATCGGCGCCGGCAGAATGCGCTTGACCATCGGGCCGTTGTTGACGAACACCTCCTTGACGAAGAAGGCCTCCGGATCGAGCCGGCCGTCGGGGTCCTTCTGCGTAAGGTTCGCGATCGCCGAGCGAAGCGTCTGCTCCGCATCGCGCGAGGCCATGTGCGTGTCGAAGCGCAGGATGCTGAGCGCCTCGTGGGCGTTCTTCCCCCGGATGAGGTCGATCACCAGACGCATCTTGCGGGGTGACGAGCGAATGTTCTTCCTGACTGCGCGGGCTTCCATGATCTCTGCCTGTCTATGCGGTCGCTGCCGTCGCCGACCCGTGGTCGCTCGAAAACAGATCCGCCGTGATCGTGTTGATTACGCTCTCGTACGATTACTTCCTCTTGTCGCCGGAATGGCCACGGAAGGTGCGCGTCGGCGAGAACTCGCCGAGCTTGTGGCCAACCATGTTCTCGGTCACATAGACCGGGATGAACTTGTTGCCGTTGTGCACCGCGAAGGTGTGGCCGACGAAATCAGGGGCGATCGTCGAGGCGCGCGCCCACGTCTTGATCACGCGCTTCTGGGTCGCGCGATTGAGGTCGCCGACCTTCTTGACCAGGTTGTGATCGACAAACGGGCCCTTCTTGAGCGAGCGTGCCATAGTCTCTAAGCGTTGTTCCGGTGTCTCGTCCGGAGTGTTCTCTGTTCTCGATGCTTCTGCGATCCGCGCGCTGCAATGGCTCGCGGCCCGACGATGCGCGGTGCTTACTTCGTCCGCTTGCGGACGATGAACTTGTTCGAGGCCTTGTTGCGCTTGCGCGTCTTGGCGCCCTTGGCATACTTGCCCCACGGCGAGCGCGGGTGCTGGCGGCCACCGCCGGACTTCGAGCGTCCCTCGCCGCCACCCATCGGGTGATCGACCGGGTTCATCGCCATGCCTCGGGTCTGCGGGCGGACGCCGAGCCAGCGCTTGCGACCGGCCTTGCCCAGCGAGATGTTCTCGTGATCGGCGTTGCCGACCGAGCCCAGCGTCGCGAAGCAGACGTTGCGGATCATCCGAACCTCGCCCGAGGGAAGCTTCACCGAGGTGAAGTCGCCGGAGCGGGAGACGACCTGCGCGCCGGCGCCGGCGGAGCGGGAGAGCTGTCCGCCGCGGCCCGGGGTCAGCTCGATGTTGTGCACGAAGCTTCCGAGCGGGACGCGGCTGATCGGCATCGCGTTGCCGTCGCGGATCTCGGCGTCGGGTCCGGCCATCAGCGTGTCGCCGACCTTCACGCCGTTCGGTGCAAGGATGTAGCGCTTGTCGCCGTCGGCGTACTCGAGCAGGCAGATGCGCGCCGAGCGGTTCGGATCGTACTCGATCGTCGCCACGGTCGCGGCCACACCGATCTTGTTGCGGCGGAAGTCAATGATGCGGTACCGGCGCTTGTGTCCGCCACCACGATGACGCGAGGTGATCCGACCACGGTTGTTGCGACCGCCCGACTTCTTGATCGGCGCGAGAAGCGACTTCTCCGGCGTATCGGTCGTCAGCTCCTCGAACGTCGACACCGTGTAAAACCGGCGCGAACTGGTCGTCGGTTTGCTGGCACGAATTCCCATGACGTAGTTCTGTAGGAAGAGCGCCCAAGGGCGCGTGTTCAATGCTTCTGCTTCTCTCTGGGAGCGCGGGGTCGTCTTCTACTCGTTCGGCAGATCGCCGACGACGTCGATCGTCTGTCCTGCGCGAAGGGTCACGACGGCCTTCTTGCGCTGCGGGGTCTTGCCGACGACGTAGCCGCGCTTGGTCATGCGCATCTTTGCCTTCGAGCGGATCGTGATCGTGCGAACGCTCGTCACGCCGACCTTGTAGCGCAGCTCGATCGCCTTGCGGATCTCGATCTTGTTGGCGTCGGTGGCCACCTCGAAGACGTACTGCCCCTGGTCGTTCATCGACATGCTCTTCTCGGAGAGGAGCGGGCGCTTGAGTACGGGTCTCATGATGATCTTCTCGTCTGTGCCGTGGCTCGTGTGTGGATTGCTTACTGGCCGTCGTTGTTCGAGAGCTGGTCGACCAGCAGGTCCACCGAGCCACGCTCGATCACGAGCACCTGGTTGTTGAGCAGGTCATAGGTCGAGACGTTCTTCGCCTCGATGACCTCGCAGCGGGCGATGTTGCGGGCCGACTTCATCAGCGTGTCGTTCTGCTCGCGCACCAGCACCAGGGCCTTCTTGCCCTGCGCGTCGAGCGCGCGGAGCATGTCGGCGAACGGGCGGGTCTTCGCTGCGGCGAAGTCGAGGTTCTCGACCACGACGATCTCGTTCGAGCGGGCCTTGAGCGACAGCGCCGAGCGGCGCGCCAGCTGGCGCATCTTCTTGGGCATCGTCTGGCGGTACTCGTGCGGGTGCGGTCCGTGGACCGTTCCACCACCGACCCACAGTGGCGAGCGCGTGTGGCCGGCGCGGGCGGTTCCGCGTCCCTTCTGCCGCCACGGCTTGCGCGTGCTGCCGGAGACTTCGCCGCGGCTCTTGGTCTTGTGCGTGCCCTGGCGCTGGTTCGCCAGGTACATCTTGACGGCCTGGTGCATCACGGCAATGTTCGGCTCGATGCCGAAGACCGAATCCGGGAGCTCGACGCTGCCGGCTGCGCTTCCGTCGATGCGTTTGATATCGATAGTCATCTTCAAACTCACTGCTGTGGAACGGCCCCGTCATGGAGCCGGCTCGAGAAACAGACCCGCGTGACCCGTGGGGTCCGCGTGGCGTCAGGGTTACTTCTTCCGGAGCTTCAGGATCTCGACGACACTGTTCGGGGCGCCCGGGATCGAGCCCTTGACGACCAGCACGTTGCGCTCGGGCATGACCGCGACGACCGTGAGGTTGCGGACCGAGGCGCGCTTGCCGCCCATGCGACCGGCCATTCGCGTTCCCTTGAACACGCGCGACGGGTAGCTCGAGCCGCCGATCGATCCCGGCGCGCGCTCACGATCGGACTGACCGTGCGTGCGCATGCCGACGCCGCTGAAGTGATGCCGGCGCATGACGCCCTGGAAGCCGCGTCCCTTGCTCGTGGCCGAGATGCGGACCGAGTCGCCCTGGGCGAAGACATCGCCGACGTTGATCACGTCGCCGGTCTTGTAGCCGGAGACGTCGTAGCTGCGGAACTCCTTGAGGATCCGCGCCGTCGTCGCGCCCGACTTCGCGAGGTGACCGCTCTCGGGCTGGTTGATGTTCTTCAGCGAGCGCGACCCGAAGCCGAGCTGCAGAGCCTCGTAGCCGTCGGTCTCCTGCGTCTTGACCTGCGTGACGGTGCACGGGCCGGCCTCGATCAGCGTGCACGGGATGTAGATTCCCTGCTCGTTGAAGTAGCCGGTCATGCCGATTTTTCTACCTACTAGCGCAGCCATCGTATCTATCTCGTGAAGTGAAGCAGGCCGACCGGGTCAGTGGTCGCCCTGGTAAACAGTGTCGGTGTACGGTTCGCTCGCTCGAAGTGCGCACCATGGCCCGGGCTCGATGCCCGGCGGGCGCCGCGTCCTCGAGAGGGTCAGACCTTGATCTCGACGTCGACGCCGGCCGGGAGCTCGAGTCGCATCAGCGAGTCGACCGTCTTCGGCGTCGAGTTCAGGATGTCGATCAGGCGCTTGTGCGAGCGCTGCTCGAACTGCTCGCGCGACTTCTTGTCGACGTGCGGCGAGCGAAGCACCGTGTAGATCGTCTTCTCGGTCGGCAGGGGCACGGGCCCGGAGACGATCGCGCCCGTCTGCTTGACGGTGCGGATGATCTTCTCGGCCGACTTGTCGATCAGGTTGTGATCGTACGACTTGAGCTTGATGCGGATAACCTGGGCAGCCACGGCGTCGTGCTCCGAATGGATAAAAACGTCAACGGTGCCTCCGTTGCCGGAGGCGTCATCTACAGAAAAAGGGGTCCCTCCGCCATTGGCGGATCGCGCCCGAATCGATTGTCGCTACTGCGAGTCCGGTCTCATCTAGGAAACATCAGGGGAGGCTCAGGGGCTGAGCCGATTCGGCGGGAAGGGGTGCCGAAGATCCCGATGTATTGGCTGTCCGATCAACGATGCGGGCGGAGGGCTGAGGCTCACTTCAGCTGGCTGCTGACGACTCCGGCATTGCGCCGGACGGGCCGCTGACCGCTCCGTGGTCCCTGTTGAGCCTTCCACTTTCCCCGGAAGATGGGACCGGGGAGTTAGAAGGGTTGTTCGGGCGCCTTCATGAGACGAATTACTTGTTAAGCCTACAAATATACCGTTGCGATGCTGCGGGTGCAAGCGGGCAGGGCGGCAAAATGGCGGCGAAACCGTGCTCAAATGTAAAGGGCCCCGGAGACGAGCTCCGGGGCCCTTTCATTCTTCGAAGAATTCGAGGCTTACTCGAGGATCTTCGTGACGATGCCTGCGCCGACGGTACGGCCACCCTCACGGACGGCGAAGCGGAGGCCCTCCTCCATCGCGATGTCGGTGATGAGGTCGATCGTCAGGTTGTCGATGTTGTCGCCCGGCATGACCATCTCGGTGCCGGCTGGCAGCGTGACGATGCCGGTGACGTCGGTCGTGCGGAAGTAGAACTGCGGGCGATAGCCGTTGAAGAACGGCGTGTGACGGCCGCCCTCCTCCTTGCCGAGCACGTAGATCTGCGCGTTGAACTTCTTGTGCGGGGTGATCGAACCCGGCTTGGCGATGACCATGCCGCGCTCGAGCTCCGCCTTGTCGACGCCGCGAAGCAGCAGACCGACGTTGTCGCCGGCGCGACCCTCATCGAGCAGCTTGCGGAACATCTCGACGCCGGTGCAGACCGACTTCTTCTTCGCGCCGAAGCCGAGGATCTCGACCTCCTCGTTGACCTTGACGATACCGCGCTCGATACGGCCGGTGCCGACGGTGCCACGACCGGTGATCGTGAACACGTCCTCGACCGGCATCAGGAACGGCTTGTCGGTGTCGCGGACGGGGGTCGGGATGTAGGTATCGACCGCGTCCATGAGATCCCAGATGCACTGGTAGCGGGGATCATCGACCGGGGCGCCGCTGGTGCCGGCCTCGAGGGCCTGCAGGGCCGAGCCCTTGATGATCGGGATCTCGTCGCCCGGGAACTCGTACTTCGACAGGAGCTCGCGGACCTCGAGCTCGACGAGCTCGAGCAGATCCGGATCGGCGATGTCGACCTTGTTCATGAACACGACGATACGGGGCACGCCGACCTGGCGGCACAGCAGGATGTGCTCGCGGGTCTGCGGCATCGGGCCGTCGGTCGCGGCGACCACGAGGATCGCTCCGTCCATCTGGGCGGCGCCGGTGATCATGTTCTTGATGTAGTCGGCGTGGCCCGGGCAGTCGACGTGCGCGTAGTGGCGGACGTCGGTCTGGTACTCGACGTGCGCGGTCGCGATTGTGATTCCACGGGCGCGCTCCTCCGGAGCATTGTCGATCGAATCGAACGTGCGGATCTCACCGCCGTGCTTGTGCGCCAGCGCCATCGTGATGGCCGCGGTCAGCGTGGTCTTGCCGTGATCGACGTGACCGATGGTACCCACGTTGATGTGGGGTTTGCTGCGGTCGAATTTCTCCTTTGCCATTCCTGAAGAACTCCTAAACGGGTAGGGTTATGAGATAGAGAACTGAATTGCTGACTGTCGCAAACGCCCGGCCGCCTACGCAGCCACCGCCTTGCCGCTCTTCTCGACGATCTCGGCGGCGACCGACTTCGGCACCTCCTCGTAGTGGTCCATCACCATCGAGTAGATGGCGCGGCCCTGCGTCGCCGAGCGCAGCGTGGTCGAGTAGCCGAACATCTCGGCCAGCGGTACCATCGCCTTGATCACCTGGGCGTCGGAGCGCGGGGTCATGCCCTCGATCCGGCCGCGGCGGCCGGAGAGGTCGCCCATGACGTCGCCCATGTACTCCTCGGGCGTCACGACCTCGACGGCCATGATCGGCTCGAGCAGCACCGGCTTGGCCTTGCGGCACGCCTCCTTGAAGCACATCGACGCGGCGATCTTGAACGCCATCTCCGACGAGTCGACGTCGTGGTACGAGCCGAAGTGGAGCTTCGCCTTGATGTCGACGACCGGGAAGCCAGCGACGACACCGTTGCGCAGCGCCTCGGTGATGCCCTGCTCGACCGGCTTGATGAACTCGCGCGGGATCACGCCGCCGACGATCGCGTTGACGAACTCGAAGCCCTTGCCGGGCTCGTTCGGCGAGAATTCGATGACGACGTGGCCGTACTGTCCCTTACCGCCGGACTGGCGCACGAACTTGTGCTCCTGGTCGATGGTCTGGCGGATCGTCTCGCGATAGGCCACCTGCGGCTTGCCGACGTTCGCCTCGACGCGGAACTCGCGCTTGATGCGATCGACGAGGATCTCGAGATGGAGCTCGCCCATTCCCTGGATGATCGTCTGGTTCGTCTCCTCGTCGACCGAGACGCGGAAGGTCGGATCCTCTTCGGCGAGCTTCTGCAGCGCCTCGCCGAGACGGTCCTGGTCGGCCTTCGTCTTCGGCTCGATGGCCTGGGCGATGACCGGCTCCGGGAACTCCATCTTCTCGAGGACGATCGGCTTCGACTCATCGCAGAGCGTGTCGCCGGTCTTGGTCTGCTTCAGGCCGACGAGCGCGACGATGTCGCCGGTGTAGGCCTCGGTGATGTCCTCGCGATGGTTCGCGTGCATCTGCAGCAGACGGCCGACTCGCTCCTTCTTGCCGGTGATCGTGTTGACGACGTAGGAACCGGCCTGCAGCACGCCCGAGTAGACGCGCACGAAGGTCAGCTTGCCGACGAACTTGTCGGCGATGATCTTGAACGCCAGGCCGGCGAACGACTCGCTGTCGTTGGCCTCGCGCTCGATGTGCTCGTTCGAGTCCGGATGATGACCGGCGGTCGCGCCGATGTCGTACGGGCTCGGCATGAACTCGACGACGGCGTCGAGCAGCTGCTGCACGCCCTTGTTCTTGAACGACGAACCGAGGAAGACCGGGATGATCTTGACCCGCAGCGAGGCCTCGCGGAGCACCTTGCGGATCTCCTCGGAGGAGATGTCCTCGCCGCCGAGGTACTTCTCCAGCAGCGTGTCATCGACCTCGGCGACCGCCTCGAGCATCGCGGTGCGATACTCGCGGGCCTGCTCCTCCATGTCGTGCGGGATGTCGATGACGTCCCACGTCGAGCCCTGGGTGTGATCGTGGAAGATGTACGCCTTGTTCTCGATCAGGTCGACGATGCCCTTGAACATCTCGCCCTGGCCGACCGGAAGCTGCATCGGGACGGCATTGGCCCCGAGGCGGTCCTTCATCATCTGGACGACCTTGAGGAAGTCGGCGCCGACGCGGTCCATCTTGTTGACGAACGCGATGCGGGGCACCTGGTACTTGTCGGCCTGGCGCCAGACGGTCTCAGACTGCGGCTCGACGCCACCGACCGAGCAGAAGAGCGCGACCGCGCCATCGAGCACGCGCAGCGAGCGCTGGACCTCGACGGTGAAGTCGATATGGCCCGGCGTGTCGATGATGTTGAAGCGATGCTCCGGGAACTGCGCGTGCGAGCCCTTCCAGAAGCAGGTCGTCGCGGCCGAGGTGATCGTAATGCCACGCTCCTGCTCCTGCTCCATGTAATCCATGGTCGCAGCGCCGTCGTGCACCTCGCCGATACGATGGAGCACGCCGGTGTAGAAGAGGATACGCTCGGTCGTCGTCGTCTTGCCGGCATCAATGTGGGCCATGATGCCGATGTTCCTAACCCGGTCTAACGGATATATGCGTGGCATGAGTATGAGGGTGTTGGAAAAACGCGTGTGTGTATCGTTATCGTATCGAGGCGTGCTCATCGGGCCACGGCGCCGTCACCGGCGTCGTGACCATCGCGGATCAATCGTTCACATCGTATCTCGGAGCGACGCGGGCCAACCGGCGCGTACTACCAGCGGAAGTGCGCGAATGCCTTGTTCGACTCGGCCATGCGGTGCGTGTCCTCGCGCTTCTTGACGGCCCCACCCTCGCCATTGCTGGCGGCGATGAGCTCGGCGGCGAGCTTCTCGTGCATGCTGCGATCGCGACGCTCGGTCGCGAAGCGGATCAGCCAGCGGATCCCCAGGGCGGCGCGGCGGTCCGGACGGACCTCCATCGGCACCTGATAGGTCGAGCCGCCGACGCGACGCGAGCGCACCTCGACCGCCGGGGAGGCGTTCTGAAGGGCGCGGCGCAGGACCTCGATCGGCTCCTGCTGCGTCTTCTCGACGACGATCTCGAGCGCATCGTACAGGATGTTCCGTGCGGTGCTCTTCTTGCCGTCCTGCATCAGGTTGTTGATGAACCGTGCAACGGTCACATCCTGGAACTTCGCATCGGGGGTCACCAGTCGTCGCTCGGCGCGCTTCTTTCTCATACTGCTGCTACTCTATACCTGGGTTGTTGACTGTACTGCTTTCTCGGTGCCTCGTGAGGCGATCGCTGCTGCGGTGCGCTGCTGCGGTGCGTCGTATCGCTGGGCGTCGTTCGATCGACGCTCAGACAGCCCGGGCATTGCGCCGGGCGATCGACCGTCCGGGACGTCGCTCGCATGCCGTCGGGCGCGAGCCCTCGAGCGCATGCCGTCGCGCGATTACTTCGGGCGCTTCGCGCCGTACTTCGAGCGCGCCTGGCGGCGGTTGGCGACGCCCTGCGTGTCGAGCGTTCCGCGGATGATGTGGTAGCGCACGCCCGGCAGATCCTTCACTCGTCCGCCGCGAATCAGCACGATCGAGTGCTCCTGCAGATTGTGGCCCTCGCCCGGAATGTAGGCGGTCACCTCGATCTGGTTCGTCAGGCGCACGCGGGCGACCTTGCGCAGAGCCGAGTTCGGCTTCTTCGGCGTCGTCGTGTACACGCGCGTGCACACGCCGCGACGCTGCGGACAGGAGTCGAGCGCGGGCGAGGAGCTCTTGTACGGCTTGTTTTCGCGTCCCTTGCGGACGAGCTGGTTGATTGTCGGCACGGCTACTGGCTAATAAGATGGTCTGAACGGTTCACTTGGCAACAAAACAGCCCGCTAATATAGCCGGCAGCCCCCGATCGAGGCAAGGGGTCATTTGCATCCAATCGTTTGCATTGAAGGCGATTACGCCACGATTTCGCGCTTCCGCGCCTACCGCCCGCTGTCGCCGCCGGGCGGCGGCTGCGGCGTGACGCCGGAGTGGACGCTGTCGTCCGGCGCGGGCATTCCCCCGCCGTGCGGATCGCCCATGCCCTGGTCGCCCGTCCCGGGATGCCCCGGCGGCATCTCCGACTGCGGCGCCAGCGGCGCCGAGGTGACCTTGAGCTTGCCCCCTTCGGGTGTGAAGTAGCGCAGCTCGCCGGTGCCGTTGCGCTCGATCGACAGCACGACGAGGGTGTCTGCCTTGACGACGGTGTAGCCGCCGGCCAGGCTCGCGGTGTACATCGGGTCGCGTCCCATCACGGCGATGAACGCGTCGCGCGCCGGGCGGGTGCCGACGGTATCCCAGAAACCACGCTCGTCCGGCGTCATCGACGCACGCGAGCGGTAGCTCATCGCGATCAGCGAGTCGAAGCCGAGCCGCATGTCGCGGTCGAGAGCGTCGTAGAGGTAGCCGTAGTCCTTCTTCGAGGCGGCCTCGACGAGGCTCTTGTACGCCTCGACGGGATCCTCGGTCGAGCTGTCGGAGCAGCCCGTCGCAATGAATGTCGCCAGCGCCAGCGCGCCGAGCATGGAGATCGCCTTCACGTCGCCTCGATCAGTGCCGTTGGGGTAACCCTCCTCTGAGGGGAAGACCCGCAAGTTAGACCGAAAGCGGCGACAATGACAAAAGGCAAATACCGGCCGACGGTTGCGCTTTCCACTTCCTCCCTGCCCCTGCCGGAGAATATCTTTGCACCATGCCGACCGCTCCCGTCCCACATCCCGTGTACACCGTGCGCCTCGACGGGCGGACGGTGGAATACACGATTCGTCGGAGCGCCCGGGCCAAGCATGTGCGGATCACGATCTCGGCGCATGATGGCGTCGTGGTGACGTTCCCGACGCGGATGCGCCGCTATGTCAATCCCGATGACTTCATCCGGGAGAAGCAGGAGTGGGTGCTGCGCCATCTCGAGACGCTCGCACCATCGACGCGCGCGCCGGAGCTGACGAGCGGCAGCCGGGTGAGCATCTACGGCCGCGAGTACACGGTGTCGATTCTCAACTGCAGCGTTCGGCGGCCGGAGATCGAGCTGGCGGGCTCGGAGCTGCGGGTCGCGCTTCCGATCGGCTACGACGGCGAGGTCAAGGAGGCGGTCCGTGGGTGGATCCGTGCGCAGGCCGCGCCGGCGATCGAGCGCGAGGCCGAGCGCCTGGCCGGGCTCATCGGTGTCAAGTACCGGCGATTGACGATCCGCGATCAGCGGACGAAGTGGGGCAGCTGCTCGCGCACCGGGAACCTATCATTCAACTGGCGGCTCATCCTCTTCCCTCCCGCTGTTCTCCGATACGTGGTCATCCACGAGCTCTGTCACCTGAAGCAGTTCAACCATTCGCCACGCTTCTGGCAGCTCGTCGAGCAGTTCGATCCCGACTACGAGTCGTCGATTCGCTGGCTCAGGACCCACGGAGTGCAGATCGAGGGAGCCCTTCGCTAATGGCAGATCTTCGCGAGACTCTCTTTTCCTACCGCAGCTACACTCCCATTCCCTTTCTCGTGCTCGGCCTGCTCTTCGGCCGGCCGACGGTGACGAGTCTTGTCGTCGGGGGGCTCGTCGCGCTCGTCGGCGAGGCGATCCGGTTCTGGGGTGTCGGACATGCAAGCTCCGAGACGCGCGTGACCGGCTCGGTCGGCGGCTCGCGGCTCGTCGTGTCCGGCCCGTTCGCATACGTGCGCAACCCACTGTACGTGGGCAACATCCTGATGTACACCGGACTCGGCGTGATGGCCAACGTCCCGTGGCTCATCGTCGCGACGCTGGTGTGGTTCGTCTTCCAGTACACGATGATCGTCTCGCGTGAGGAGGACTACCTCGCCGGCGCGTTCGCTGAGGACTACGCGCGGTACCGCGCGGGCGTGCGGCGCTTTCTTCCGCGGCTGACGCCATACGAGCCCGGCCGCGACCGGCGAATCGAGTGGGGCATGGCGGTGCGCTCGGAGCGCCGCACCTTCCAGGCGTTCGCGATCGGCGTCGCGCTGATCGTGGCGAAGTGGCTGGCAATCCGCTAGGACGTCACGCCCGTCCGGACGAGCGGCCGGACGGCGCAACGGCCCGCGAACCTCCCTATCCCAGCAGTCGTCCGAGATAGCTCGGCAGCATCTCGCGCCACGTCGGCCAGTCGTGCGACCACTCGGCGCCCCAGACTTCGACGTTGCTGTGGACGCCCTTGCGCGAGAGGATCTCCGAGATGCGTCGTGACTCCTGCGGCGCCTCGTAGGGACCCGAGCCGCTCAGGAAGTGGATCGACTTGCCGTTGCGCAGCATTCCGAGTTGCGGATCGCCGAGGTGTGGCAGGTAGTCGACCGGCGAGTTGAAGTAGACGTCCTGATCCCAGTAGCCACCCGCGTACTCCTTCAGATCGTAGATGCCGCTGAGACCGATCGTTCCGCCGAAGAGGTCGGGCCGACGAAACAGCATGTTCGCGCCGTGGAACGCGCCGAGCGAAACGCCGCAGGTGATGATGCTGCCGGAGCCGCCCATCGAGTTGCGGATGAACGGCACGACCTCGTTCTCGATGTACGCGTTGTACTGCTGATGGCGGATCGCTTTCTGACGACCACCGATCCGATGGTTGAGCCAGCTCTCGAGATTGATCGAGTTGATCGAGAAGACCTTGACCTTGCCGGCATCGATGAGATGGCGGATCGAGTCGATCAGAAAGAACCGCTCGTACTCGAGGTAGTCCGCCCCGGCCGACGGGAACATCAGAAGGGCAGGGCCGAAGTGCCCGTAGGTGACGATCTCCATCTGCTTGTTGAGCCGATGGCTGTACCAGGCGTCGATCTTCCGGTGCATGTGAGGAGCTCGTTCGTTGCGTGATCGTCAGTGATGCTCCGGCGAACCGGAGAGGGCGCGAACATACGAAAGCTGCGGCGATCGCTCGGGCTAGCGCGAGCCCGCGGCCGCGCCGCCTCGGGTCGTGTCGTCGCCTGTCGTCGCGGCGCCCGTGCCTGATGCGGCGCTCGTATCCAGCGTCGCGCCGCCGACGGCGATCGCGTTGCGGACGCTCGTGACGCCCTCGATGCTGCGCACGAGACGCTCGGCCTCCGAGCGCGCCTCCTCGCTGGCGACCGACCCGATGAGCGTGACGCTGGCCTCGCCGGTGATCTCCGCCTGTACCGAGTCCATCCCCTTGATGTTGTCGAGGATCATTTGGATGCGGGTCTCGGACACCTCGGTGCCGACATCCGCCGCCGCGTTCTCGATACTCTCGCCGACGCGCTCCATCCCGCGCTCAAAGCGGGACGTCGAGTCGCCGCCCGCTGCATCTCCCTCACTCTCGCATCCGAGCAGCCCCACGGCGACCACTGCAATGAACAGGACTCTCATGACATTCCCACGCTGAATGAGTTTCCATCGGGCCATTGGGGCCCGGTCAGTCTTCCTCCTCTTCGACTCCGGAGTCGCGACGGCGGCCGCTCTTCTGCGGAGCTCCCTGCACGACCACCACGAACTCTCCCTTGATCGAGGCGCGCGCGCCGTAGTTGGCCGCGAGCTCGGCGAGCGTGCCCCGTGTGACCTCCTCGAAGAGCTTCGACAGCTCGCGCGCGACGCAGGCGCGGCGATCGGCGCCGCAGTGCTCGGCGAGCTCGTTGAGTGCCTTGACGATGCGGTGCGGCGACTCGTAGAGCACGAACGTCGAGGGGACCTCTGCGAGCCGTCGGAGCATCGTCTGGCGTCCCTTCTTGTGGGGAAGGAATCCCTCGAACAGAACCGCGTCGGTCGGCAGTCCGCTCGCGACGACGGCGGGGATCACCGCGGTCGGTCCGGGAAGCGGGACGATCCGGATGTCGTGCTCGATCGCCGCGACGACGAGCCGTGCGCCGGGATCGCTGATGCCGGGCGTGCCCGCGTCGCTGACGAGCGCGATGTCGTCGCCCCCGCGCAGGATGCCGATGAGCTGCGCGAGGCGCTCGCGCTCGTTGCCCGCGAAGTAGCTGATCAATCGCTTCTGCGGTACCTCGAAGTGGCGCAGGAGATTCGAGGTGACGCGGGTGTCCTCGCAGGCGATCGTGCCGACCTCTCGAAGGATTCGCAGCGCGCGCAGCGTGATGTCCTCGAGGTTTCCGATCGGCGTCGGAACGATGTAGAGCGTGCCGCTCGTCGACTCGCTCATGCAGTGCCCCCGTCGACTGCCCGCGTGTCGCGGCGCTCTCCGAAGAATGCGCGCAACAGCTCCGCGCAGTCGTGATCGAGGATGCCTCCGTGTGTCTCGACGCGATGGTTTAGCCGCGCATCCGCGGTGATTGCATACAGCGTGCCGGCCGCGCCGGCACGCGCATCGAAGGCTCCGAAGAACAGCCGCGAGACGCGGGCGAGCACGATGGCTCCGGCGCACATCGGGCACGGCTCGAGCGTCACGTACAGCGAGCAGCCGTCGAGACGTGGATCGCCCGTGACGATCGCGGCGCGCTGGATAGCGATGAGCTCGGCGTGCGCGGTCGCGTCGTGACGAGCCACGGTCTCGTTGTGCGCGCTGGCGATCACCGCGCCGTCGCGCACGACGACGGCGCCGACGGGCACCTCGTCGAGCTCACGCGCCTGTCGCGCCTGCTCGATTGCGAGCTGCATGAAACGCTCGTGGTAGGTCATCGTCGGAAGATACACGCCGCCGGGTCGTTTCACCGCGCGGCGGCCCGGCGTAACTTCGAGGATGCCAATCATGACTTCTCACGCAGTGATCATTCCGATGCTCGTCGCGCTCGTCGCGGCGACCGGCTGCGGCTCGAGCCGCGGCACCACGACGACAGGCGGCGCCGGACTCGATCGCGTCGCGATCGAGCGCCAGTCGAGCCCCGTCTACGAATCGCTCCACCCGACCTTCGACGTCTTCCCGAACGGGGACGGCACCTACTCGTTCATCTTCTCGGCCGGCGCATCGGGTACCTCCGACGCGCCGACGATGCGGCTGCTGCGCGGCATCGTCGAAGTGAGCTTCACGGTGCACGACGGATCGGGAGCGATGATCGATTCGCTCGGGACCACCGACATCCCGACCAGCGGGATCGCGGGGGCCGATGGCGCGGCGTCGCTGACGGCGACCGGCCGCGTGGCGTGGCGCCCGAGGGGTGAGCCGACGCCGCCGATGCAGGTCGTCATGCGCGCAAGCGGCGCCGAGGGCGTGATCGTCCGCATCGCCGAGCTGCCGATGACGTCGCGCGGCGAGATCGCGCCGTCGAGCGCGGAGCGCCTCGCGCTGACGCTCACGAGCGAGGAGCGAGCGGGTCGCCTAGACTTCGTGCTCGAGGTCGAGCGCGTCGGTCCGGGCGCGCCCGACGAGTACATGCCGAGCGGCGAGCAATTCCGCATCGAGATCTTCGGCGACGCCGGCGAGCGCGTCTGGTCCTCGAGCGCCGGACAGATGTTCACCCAGGCGCTCGGGCCGGTGCTTCCGGCGCGCGTCGGTGAGCGCGTGAGCTACCGAGCCAGCTTCGATGGCCGCAACGACGTGACGCACGAGTCGCTGGCGCCCGGGCGCTACAGCATCGTCGCGACGATCCCGGCAAAGCCGAGCCCGTATGTGCTGCGCGAGGAGCTGACGTGGGCGGGCCGATGAGCGCGCTCAACGCGCGACCGTGTGAAGACGCGCGGATATGGCTCGACGCGCGATTGTTTCTTCTCGCGTTGCTGTTAACCTCCGCGTGCGCCCCTCGCGTGCCGTCGACCACGAGCGCAGGGCCGGACGTCGACGAGCGGCTCGATCGGCTCGATCCGCAGCTCGTCGTCACGCCGCTCGAGGCGGGACAGTGGGCGCTCGAGCTCGAGATCCCGCGCGCCGTGGACGGTGTCGCCGACGGCGCCGAGGTAGGTGCCGCCGACGCCGTCGCGCTCGACGCCGAGGCGCGCAGGATTCAGTGGGTGAGCTTCGTGGTCTATCGACCCGGCGTTCGCCGCGTCGACTCGCTCGTCAGGCACGAGCTCGCGATCGACACGGCCGGCGTCCGGGGTTCGGCCTCGCCGGCAGTGTACGCCGGCGTCAAGTGGGTGCAGGCCGGTCTGGTCGAGGGCGACGAGTATGTGATGATGACCATCCGGACCGACCGGGGCGTCGTCGTGCGCTCGAGTCCGCTGTTCGGCGAGCTGCCGCTCGGCGTCGACTCGACGCGACTGGAGTTGCGACTCGAGGTCACTGGCGACTCGATCGCACTGCACGCGCGCCGCCGGCTGCCGCCGGCGCGCGACGAGTTCTTCGCGGGCATCGAGCAGATGCGCATCCAGCTCCGCGACTCCAGCGGTGCGGTCGTATGGACGTCGGGCGATGGGCTGAGCGCACCGATGCCGCGTCCACTGCTGCCCGATCGCGTCGGCGACAGCGTTGCGTTGCGTCGCGCGTTCAGAGATGTACGAATGAGAAGCCCTGTGCCACCGGGGCGCTATACGG
>DATLHO010000157.1:0-7991 GCA_035539855.1 Kapaibacterium sp. (SeqCode) | reverse complement strand
GATTCGAGCTCGGCGGCGGCGCCGGTCTCGGCGACCTTCGGCATGCGGTTGCCGTAGCCGACGGAGCCGAGCAGCTTGCGATCGGCGACGCCGTTGGCGCGTAGCCAGTCGTAGACGCGGCGCGCGCGACGCGCGGAGAGCGTTTCGTTCCAGCGCGGGTTGCCTTCGCCCGAGGTGTGTCCTTCGATCAGCACGCCGATGTCGTCGCACTCGCGCACGAGATCGAGAAGGCGCGCGAGTTCGCCCTGCGTACCGGGTCGCGAGAAGTCGAAGTCGTCGGTGTTCGTGCGGAAGGTGATGCCCTCGAAGTCGGCGCGGTACTCCGATCCGACCGACTCGATGGCCGGTGATCCGGTGGCGGCCGCGGCGAACGCGGGACAGCCGCGCAGCGCGGCATCGCCGGCGACGGTCGGGCACGCGTCAAGGCCGTCGGGAACGCCGTCGCCGTCGGTGTCGGGATCGAGAGGATCGGTCTGCTGACGCACGGCGAGCACGTCGCTGCCGAGCGCGCTGCCGTCGGCCGAGGCGTAGAGCGCGTCGGTGCGCGTGCCGTTGACCTCGTCACCGTCGACGAGCAGATCGTTGTCCGAGTCCGCGTCGAGCGGATCGGTGTTGTGCACGAGCACCTCGTTGCCGTCGCCGAGTCCGTCGCGATCGGTGTCGATGTTGTTCGGCGAGGTGTTGTAGCGGTAGACCTCGTCGGCGTCACCGAGTCCGTCGGCGTCGCTGTCGGCGGCCGACGGGTTGGTCATGAATCGGCTCGTCTCGCTGCTGTCGCTCAGTCCGTCGGCGTCGCTGTCGGCCGCGGCCATGAGCGAGTCGCGCGGAGGCTGCGGAGTCGCCGGCTGCTCCGACGCCAGCGGCGTCGGCGTCGTGTCGCGCGGCGTGGCCTCGATCTGCGGTCGCCCCTCCGACGGCTGCTCCGGCGGCTGTGGCTGCGGCTTCGGCTGCGGTGCGGCCGCGATCGGCGGGCGGTACGGCTTCTCCGGCAGGTAGATCGCGTACGACGCGCCGAGCGTCAGCGTGAAGGGATAATCCGGTGGCGTCGCGAGCGTTCCCGGACCATTGCCACCCGGCGTTCGCTCGAAGTCGGTGAAGTGCGCGTACCCGTCGAGGTAGTCGCTGGCGTTGACGTAGAACAGCGCCTGTCCGTGGACCGAAAGGCGATCATCGAGATAGTACTGCAGCCCGAAGCCCACGGGCATCACCAGCGACTGGTGCGAGTAGGTTCCGGTGATGTTCGTCGGCAGCTCGTCGCCGACGCTGTTGCTTACCGAGAAGTCGATGAGTCCGAGGCCGAGCGTGAAGTACGGAACGAGCTGCGCGTTGACGTTGAAGTGACTCTGACCGAAGAGCACGTAGCGCGTGTAGTCGATGTAGTTGAGCTTCGTCAGCGGGATCGTCGTGCCGGGGTAGGTCGTGTTGCTGAGCGGTCCGAAGAAGTTCGAGCTGTAGCGCGAGCGCACGTAGTCGTCCACGACGTACGACAGCCGCGTATAGCCGATCGACGCCACCAGCGCGAAGTTCGAGGCGATCTGGTACTTCAGCCCGCCGCCGACGTCGACGCCCGCGCTCGGATTGAACGTGCCGCTGCGATCGAGACTGTTGAACTCGCCGATGTAGAACGAGGTCCCGAAGTCGCCCGTCAGCGAGAGCGTCTGCGAGACGACCTGGGCGCGCAGTGCGGGTGCGGCGGCGACGAGCGCGAGGAACGCTAGAGCGGCACGACGCGGTGAACGCGATACGAAGTTCTGCATGGCTCGTATGTGTGAGGCGTGATGCCGTGACGGGCACTGGAGGAGACGGAAACGCCTGGCGGCGCCCGAGAATCTCTCTCGGGCCGCGGCCAGGCGTTGTAAAGGACACCAGGTGGGATCGGAAGGTTACGGCCGCGTTCCTAGAGCGCGATCGACGCTTCGGCCAACTCTCCAGTCAAGGCTTCATCGGCCGAAGCCGGTTGCATCGCCGCGGGGAGCTCGCCGCTCCGCTCGAGGATGAGACGCCAGATGGTCGAGTGAACATCGTCGACACGCTTGTGCCCGTTCACAATATAAAACCGTCCGCCGTTCTCCTGCGCGATTCTCATGTACCCGTTCATGACCCGCTCGTAAAAGCGGATCCCGCTCTCCTCCATCCTGTCTCGTCCCTCGAACCGGTCCTGGCAGCGTTCGAACGCCACCTCCGGACAGACGTCGATGAAGAACGTCATGTCGGGCACGAGCTCCTGCGTCGCGATGCGATTGATGTGAATGATATCTTCGAGAGGAAGCTGTCGGCCGTAGCCCTGATAGGCGACGGTGGAATCGTAGAATCGATCGCAGATGACGATCTTGTCCTGCTCGAGGGCCGGCAGGATCACTTCGGCAACGAGCTGCGCACGGCTTGCGGCGAACAGCAGAAGCTCCGTCCGCTCGTTCATCTCCTCGAACTTCTTGTTCAGCAGAATCTCCCGGATGTGCTCGGACAGCCTGGTGTCGCCAGGCTCGCGAAGCATCATCACGCTGCGTCCCGTCTCTTCGAGCCGTGTGGCCAGCAGTCTGGCCTGCGTCGACTTGCCGCAGCAGTCGATGCCTTCGAATGTTATGAACATTGATGCCGCCTCTCAGAACAGTGAAAGGTGCGTGAGTCGTTGGCGGGTCGGGTGGCAGTGCCCGGAGTCCGGATGTGCTCGGACGCCTGGCGAGCGCCAGGGTCGTGGGTCGACGCGAAGCCGGTGCGGGATCCTTCGATGATCCGCCCTGACACCTGCTCGCGCTGCTCCGGGATGGCACTCATTGCGATCAAGATAGACTCTCATCCGGCCAAAGTCAATTTTCCTCGATGACCGTCACAAAGACCTCCCGAATCGCGCTTTCCGCGACGTTTCTGACAGTTTTTTCACTGCTCGGCGCCGCCCTCGCAGGGTGCTCCGGCGCTTCGTCGACGACCTCCTCTCGCGCCGACCGTCCGGGCACCGTCGGCACCGCCGAACGGCTGCGCATGCCAGCGCCGGGAGCCATCGTTCTGGAGCCCGTCGAGGGCCCGACCGACACCGTGCGCTTCCACATCGGCTCCCCCCTGTTCCTGCGCCTGCGCCTCGGCGATCCGTCGGTCTGCCGGCCCGGAAGCGGTGAGCTGTTCTACTTCGACGCGACGGGCTCGCAGCTCGGCTGGGGCTTTCAGGAGGTCGTCGACTCGCTGCTGTTTCCGACGATCGACGGACGGTGCGAGCGCGTCGTGATGCTCTCGTCGGAGGCATCGAACCGACTGCCGGCCGGACGCTACACCATGCGCGCCGAGCTGTTCCTCGATCCCGCACGGCGCCTGCGCTCGGACACCCTCGCGGTGCAGCCGGTGCGCTCGACGACGGGTGCCGACGAGCTCTCGTACGCGCGCTTTCTGATGGAGCAGATCGTCCACAACGCCGCGCAGCTGCGCGATCCGGAGACGGTCGCGGCGCTGTTCGGCGAGGGCGTTCCGACGAGCGCCGAGTCGGAGGTCTACCGCGCGGTCGTGCTCTACCGGGTCGGCGACTTTGCCGGCGCCGTGATCGCCCTGCGGAGCTCGCGCGAGATGGAGCGCGAGCGGGGACGGAGCGTCGGAATCGCCGCCGAAACGACCCGCGCGACCCTCGAGCGCATCCTCGCTCAGATGCTCGAACCACGCTGAGCCGGACGTGGTCGCACAATCCAATCAGGCCGCCGAGCCACGTTCCGACGCCCTTGGCGGAGGATCGGAGCAGGTGCAGTAATCGGTCCCCATCGTCCCTCGAGGGAACAACGCCGTGCAGCCGGGCGTATCAGAGTAAGTGCGGGACCCCGTCGGCCCCGCGGGTCTGTTTCACGACACGTCGTCCAATGCCCCTCCTCGCAGATTTCCAGGCCGAGCTCGAAGGCGATCGCATCGTCGTTCCGCACGCGATTGCCGACGAGATCCGGGCCTCCGGCGCGCTGTTTCTGCGCGTGAGGGTCGAGCCGGCGTCCGAGGATCCGGGGCTGCTCGCCTCGCGCGGGGTCGATCGCGCGACGATCGAGCGCGTCGCCGCGGTGCAGAAGCTCGGCGAGGACATCGCCGCCTACGTGCTCGCCGGCGAGGGAATCGCCGACGCGACGCCGCTGGGCGGCCGGCTCGACGCGCTACTGCGATCCGCCGGAGCGCCCCCCGGGGTGACGCATTGACGGGCATTCTCGTCGAGACCGATCTGATCGTGGAGTTTCTGACCGCGCCGTCGGGCCGCGAGAGCCTGCTGCGGAGGCTGATGGCGGCGGTCTCGTGTTTCAGCACGTTCGTCCAGGCGTCGGAGATTTATAGCGCCTGTGACGGAGAATCCGACAGAATCATCGTCGATCGCGCGCTCTTCGGGCTGAAGATTCTCGGAGCGAGCAGTCGCTACAGTAAAACAATCGGGCTCTTACTTTCGTCGTCTGGGTCATTGAGAGGTCACCGCAGCGCGATCGTGGCCGCCATGGCGCTCGAGTCGCGCCTCGCGCTGGTCACCGACACCCACTTCGACGAGCACTCGTCCGTCAACGGACTCCGAGTCATCTCCGCGGCAGCGCTCCGACGTACAAAAAACAGTGACGAGCTGATGAAAGCGCTCGCTGGTACGTCACCCTAGGAGAGCGGACGGTCGGACGTGGGCCTACTGCAGCAAATCAAGAAAGCAAATCAAGAAACGAGCAATCGTCTTTTACATCCTTTGAGGTGTTTCTGTGCGGATAACAAAGCAGTATACCAATCGCGAGAGCCAGTCGCTCGATCGCTATCTGCAGGAGATCGGCAAGGTCGAGCTCCTGACCCCGGATATGGAGATCGAGCTCGCCAAGCGCATCAAGCGTGGCGGTCTCGAAGGCGAGAGGGCTCTCGAAAGTTTGGTGAAGGCTAATCTGCGCTTCGTCGTCTCGGTCGCAAAGCAGTACCAGAATCAGGGACTCTCGCTCGGTGACCTCATCAACGAGGGGAATCTCGGACTGATCAAGGCCGCAAAGCGTTTCGATGAGACGCGCGGCTTCAAGTTCATCTCGTACGCGGTCTGGTGGATCCGTCAGTCGATCCTCCAGGCGCTCGCCGAGCAGTCGCGCATCGTCCGCCTGCCGCTCAACCGTGTCGGCGCCCTCAACAAGATCGGCAAGAAGTTCTCCGAGCTCGAGCAGCAGTACGAGCGCGAGCCGACCGCGGCCGAGCTCGCCGAGGAGCTCGACATGACGATGACCGAGGTCGCCGAGACGATCAAGATCTCCGGCCGCCATCTCTCGGTCGACGCACCGTTCGCCCAGGGCGAGGACAACCGCCTGCTCGACGTGCTGACCAACGAGTCGCAGCCGGCGCCGGACCAGGGCCTGATGAGCGAGTCGCTGAAGATCGAGGTGCGCCGCGCGCTCTCGACCCTCTCGGATCGCGAGGCCGAGGTCATCCGCCTGTACTTCGGGCTCGACCGCGAGCACTCGCTGACGCTCGAGGAGATCGGCGAGCGCTTCCAGCTCACCCGCGAGCGCGTCCGCCAGATCAAGGAGAAGGCCATCCGCCGCCTGCGCCACACGTCGCGCTCGAAAGCGCTGCGCGCGTACCTCGGCTGATCGCCCGACATCGAGAATTGCAGAAAGCCCCGGCGCGCGCCGGGGCTTTCCTATTTCCCCGGGCCTGATATCTTGCCGTTCTGTGTGTTCGTTGGCGCTCGTCCCGCTCCGGCAGACCGATGCGCCCTGCCCCCAACCTCGATCCAGTGATGAATCTCTCGGAACCCCGTATCGACCAGCTCCTCGGCGGCTTCACCGGCCGCCGCATCGCGGTCATCGGCGACGTCATGCTCGACCGGTTCTTTCGCGGCGACGTCTCGCGCATCTCGCCGGAGGCGCCGGTGCCGGTCGTCGAGATCGAAGAAGAAAGCGAGCACCCCGGCGGCGCAGCCAACGTCGGCTACAACCTCGTCGAGCTTGGGGCCTCTCCCCTGCTCATCAGCGTCGTCGGCGACGACGCGGCCGGCGAGCACCTCCGGCTGCTGCTCAACGCACTCGGCATCGGCGACCAGGGTCTCGTCACCGACGCGGCCCGGCGCACGAGCGAGAAGACGCGCATCATCGCCGCCAGCCAGCATATCTGTCGCGTCGACAAAGAGCATCGCGGAGAGATCGCGCCGGAGATCGAGCAGCTCGTGCTCGACACGCTCGCCGAACGTCTCGACGAGCTCGACGGAATCATCCTCCAGGACTACAACAAGGGCGTGATCACCGCATCGCTGATCCACAGCGTCGTCGCGCTCGCGCGCGAGTTCGGGCTGCCGGTGCACGTCGATCCGAAGGACCGGAACTTCTTCGAGTATCGCGGCGTGACCGTCTTCAAGCCGAACCGCAAGGAGGCCGAGGACGCGCTGCGCACGTCGCTGCGCACCGACGAGGATCGCCGCCGCGGTGCGCGCGAGCTGCTGCGGCGCCTCGAGAGCGATCACGTCATCCTCACGCTCGGCGCCGACGGCATGATGATCGCCGGCCGCGACGAGGAGCCGGTGCTCGTGCCGACGCGCGCCATGCAGGTCGCCGACGTCTCCGGCGCCGGCGACACCGTGATCGCGACGCTGTCGACCGCGTGCGCGGCCGGCGCGAGCGTGCGCGAGGCGGCCGTGATCGCCAACCATGCCGCGGGCGTCGTCTGCGCGCAGGTCGGCACCGTGCCGGTACGCTTCGCCGAGCTGCGCGACGCGCTCATCGACGACTGCCGGGAGCGCGTGACCACCTGAATCATCGCGCCGGCAACGACGGGCACTCCCGCCCTTTGCGCGCGGACTTGAACCCGGAGAACAATCGTGCGTCGGATTCTTACCCGTGAGGAGATCACCGAGCGCTGCGCGGCGTTGCGCCGCGAGGGGCGTCGGATCGTCTTCACGAACGGATGCTTCGACATCCTGCACATCGGTCACGCCCAGTACCTCGAGATCGCGCGCTCGCTCGGCGACGTGCTCATCGTCGGCATCAACGACGATGCGTCGGTGCGACGACTCAAGGGCAACGCCCGACCGGTGATGCACGAAACCGATCGCGCGGGGCTCGTCGCCTCGTTACGCGCGGTCGACTTCACGTCAATCTTTGGAGAGGACACCCCCTACGAGCTGATCCGGGCGATCGAGCCGGACGTGCTGGTCAAGGGTGGGGATTACGATCCGGCGGCGACCGAGGGACCTCGGTACATCGTTGGCTCGGATGTTGTCCGATCGCGGGGCGGTGAGGTTCGCGTCATCGAGTTCGTGGAAGGTCGCTCGACCTCCGGGATCATCGACCGCATCCGCTCCGACTGCTGATCGCCGTTCACAACGGAGTCGATGCCCAGCGCTATCAATACCGGCTACCGCAAGCTCTACCGGGGCGTTCAGATCGCAGCACGCGTGGGCGTCTTCGCGGTCACGATCGTCGCGTTCATCTGCGCGGTCGTCATCGGTCTGACGCAGCTCGAGACGTTCCGCTCGTGGGCGATCGGCGAGGGTCTGGCGGCGCTCAACAACCAGTTGCAGGGACGTGTCGAGGTCGACGCGATCAGCGGCAACGTGCTGACGGGACTGAAGCTGCGCGGCGTGCGCCTGTTCGCCGACGGCACGACGATGATCGAGGCTCCGGTCGTCGATCTCGCCTACTCGCTGCGCCCGATCTTCGAGCAGAAGGTCGTCGGCGCGCGCGCCATTCTCCACCGCCCCATCGTCCGCCTGATCCGCAACGCGACCGACTCGGTCTGGAACTTCGACCGCATCACCAAGCCATCGAAGGACACACTCAAGACGCCTTTCAACTGGGACATCGACGTCCAGGCGTTCGAGATCGTCGACGGCACGGTGATCATCAACGACCGCACCGTCGAGCCCGACCTGGACACGATCGCGCGGCGCGTCGACTACACGCACCTCGAGCTCGAGCACGTCAACCTCGCGCTGCAGGCGCACATCGCGCCGACCGAGCAGTCGGTGTGGCTGCAGAACCTCGCGTTCGAGGCGCCGCAGCCCGACGTCCGCGTCATCGAGATCTCGACGC